>CAZHHH010000006.1:14911-45376 GCA_964532085.1 uncultured Marinilabiliaceae bacterium
CTACAATCAAATATAGAAAGATGTTAAAAATTAGAGGATTACATGTAAAGATAGACGGCAAAGAGATTCTAAAAGGAATAAATCTTGATGTCAAGCCTGGCGAGATTCACGCAATAATGGGACCTAATGGTTCTGGAAAAAGTACTTTAGCTTCAGTTTTAGCTGGAAATGAAGCTTTTGAAATCACAGAAGGTACAATCGAGTTTGAAGGAAAAGATTTGATAGACTTAGCACCAGAGGATAGAGCTCGTGAAGGTCTGTTTTTAAGTTTCCAATATCCTGTTGAAATTCCAGGTGTTAGTATGACAAACTTCCTTAGAGCAGCACTTAATGAGATTAGAAAATATAAAGAGCAAGACCCGCTTTCTGCAAGTGAGTTTTTAAAACTTATGAGAGATAAAAAGGATTTGCTACATCTTGACTCAGCTTTGACAAGTCGTTCTGTTAATGAAGGATTTTCAGGTGGTGAGAAAAAGAAAAATGAAATATTCCAAATGGCAATGTTAGATCCAAAGTTAGCAATACTTGATGAAACAGATTCAGGGTTAGATATTGATGCTCTTAGAGTAGTTGCTGATGGTGTAAATAAGTTGCAAACAAAAGAGAATTCAACAATTCTTATTACTCACTATCAAAGATTGTTAGACTATATTGTGCCAGACCATGTGCATATTTTATATCAAGGTAAGATTGTAAAATCTGCAGGACCAGAGTTGGCTAAAGAGCTTGAGGAAAAAGGATACGATTGGATAAAAAATGAATAAAATGCATAACGATATAAAGGTTGTTTCTGAAATTGTGGATTTTGAAAAAATATTTAAAAAACACAAAAAAGAAATTGAAAAAAATGCATCTTCTGTTGTAAATAAAGCAAGAGAAGGGGCATTAAAGGCTTTCGTAAAATTGGGAATACCATCTGCAAAAAATGAAGCATATAAATATACCGATATGCAGCCACATTTTTTAAGAAACTATAATTTAGGTTTTGATGAGGCTAAATATGAGGGGAATATTGAAGATGTATTCACTTGCGACTTAGATAATATGACTGCACATACTGCAATTTTAGTAAATGGAAAATATATTTCATTTAATAGTGCAGGCGAGTTACCAAAAGGTATTACAATTGGAAGTTTTAAGGAATTATCAGTAGAAAAAGCTGATATTCTTGAAAAATATTATGGTAAACATGTGCCTGTTGAGACAGATGCTATGGCTGCATTAAACACAATGTTTGCACAAGATGGAATTTTCTTACATGTTGAGAAAGATGTTGTATTAGAAAAACCAATTCAGATAGTAAATATCCTAACTGGAGATAATGATGCAATGGTTAATCAGCGAAATTTTATCTGGGTAGAGGAGAATGCAAAGGTTGGTGTGTTAATGTGCGACCACGCAATTACCTCTCAAAGATACTTTGTAAATAGTGTTACTGAAGGTCAAATTGACGAGTCGGCATATTTTACTTTAACTAATCTTGAAAACCATCATAATGGAGTTGTTCAAGTTGGTGGATATTATTTCAATCAAGAGAAAGAGTCGCTACTTTATGCTAATTATTTTACTCTGCACACAGGTACAACAAGAAATAATGTAACTGTTAGAATGGGTGGCGAAAAGTCTGAGTGTCACGTTTCTGGATTATATCTTATAGATAAAAATCAGCACGTTGATAACTTCTTAACAATCGACCACGCTGTGCCAAATTGTGAAAGCAATGAGTTGTTTAAAGGTGTTATGGATGATAATAGTACTGGGGTTTTTACTGGTAGAATTATTGTTCGTCCAGATGCACAGCAGACAAATGCATATCAGTCAAATAACAATTTAATTTTGAGCGATAGTGCAAAAGCAAATTCGCGTCCTCAGTTAGAGATTTATGCAGACGATGTAAAGTGTAGTCACGGAGCAACAGTTGGGCAGCTTGACGAAGAGGCTATGTTCTATTTAAGAAGTAGAGGTCTTGGAGTTGATGAGGCTACAATTTTATTGATGTATGCTTTCGCTTATGAAGTAATTGAAAAGATTGAGGTAGAGGAGCTAAAAGAGCAAATTGTTTCATTGGTTGAGAAAAGATTTAGAGGCGATTTAGACAAATGCGATTCATGCATTATGTGTTCTGTTAAAGAGCCTGGAAAACTAACAATGGTTGTAGAATAATTTTTAAAATATATAGTAAATATGAGTTATCCAATTGATAAAATTAGAGCTGATTTCCCAATTTTAAATGAAAAAGTTCATGGTCATCAATTGGTCTATCTTGATAATGGAGCAACAACGCAAACGCCTAAGCAAGTGGTTGAGGCTATGAATGATGTTTATTATAAATATAATAGCAATATTCATAGAGGTGTGCACAGTTTGAGCATTGTTTCTACTGAAAAATATGAAAAAGCAAGAGATATAGTTGCTGATTTTATAAATGCCAAACATAGAGAAGAGGTAATTTTTACACAAGGAACTACCGATGCTGTAAATGTTGTTGCTCAATCTTTTATGCAAACATTTTTTGAAGATGGTGATGAGGTTATCATCTCAGAAATGGAGCATCATTCTAATATTGTGCCTTGGCAAATTGTTGGAGATGGAAAAAAGATAAAATTAAGAGTTATTCCAATAAATGAGGATGGCTCTTTAGATATGGATAGTTTTAGGCAGTTGATTTCTAGTAAGGTGAAGTTAATCGCTGTTTCTCATATTAGTAATGTACTTGGGACAATCAATCCTGTTGAAGAGATTGTCGAAATAGCTCATAATCATAATATTCCAGTATTGATCGACGGAGCGCAAGCAATTCAGCATACAAAGGTTGATGTTCAGAAGCTAAATGCAGATTTTTATCTCTTTTCTGGACATAAAATTTATGGACCAACGGGTATTGGTATATTGTATGGAAAGAAAGAGTGGCTCGAAAAGATGAAACCTGTTAGGGGTGGTGGCGAGATGATACAAAATGTAACATTTGAAGAAACCACATTTAATGAGTTGCCATATAAATTTGAAGCTGGCACACCAAATTATGTTGGTGCAATAGGCTTGGCCGCTGCAATAGAATATATTAATGAAATAGGTTTAGATAATATTATAAAACACGAAGAAGAGCTATTTCAGTATGCTTGGCAAGAGCTTAATAAAATTGATAATATCATTTTTTATGGCACAAATGAAAACAGAACAAGCTTAATCTCTTTTTTAATTAAAGATGCCCATCATTTTGATATCGGTACTTTGTTAGATAAAATGGGAATAGCAGTCAGAACAGGACATCATTGCGCAGAGCCATTAGTTCATAAATATAATATTACAGGTACAGTACGTGCTTCTTTTGCACTATATAATACAAAAGAGGAGATAGATATTTTGGTAAATGCAGTAAAAAGAATTGCATCTATGTTATCATAAAAAATAAAATCTTAATTTTGCTGAAATATTTATTAAAATAAAAAAGATGACTATAAATCAGGTTCAAGACGAAATTATAGAAGAGTATGCAATCATTGATGATTGGATGGATAAATACTCATTATTAATCGAAGAGGGAAACTCTTTTAATGATTTTAAAGAGGAATATAGAACTAACCAAAATTTAATTGAAGGTTGTCAATCACGAGTCTGGTTGCAAGCAGAGTGGGATGATGGTAAAATTAATTTCTATGCAGATAGTGATGCAATAATTGTAAAAGGCATTGTATCGCTTCTTTTAAGAGTTGTTAGCGGCAGAACCCCAGATGAGCTTCTTGAAAATGAACTCTATTTTATTGATAAAATAGGATTGAAAGAACATCTATCGCCAACTAGGTCCAATGGGCTTTTGGCAATGGTTAAACAAATAAGACTTTATGCTGTTGCATATAAAGCAAAGATGGCTAAATAATTTAGCCTCTTTTTTAGAGTTAAATAAGATATTAAAGTCATAAAATCTTAATAGCTATGGATAATATATTAAAAATGGAAACAGATGTTATCAATGCGATAAAAACTGTTTATGACCCAGAGATACCAGTAAATATTTATGACCTTGGATTAATTTACGAAATTGATGTGAATGATGAAGGTGCAGTAAATATTGTGATGACATTAACATCACCAAATTGTCCTGTTGCAGAATCAATGCCACTTGAGGTGCAAGAAACAGTGCGCGACTTGCCAGGAGTAACAGATGTTAAAGTAAATATGACTTTTGACCCACCGTGGGATAGAGACATGTTATCAGACGAAGCTCTTTTAGAGCTAGGATTGTTATAAAATTTATTATCTTCTTTTATGGATTTAATTAAGCAACAACGTGGAAGGCTTATCAAAGAAGAGGCTCTTCGTTTGGGGTTTGATGCTGTTGGTTTCTCAAAAGCTGAGGAGTTAAAAGAAGATAAAGAAAGATTGCAAAAATGGTTGGACAATGGCTATAATGCCGGAATGGCATATATGGCCAACCATTTTGAAAAAAGAGTAGACCCCTCTAAACTTGTTGAGGGAAGTAAAACTGTTATTACTCTTTTAAAAAATTACTATCATAAAGATCAAACACTTTCTGAAAATTTTCCAAAAATATCAAAATATGCCTATGGGCAAGATTATCACGATATTTTAAGACCACAAATGATGCAACTCTTCAATTATATTAAAGAGGAGTTATACCCCGATTTGGAAGGTAGAGTATTTACAGACTCAGCTCCATTATTAGAGAATGTGCTTGCTGTAAAAGCAGGATTAGGCTGGATTGGGAAAAATAGTCTTCTAATAAACAGAAAGTTAGGTTCTTTTGTTTTTATTTGTGAACTAGTTGTAAATCTAGAACTCCCTTATAATGATGAGTTTATGAATGATGCTTGTGGTGGTTGTACTCGTTGCATAGATGCGTGCCCAACTCAAGCAATACTACCACACCGCTCTATAGATGCAAACAGATGCATTTCATACTTAACCATAGAAAATAAGGAAGATTTTATACCTGATGAGTTTGAAGGAAAACTTGAAGGTTGGGCATTTGGTTGTGATATATGTCAAGATGTTTGTCCTTGGAATAGACGTGCAGAACAGACAGAAGAAGAGAATTTTATGCCGTCAGAAGCATTGAAAATGATGGATGTGGAAAAGTGGGATAATTTAACTCAAGAGCAATTTTCTCTACTTTTTAAAGGATCACCCATAAAACGAGCTAAGTATAAAGGGTGGCAACGTAACTACTCATTTTTAAAAAGAAAAAATAGTTGATTAAAATAGTCTATTTTATTTAAACCTTTTTATATCTTTACATAAGTCAGAACTATCATTAAAAAACTATTTATGGCGGTAATTTATCAAGAGTTTAAAGTTATTTCTGTGGATGGAACTGTTTTACAAGGACGTTCGTGGAAGCCCGAGGGAAAACCAAAAGCAACTTTGTGTTTAGTGCACGGTTTTGGTGAACACTCTGCACGTTATGATTCTTGGGCTAGAAAATTTTGTGAACAAGATATAATGGTCTATTCTATTGATTATCGAGGACACGGAAAATCAGAAGGTAAACGTGGAGTTGTAAATAGTATAGCTGAAATTAATGATGATATAAATGCTATGCTGCGTAGGTGTAAAGGAAGCTGGCGTGATATTCCAAATTATATATATGGACACAGTATGGGCGGATTGCTCGTCCTTAATTTTTTAATGAAACGACGAAGTGATTTTGAAGGTGCAATAGTTACATCGCCGTGGCTAGGATTAACAAAACCATTGAGTCCCTTTAAAACTAAAGCCATAAAGTATCTTGATTACATAATTCCAAAAAGAACATTTTCTGCAGGAATATCTTCAGAGCAAATGACTCAAAGTAGCGATTTAGTTGAGGAGCGAGAGAGTGATGAGTTAATGCATGGAAGAATATCAGTGCGACTATTTAATCAAGTGTATGAGCGCACTGTTGAGTTAAACACTATGCCACAAAATGTGCGAATACCAATCTTTATGGCACACGGCTTAGCTGACCCAGTAACAGACCCAGAGGCAACAATAAGATTTGCAGAAAAATACACACCATTAACAACTTTTGTGGGGTATGAAAATGCTCTGCATGAGTTGCATAATGAGCCAGTTGCTGATGAGTTGTTTGATGAGATTATCAAATTTATGGCACATTGTGAAGAACAATCTAAAGCTAAGAAAATTTTATAAATAATTTGATGCAGAATAGTTCGTTTAGAACAGAGATAATCATTCCAGAGTATAAAAACAAGATAGAAGTAGATTCAAAAATCACTTTTATAGGCTCATGTTTTGCCACAAATATTGGTAATCTTGCAAGTCAAAACAGATTACATACTAATATAAATCCTCACGGAGTTCTTTATAATCCTATCTCTATCTCAAATTCTTTAAAAGATATAATTGATAATAAAAAGATAGGGACAGATAGTTTAGTTTTTAACAACGAAGTGTGGCAAAGCTTTCAACATCATGGAAAATTTAATAATGAAGATAAATCTGAAGTAATAAATCAAATTAATCACGAAACAGAGGCTGCACATAACTTTCTTAAGGATAGCCACTTTTTAATCATAACTTTTGGTACTTCTTATGTATATAAGCATAAAGAGTTGAATAGAATAGTTTCAAATTGTCATAAGTTTCCCGCCAACAATTTTGAGAGGTATAGAATTGGTGTTGATTATATTGTAGATGAGTATATAGAATTATTTGAGCGATTAAATTTTTTTAATCCAAATTTAAATGTTATATTATCAGTTAGTCCAATAAGACATACAAGAGATACTTTACAAGGAAACCAGCTAAGTAAGTCTATACTTCTTTTAGCTGTTGAAGAAATAATAAAGGATAAATTTAATACAAGTTATTTTCCATCTTATGAGATAATGATGGATGATTTACGTGATTATAGATTTTATGATGATTCTATGATTCAACCAAGTGAAACAGCAAAAAAATATATTTGGAATAAATTTATAAACTCTTATTTCTCTGAAAGTAGTGTAAGATATTTAAGAGAAATTAACAAAATAACAAAGGCATTAAACCATAAACCACACAATACTAAGTCTAATTCATATCATAAATTTTTGTTAAATACAGAAAAGTTGATTCGTAGAGTACAGTTAGAATATAGAGGTGCCAACTTGGAAAGAGATCTCGAAATCGTACTTAAGGGTCTGAATAGCGGAATATAAAATGTTTATTGTTAAAAATAAATAACTTGTATATCTGATTTAGTTAAATTCCTATCTTTGTGTTTCTATTGTCTATAATTATATCTCATTTTTAGAAGAGGTTTTAATATTTGCCTATTAGTGCCTAGTCTATAGATAGATATGAGAAAAAAGTGTAAAAAATTGCAAAAAGTGAAAAAATGTTAATAAATAATGAGTATATTCACTATTTATTACAAAAATTATTAAAAATCATCTAACATATGACTTATTTAAACCTTAAAAAGACTGAACTTGTAAACCTTGAGTACTCGCTACGGAAAGAAGTGCTACGTACAAATCGATCTGGATCATATTCAAGCACTACTGTTGTAGGCTGTAATACTAGAAAGTATCATGGCACACTTGTTTGTCCTGTAAAAGAGCTAGATAATCAGCGACATGTATTACTTTCATCGCTTGATATTTCTCTAATTCAACATCAACAGATTTTCAACTTGGGAATTCATAAGTACCAAGGTAATAATTATGAGCCTAAAGGTCATAAATATATGATTGATGTCGAGGTTGAAACCACACCAAAGCGAATTTACAGAGTTGGTGGTATGGTGTTGTCAACTGAAATATTAATGGCTGAAAAAGAGGAACAAGTGATGTTTAGAGTCACTTTGGAAGAAGCACATTCTCCAACAAAAATTCGCTTTAAGCCATTTCTCGCTTTTAGAGACATCCATAGTTTAACAAAACAAAATATGGATGCTAATACTAAAAGTACAGAAGTTCCAAATGGTGTTAAAGTAAAAATGTATGAGAAATTTCCATCTCTCTATATGCAAACAAACAGAAAAAGTGAGTTTGTTCATTCACCAGATTGGTATAGAGATATAGAATACATTAAAGAGAAGGAGAGAGGGTATGAATATCTAGAAGATTTATTTGTTCCTGGCTTCTTTGAAATGGATATTAAAAAAGGAGATTCTATAATCTTTTCTGCATCTACATTTGAAATTAGTCCAAGAGGACTAAAAGCTAAATTTACAAGGCAGCAAGCACAAAGAACTCCAAGAAATACTCTATTAAATAATCTTTTAAATTCTGCACAACAGTTTATCCAAGTTAGAGATAAACAGCATAAGTTGCTAGCAGGTTATCATTGGTATGATGAAAGATTGCGTGACACATTAGTAGCTTTACCAGATTTAATGAATTACCAATCAGATAAATCACCTTATCTGAATATATTAGATCAAGCTATTAAAGATATTGAGAATATATATTTAGGTTCAGAAAAAACCTTTTTTGATATTGATATTCCTTTATGGCTTTTATATACAATACAGAGAATCGAAAAACAGTTTGATATCGATGTATGTGAAAAGTATGGCGATATAATGTCAAGAATTATAGATTTAGGTATAAACTTAGATACAAAATACATAAAAACTAAAGGGTCTGGATTAATTTGGGCTGAAAAAGAAAACAGCGCAATGACTTGGATGGACGCTTATGTGAATGGCGTTCCTGTTACACCACGTGGTGGATATGTAGTTGAGATTAATGCTTTGTGGTATAATGCATTAAAGTATTATCTATCAAAATGTAAATCAAATGGAAAAAACATTGATACAGAAAAAATTGAAGAGACTATTAAAAAAATAGAGACTTCCTTTGTTGATGTGTTTTGGAATGAAGAGAGAGGATGTCTAAACGATTTTGTAAATGATGATGGAGCAAATTCATCTATCAGACCAAATCAGCTTATTGCAGTTGCTTTGGAATACTCGCCGTTAGATATTGAAAAACGTAAATTAGTTATCGACATAGCTAAAAAAGAACTTTTAACTTCAAAAGGAATAAGATCTTTGTCGCCATCAGATGCACTTTATAAGGGGGAGATTGTTGGTGATCATGATGATAGAGCAAAAGCTCTTCATCAAGGAACTGTATATCCATGGCTTTCAGGATTTTTCGCAGAGGGATATTTACAGGTGCATAAAAAAGGAGGATTGAGCTTTATTAAGAAAATGGTTGAAGATTTTGAGATAGAATTATCAGACCATTGCTTAAGTACTATATCAGAATACTTTGATGGAAATCCACCTTACAAAGGTAAAGGTGCCATTAGTATGGCATGGAGTGTTGCAGCTGTAATTAGAATTATTAAACTCATTGAAAAATATAACTAACCTATGAAAGTATTAATGTTTGGGTGGGAATTTCCACCCCATATTTCTGGTGGTTTAGGAACTGCCAGTTATGGATTAACTAAAGGAATGTCGTTTATTCCAGATCTAGATGTACTGTTTGTTGTGCCAAAAGCCTATGGTGATGAGGATAAAACAAACGTAGACATTGTTGGAGCAAATGATATTACAGTAAATCAGAAAAAATTAAAATTCAGTAGTTTTCAAAAATCTCTCGACTATATAGAGGTCTCTTCTCAATTAATTCCTTATGTAACAGAAGAGGAGTTTTGGGAATATACAAGACGTAAAACTGAGGGTGGAAGCTATTTTCTTGATATAAATAAACAAGGAAAATTTGATTTTACTGGAAAGTATGGAGCAAGTCTAATGCAAGAGATAAAAAACTATGCGATAGTTGCTAATCTTATTGCACAAGAGAACGAATTTGATATAATTCATGCACATGACTGGTTAACTTATCCAGCTGGTATGGCTGCAAAAGAAGCATCTGGAAAGCCATTGGTTGTACATGTTCATGCAACTGATTTTGACAGAAGTGGAGGTAACGTTAATCCAACTGTTTTTAAAATTGAGAAAGAGGGGCTAGATGCAGCCGATAAAGTTATTACTGTTAGTAATTTAACTCGGAATATTGTTATTGAAAAATATGGAATTCCTGCAGAGAAAGTTGTAACAGTATATAATGCTGTGGAACCTTTAAATGAAGAGCAAAAAAGAACTTTAAAGAAAGGTGTCGATGAAAAAATTATTACTTTTTTAGGAAGAATAACAATGCAAAAAGGACCAGAATATTTTGTGGAAGTTGCTCATAAAGTTTTACAACGCTCAGATAATGTGAGATTTGTGATGGCTGGTAGTGGTGATATGATGGAAAAGGTTATTAGAAGAGCAGCACAGCTTAAAATAGCAGACAAATTTCATTTTACAGGTTTTTTAAAAGGAAAAGAGGTCTTTGAAATGCTTGCAATGAGTGATTTATATGTGATGCCATCTGTGTCAGAGCCATTTGGTATTAGTCCGCTAGAGGCGATGCAAAGCAATGTCCCAGTGCTTATTTCACACCAATCAGGTGTGTCAGAAATATTAACCTATGCGTTAAAAACTAACTTTTGGGATGTGGATGCTATGGCAGACGCGATATACGGAGTTATAAACTATCCTAGTTTAGCAAAGATGTTCTCCAAATATGGTAAAGAGGAGGTAGATTCTCTTAAGTGGGAGCATTCAGCAAGAGTTGTTAAAGGTGTTTATGACTCTGTGCTTAAAGATTTTAATAAATAAATTGTATCATCACTAAAACATAATTATATATGAAAACTATATGTTTATATTTTCAAGTTCATCAGCCATTAAGATTACGCAGATATAGATTCTTTGATATAGGTAATGATCACTACTACTATGATGATTATACCAATGAACGTATAATGTCAAGAATTGCAACAAATTGTTACTTGCCAACAAATAAACTATTGCTCAAAATGCTAAAAGAGCATAAAGGTAAATTTCAAGTTACTTTTTCAATAAGTGGATTGGCAATCGAACAGTTTAAATTATATGCACCAGAAGTGCTAGAGAGTTTTCAAGAACTAGCAAAAACTGGAAATGTAGAGTTTTTAGCAGAAACTTATTCACACTCGCTATCATCACTAGAGGATGGTGTAGCATTTCAGACAGAGGTAGATGCACATAAAAAAGTGATTGAAGAGTTATTTGGTCAAAAACCTACTGTATTTAGAAATACAGAGTTGATTTATTCTGATAGAATCGGTGAAATGGTGTACGACATGGGCTTTAAAGCAATGTTAACTGAAGGTGCAAAGCATATCTTAGGTTGGAAAAGTCCTAATTATATCTATACAAATGCAATTAATCCAAAATTAAAAGTATTCCTTAAAAACTATAAATTAAGTGATGATATTGCTTTTAGATTTGGTAACACTGACTGGAATGAGTGGCCTCTAACAGCTGAGAAATTTGTTGGCTGGATAAATGATACTGATGACAAAGAAGAGCTTTTCAATCTATTTATAGATTATGAAACATTTGGAGAACATCAAAAAGCAGATACTGGAATTTTCGAGTTTTTAGAATATTTTCCAAAAGAAGTTTTAAAAAATAAAAATTTGAAGTTTTCTACACCTTCAAAAATTATCAAAGAGATTCAGCCAATAGCTCCAGTTCATGTGCCACATGCTATATCGTGGGCAGATGAGGAGAGAGATTTAACAGCATGGCTCGGAAATGAGATGCAGCAAGAGGCATTTGGAAAGTTGTATGCTCTTTTGCCAAAAATAGCAATGTGTACTGATACTAGAATATTAAAAGATTGGGACTATTTGCAAACAAGTGACCACTTCTATTATATGAGTACAAAGTTTTTCTCTGATGGTGAAATGCACGCATATTTTAATCCTTATGAAACACCTTATGAGGCATTTATAAATTATATGAATGTGTTGAGTGATTTCACTATTCGATTAAATGCAGCTGTGCCTAAAACAGATTTTGATAAGGAATTATCAAATTTATCTTCTATTTTAGATAAAAAAGAGGTTAAAATCAAAAAGTTAGAAGCAGAAATTAAGAAGATTAGAAAGAAAGAAGTTGCTAAATCTAAAAAAACTACTGCAAAATAAAAGTGATATAAATTAAATTTTAATAAAGAATGATTAATTCGAGACCGGATTATATTTTTGAGACAAGCTGGGAAGTATGTAATAAAATGGGTGGAATACATACTGTATTAGCAAGCAAAGCTAAAACTTTGGTTGAGTCTTATAAGAATAATCTAATTTTTATTGGACCAGATATAATACATGGAGATAATAAAAATTTAGAGTTTATTCATGAGCCAGAACTTTTCTCAGACTGGGTTTTGATGCTTAATTATGAAGGACTAAGAGCAAGAGTTGGAAGGTGGAATATACCAGGAAAACCAGTTGCTATTTTAGTTGACTTTAGTAGTTTAGTTTCAGAAAAAGACCAAATATTAGCATCATTATGGGAAACATATAAAGTAGATAGCTTATATGGTCATTGGGATTATGTAGAATCAGTATTGTTTGGACATGCTGCAGGCTTGGTGGTAGAAAGTTTTTACAAACATTATTTATCAACTTCAGATAAAGTTGTTGCTCATTTTAACGAATGGATGACAGGAAGTGGAGCGTTATATCTAAAACGTGTTTTACCACAAGTAGGAACAGTGTTTACAACTCATGCTACAACAATTGGACGCTCAATAGCAGGAAATGGTCTGCCTTTATATGATAATATAAAAACATATAATGCAGACGATAAGGCTCAGCAACTAGGCGTGGTAGCAAAGCATTCTATAGAAAAGCAAACTGCACTTAATGTTGATGCATTTACAACTGTATCAGAAATTACAGCTAATGAGTGTAAATGCTTCTTAGGCAGAGAAGTGGATGTTGTTACACCAAATGGATTTGAGAATAATTTTGTTCCAAAAGATGAAAAATATATTGCCAAAAGAGATGATGCAAGAAAATCATTATTAAAAGTAGGTTCTGCACTTTTGGGATATGATTTAAGTCCGGAAACATTGCTTGTGGCCAGTAGTGGACGATATGAGTACAAAAATAAAGGAACTGATATGCTATTGGATGCCCTAAAAAAGGTTGACGAAAGCTACAATGGTGAAAAAGAGATAGTTTGTTTTGTACTTATACCTGCAAATATTTTTGGACCAAGAAAAGATTTAATTGATAGATTAAATAATAAATATGATGATACGCCATTGGCAAATCCATATTTAACTCATGGGTTAAATGATATAGGTTATGACCCAATTATAAATAGGCTACAAGAGATTCATCTTAATAATAATAGAGATGATAAAGTTAAACTAATCTTTGTGCCGAGCTATCTACATGGTGATGATGGTATATTTAATAAACCATACTATGATTTACTAATCGGCATAGATTTAACAATATTTCCATCATATTATGAGCCATGGGGTTATACACCACTGGAGAGTATTGCATTTGGAATTCCAACCGTGACAACAACATTAGCTGGATTTGGAATTTGGGCTTTACAATATGTAGATAATATTAGTGGCGGAGTGTCAGTAATACCAAGAAATGACCATAACTATCATGAGGGAGTTTCTAAAATAGCGGAGGTAATTATTGATGTAGCACAAAAGTCTGATAAAGAAAGAGATGTTATCAGAGATAAAGCCATTGAATTATCAAGTAAACTTGAGTGGCATAATTTAATAGACAACTATTATAAAACATATAATATAGCTTTAAACAAAGTTGAGAATAGAAAAGATAGTTACGTACTTATACAAAACAGACAACAAATGAGAATTGAAAATTTGAATACAGAACCTATCTGGAAAAATTTAACGGTAAAATCTAAACTTCCAGAGAGAATTGATGCTTTGCAAACTATCACCAGAAATTTATGGTGGACATGGAACTATGAGGCAATAGAGCTTTTTGAATATATAGATAATGAGCTTTGGGAAGAGATAAAAAATCCAGTACAACTTCTTGAAAAAGTATCTTATGATAGATTTAAGAACTTGACTGAAGATAAAGAGTTTTTGGCAAAGTTTGATAAAGTCAAAAAAGACTTTGATGATTATATGGTAAAACCTTTTAATGAAGGGCCATCAATTGCATATTTTAGTATGGAATATGGAATTAATGACGTACTGAAAATATTTAGTGGTGGACTAGGGGTTTTAGCAGGCGATTATCTTAAAGAAGCTAGTGATAAAGGTGTAAATATTACTGCGATAGGACTAATGTACCGATATGGATATTTTAAGCAAACACTATCTGTAAACGGTGAGCAAATTGCAGAGTATGAAATGCAAGACTTCCTATCTTTACCTATCGAAGAGGTTAGAGACAATCAGGGAAATAAATTATATATAGACTTAGAATTACCAGGAAGAACTCTTAAAGTTGGAGTTTGGAAAGCACAGGTTGGTAGAATTCCTTTATATCTTTTAGATACCGATATTGTAGAAAATAGTCATGAAGACCAAGAGATTACCCATATGCTTTATGGTGGAAATTGGGAGAATAGACTAAAGCAAGAGATATTATTAGGAATTGGTGGTATTAGATTACTAAATAAATTAGAGGAAAAGCCTGATTTATATCACTGTAATGAGGGACATGCTGCACTAATTAATGTGGAAAGATTAGTTAACTATACGGAACAAAAAGTTAACTATGCAGAAGCAATGGAGCTAGTTAGAGCGTCTTCTCTATTTACAACTCATACACCTGTACCTGCAGGTCACGATAAATTTGATGAGGATATGTTTAGAAATTATATGAGACATATACCAGAGAAATTAAATTTATCATGGGATGAATTTATGGAATTGGGAAGAGAGGGTGGAATACCTAACGAGAAATTCTCAATGAGTATATTAGCAGCAAAAACTTCACAAGAAGTAAATGGCGTTAGCTGGCTACATGGTGAAGTAACAAAAGGAATGTTCCAGAATTTATATAAAGGATATTTCCCTGAAGAGTTATTTATTAACTATGTAACAAACGGTGTTCACTATTCAACATGGACATCAAGAGAAGTTCAAAGTGTGTATGATGAATCTTTTGGTAAAGGCTTTAAGGAAGATATAGCTGATGTATCAAATTGGGAAAAAATACATGAAGTTGAAGATGAAAAGATCTGGAACGCTAGAAAAAAATTAAAGCAAAAATTAACTGGATATATCAGGCGAAGAATGGGTTCAGTAATGCTTGAGCGTCACGAGGATCCATCACATATAGTAGATGTTTTAGATGCAATTAGAGAAGATGCACTAACAATCGGTTTTGCTAGAAGATTTGCAACATATAAAAGAGCGCACTTATTATTTAAAGATATTAATCGATTAAATAAAATTCTAAATAATCCAGAAAAACCAGTTCAATTTATTTTTGCAGGAAAGGCTCACCCTGCAGATGGTGCTGGACAAGATTTGATTAAACACATAGTTGAAATATCAAAAAGACCAGAGTTTGTAGGGAAAATAATTTTCTTAGAAAACTATGATATGAGCTTAGGAAAACGTCTGATAAGTGGAGTTGACGTGTGGTTAAATACACCAACAAGACCATTAGAAGCTTCAGGAACAAGTGGTGAAAAAGCGGTAATGAATGGTGTACTTAACTTTAGTGTTAAAGATGGATGGTGGTATGAAGGATACAAAGAAGGTGCAGGTTGGGCATTAACAGAAAAAAGAGCATTTGAGAATCAAGGTTTCCAAGATGAGTTAGATGCAATCACAATCTATAGTATATTAGAGAATGAGATAATTCCTCTTTATTATGATAGAAATGAAAAAGGAATACCAACAGGATGGTTAAAGTATGTTAAAAATAACATTGCTCAAATTGCTCCAGAATTTACAACTCGTAGAATGATAAATGACTATGAGGATAGATTCTATTCACCAATGTTTGAGAGAATTACAAAGCTTAGAGATAGTGATAATCAGTTAGCAAAAGATATAGCACTATGGAAAAGAAGAGTGTTAGCTGGATGGAACTCTGTAGAGGTGAAATCTATAGTAACACCAAAAATTGGTATCAAAGAGCTGGGATTAGGAGAAGTGTATGAAGTTGAGGTTGTGATAGACCACAAAGCTCTTGAAGATGTTGAATTTGGTATAGAGATGTTGATGGTTGAAGCAGCTGATGAACAATCTCCAAAAATTGTCCATACTGAGCCTTTCAAAGTTGTAAAGAAAGAGGGTTCACTTGTTACATACGTAATGAAATACAAACTGAATCTACCTGGAAGCTACAAGTTTGGAATAAGATTATATCCACACAATGAAAATCTTCCACATAAGCAAGATTTCAATTTAGTAAGATGGATTTAAAATAGAATAATCATAAAAAACAGCCTTTATTTCAAAATAAAGGCTGTTTTTTTTATCTAAAAAGAAACAATTTTATCTAATATTCGTATAGGTTATTGTTTTGCTTACACTAAGAGAGATGTTGAGGAACACAATTTTATTTTTATATTTATAGTTATATTTGGGGTCAGCTAAAATGAAAATAAATTAATTTAGTGAAATATCTAATTCAAAAATACTTATTATTAATTAGTGCGATACTAATAATTTCAGGGAATCTATATTCAAAACCTGAGACAGAGCAATTTTATTTTAATAAAATTGCAGCGTTCTCAAGTCTTAGTAGTTTCTATGTAAAAACTATGGTTCAAGACTCCACAGGTTATATATGGATTGCTACGTCTGACGGAATGAATAGATACGATGGGCATGAAATAAAAGTATACAAAGCATACGATGGTAAAGAAAACTTAGGATTAGTTTCTGGAACAATCCAAGAGCTACTATTAGACTCTAAAGATAGATTATGGGTTGGAACTCCTATAGGTATCTCTCTCTACAATAAAGAACTTGATAAATTTGAGATTATAGCATCCATTACTGAGGAAAATGGGCTAGAATCTTTTGATATTAAAAATATATTTGAAGATAAAGAAGGTAATATCTATGTGGGGACAGGGGTACTTATTTATAGATATGATGAAGAAGATGAGGTGTTCAAAAAAATATTCACGGTAAGGCAAGAATCAATTTCTCGTATATTGTTTGATAAAGAAAATGGAGGATTTTGGGTTGGATATCTTGAAGGAGGAGGTATAGATTATTACGCTTCTTTTGATTCCACAGAGCCAAAATATACTATAAATGTAAGAGAAAGTCAGACAGGTATTTTTAATATGGTTAATTTCCATGGTCAAATATGGGCAGCACTTGGTGAAGAAGGAGCTATCGTGTTTGATGCTGAAAGCGGAACTAACATAAAGCGAAAATTTAACAAGTCAGGAGAAAGAAACCATGTTATCAATTTTAGAATTGATAAAAAAGAGAGATTGTGGCTTATGGATTTCTCGGGTATAAAAAGATATAGACCCGAAACAAAAGATTACAAAGAGTATTATACATATCAAGACTTACACTACTCACTTCAACCAAATACTGTTGACATCTTTGAAGATAATCAAGGTAATTTTTATACTCTGCATAATGGAGGTGGTGTATATGTTAGTTTATTAGAAGTCGGTTTTGATTTAATAAATACCTCAGATACTTTCTTTTGGCATTTGAATAATCCTAATATATCTGCCATAGCTCAAGACAAAGATGATAATTTATGGTTGGGAAGTTTTAATGGTGGAATAGATATTTTTAAGTGGAAAGAGAATAAAATTGAGCATATTTCTCAAAATGATGAATCACTAGAAGGTGGTACAGTAACATTCATTTATAAGGATAGCAAAGATAATATTTGGACTAGTACATATTTACACGGATTAAAGAAATACAATAACCAAACTAAAAAATTTAAAACGTGGAAAAAAGGTGGTTCTAATTCTCTTGCTCATAATGATATACGGTCAATATGTGAAGATGATAAGGGTAATTTTTGGGTAGGAACTCATGGTGGAGGACTTGATTATTTAGATATCAAAAATAATAGTTTTAAAAATTATAATCAAGATGATAATAATTTAACCTCATTGTGGATAAATCATCTGTTACTTGATAGTCAAAAGCGACTTTGGGTAGCAACTTCTTTCGGGGTTTCTATGCTTCAAGAAGGTGATACAATTTTTACTCAATATTTTTCTAACTATGAGATGGAAATTGGAATTAAAGGTGACGAAGTCTCTTGTATACTAGAAGATGATGATGGTAAATTATGGGTAGGAACCAATGAGGGGCTATATTACTATTCAGAAGAGCATTCTAATTTTATTTTGTATGATAAATTACCAGTGATGTATATAACATCTCTGCAGTTTGATGTTATAGGGGACTTGTGGATTGGTACTCATGATGGACTTTATAGATTAGATTTAGAAAAAGAAGTTTACAATATATTTGATGATTATGATGGACTTCAAGGTAAAGATTTTAACTTGAGAGCATCATATTCTGACGCAGATGGCAGACTTTATTTTGGAGGAACAGAAGGACTTAGTATGTTCTATCCAGAAAGGTTGGTGTATAATGATATTCCGCCTATGTTGAGGTTTTCTAGATTGTTATTATTTAATGAGCCCATCGAAAAATATGGAGAAAAGAGTGTTTTGCCAAAAGAAATAAATTATGTAGATGAACTTGTTCTAGAGTATAAACAGAATTTCTTTACCATAGAATTTACAGCATTAAACTACACCAATCCTCTAAAGAATCAATATGCCTGCAAAATGGAGGGGTTTGATGATGATTGGATAAATATTGGAAATAAAAGAAGTATGTCATATACAAATCTTTTTCCTGGAAAGTATACTTTTAGAGTAAAGGCTGCCAATAATCATGGAGTATGGAATGAAGAAGGAATATCTCTTAAAATAATAATAAAACCACCATGGTATTTGTCCAAATGGTTTATAATTCTTGTTATTCTAATGTTTTCAATGTTATTAATGTTGATACATAAACTAAGAATAAGAACTTTGCGTGTTAGAGAGCTACAGCTAACTAATATTGTGCAAGAAAGAACTACGCAGCTTAAAGAAAGTAATGCACAATTACAACAACGAGCTGATGAATTGAAAAATATAAATTATGTTTTAGAAGAGAGACAGAATACAATTATCAGTCAATCGGAGCTACTGAGAAATCAAGCAAAAAGTCTGCATGAAAGTAATGTTGAACTAAAGCAATTGGTTAATACACGCGATAAACTGTTGTCAATTATAGCACATGATTTAAGGTCACCTTTTAATACTATTCTAGGTTTCACAGGATTGTTGACTGATGCATTTGATGCTTCTAATCCTGAAAGAATGAAGCAATATGCTAGATATATTCATGATGCTTCAATATCTGTATTTAATTTATTAGAAAATCTACTCTACTGGGCACGCTCTCAAACGGAAAAAATAGATGTAAAGCCAGATTACTATTTCTTAGACAATATTGTAGAGGAGACGTTATTATTAGTTAAAGAGAGTGCAGCAAAAAAATCGCTAACCATAGATGATTCAGGATATAATAACTACAAAGTTTTTATGGATGTTGATATGATGAATTCTGTTTTCAGAAATTTAATTATCAATGCTATAAAATTTACACCTCAAAATGGGAAAATAACTATTACTACAGAGCAAAAAAAGAATTTTGTAGAAGTTAAAATACAAGATACTGGTGTCGGTATGAGTAAAGAATTAATTGAGTCACTTTATAAAAGATTAAAAGTAACTTCAAAACCAGGCACTTTAGGAGAGAAAGGTGTTGGGATAGGGCTGGCTCTCTCTTATGAGTTTATAATTAAAAATGGTGGAGAATTAAAAATCGATAGCAAAATAGGAAAAGGGACCTCCTTTGTCTTTACTATTCCACTGAATCCTTAAATTTAGTTACTTAGAAAGAGCTCTTACTCTATAATCAACATTTACTTTTCCTTGAGATATAGAATTTAATTTACTTTTAATTAATCTCTTTGTTAAAATAGAAAGATGATCTGTAAACAAAACTCCTTCAATATGATCATACTCATGTTGAATTATTCTTGCGCCAAATCCTTCATAAATTTCATCGTGCTCAACAAAGTTTTCATCTAAATATTTAATTCTAATTCGATGAGGTCTAGAAACTTCTTCACGAATTCCTGGAATACTTAAACATCCTTCAAAATCACGCTCAGTCTCATCACTCTCTTCTATTATTTCAGCATTTATAAATACACGTTTAAAATCCTCCAATTCAGGAAAATCTTCGACCATACCTGATCCATCAACGATAAAAAGGTTAATGTCTAAGCCAACTTGAGGAGCTGCTAAACCTACACCTTCAGCATTATACATCGTTTCCCACATATTATCAATAATCTCTGCTAAATTCTCATAATTAGCATCTATTTCTTTAGTCTCTTTTCTTAAAATAGGGGAGCCGTATAAAACTATTGGATAAATCATTATGCTTATATTTTTTAAATTAAACGTCTGTTTTCTAAATATGATTGTAGAATTATTGTAGCACTAATTTTATCAATCAACTCTTTGTTTCGTCTTGCCATTTTTTTTAAACCAGCATCAATCATTGTTTGAAAGGCTAGTTGACTTGTAAATCGTTCATCTTCCCAATGAATTGGGATGTTTGGAAACTTATTCTTTAAACTATTGGCAAATGGTCTGATATACTTCATAGATTCAGAATCGCTGCCATCATTTTGCCTAGCAAGACCTACTACAAATAATTCAACTTTTTCAGTTGATAAATATTTCTGCAAAAAAGGCAATACCTCAGCAACAGGAAGTGTAGTTAATCCATTCGCAATAATTTGTGAATTGTCAGTTGCGGCAATACCAACCTTTTTTTTGCCCACATCAAATGCTAAAATTCTACTCAAAATATTATTTTTAAAAAGACAAAATTACATTTTATATATCACAATAGAAATTATAATAATAGGAAAATAAAAAAGCCACTTTATAAAAAGCGGCTTTTTTACTTTTTGAAGAATTAACCCTTATAAAACGGGATATTTATCTTGAATTTTATCAGAACGCATTAAGAAATCAACATATTGAGCTCTCTTATATGCGTAAGGATTATCTTTAAGGCTTGCTTTTGACATTTTACCTCTAAATTCGTCAAGAGACTTATAACCTTTTTCTTGCATAAACTCTTTTACTTCTTCAATTATAGCTGTAATTTCCTTAATACCATTTTTGTAAATTGCACTAACAACTTGAACGGCATCTGCACCAGCTAAAATTTGAGCAACAACATCCGAACCTGTTAAAACTCCTGTGTTTGCACAAAGTGAACCTTCAACTTGTCCAGATAAAATGCCCATAAATCTTAATGGTAAACGACCATCACCCTTGCTACTGATATTATATGGCATTAACATTTGCTCATTTTTAATATCAATCTCTGGTTGAAAAAGCTTATTAAATAAAACAAACGCATCAGCACCCGCTTTGTCTAATTTCTCAACAAAAGCAACTGTGTTTGTATAAAAAGGACTAAGCTTTACTGAAACAGGAATTGAAACAACCTTTTTAACTTTCTCTAAAGCTTCGATTTGCTCTTTCTCGATTTGAGCAGCATCTTTAGCAGATGAGTTAACAGTTGAGTAGAAGTTTAATTCTAGCGCATCAATGCCAGTGTCAGCTAATTTAACAGCATACTCTTCCCAACTTTCGTTGTAAACGCAGTTTAAACTTGCAATAACAGGAATAGAAACTTTTTCCTTAAGCTCTTTTAAAGCTAAAAGATGAGCTTCTGGTCCAGCATGCTCTAAACTTGGAAAAATACTAAGCATTTCAGGACTTCTGTCTGCATATTCTGATAAATCATCATCAAGTTCAGCAGATTCTAAATGTATCTGCTCTTCAAAAAGAGATTTGTAAACAATAGCAGCAGCACCTGCTTTTTCCATTTCGATGGCTTTTTTTATGTCCTTGGGAATGTTAGAAGCTCCTATAATAATCGGATTTTTAAGCTCTAACCCCATATATTTGGTTGTTAAATCCATATTTTTAATTTTTTGTAGTTAATTATTTAAGAGTGTAAACTAATTTTCTATTCCTCAAAGGAATCTCTAAAGCCCCCTTTAGGGGGTTGGGGGTTATTATATAAATTCCCTTTTAATCTTTATAAAACCCTTAATAGGAATAGAAATTAGCTATTTATCTTACTCTTCTGTTTTTTCCTCCTCTTCATAAACCATTTCTGCTAAACGTCTATAGCCGTTGTATCTACGTTTTGCGTCGGCTTCAGCAGCTGCAAAAAGCTCTTTAGCCTCAGCAGGGAATGCTTTCATAAGAGATGTATAACGAACCTCACCTTGTAAGAAGTTTTGGAATTTGCTCCAGTCTGGCTCTTTCGAGTCAAGTATAAATGGATTCTTTCCTTCATCTTCTAATAATGGATTATATCTATACAGATGCCAGTATCCACTCTCAACTGCAAGTTTAATCTCATTTTGTGACGCTCCCATTCCAGCTCTTAAACCGTGATTAATACAAGGAGAGTATGCAATAATAATTGATGGACCAGGATAAGCCTCAGCCTCTTTCACTGCACGCATAAATTGATTTTGGTTTGCACCCATACCAACTTGTGCTACATATACGTAGCCATAAGTTGTTGCCATAAGTCCTAAGTCTTTCTTACGAACTTTTTTACCAGATGCAGCGAATTTTGCGACAGCACCAACTGGTGTAGATTTAGAAGCTTGACCTCCTGTGTTAGAGTAAACCTCAGTATCTAATACCATAATGTTGACATCTTTACCACTTGCAATAACGTGATCTAGTCCGCCGTAACCAATATCATAAGCCCAACCATCACCACCGATAATCCATACAGATTTCTTAACTAAATGGTCTTTTAGCTCTAATAATTCTTGTGCAACTGGATGTTTTTCGTTTTCTAATACTTTAATAACAGTATTTGAAACCTCTGTAGTCTTGCTACCATCCTCTTTTGCCTCAAGCCAAGCCTCAAATGCAGCTTTTGTTTCAGCTGAAACTTCTTCTAATGAAGCAAGCATTTTAAGCTCAATGCGCTCACGCATTTTTTCAGATGCAGTAGCCATACCTAAACCATACTCAGCATTATCCTCAAACAGTGAGTTTGCCCATGATGGACCTCTACCGTTTTGGTCTGTTGTATATGGAGTAGATGGAGCAGAACCACCATAAATAGATGAACAACCAGTAGCGTTAGCAATCATCATACGATCACCATAAAGCTGTGTGATTAATTTTAAATATGGAGTTTCACCACAACCAGCACAAGCACCTGAGAATTCAAATAATGGTTGTGCAAACTGTGAGTTCTTAACATTTAAATCTTTTGGAACAACTGTATCTTTAACAGTAACTTTTGTTGTCATATAATCCCACTTCTCAACTTCACCCATTTGTGAATCAAGCGGTCTCATAACTAATGATTTTGTCTTAGAAGGACAAACTTCAACACAGTTACCACAACCTGTACAGTCTAATACACTAACTTGAATTTTGTAACGTAAATCGCCAAAGTTTCTTCCAACTGGTTTTAGTGTAGTTGTGCCTTCTGGTGCATTCTCAACCTCTGCTTCGTCTAATAAGAATGGACGAATTGCAGCGTGAGGACAAACATAAGAACACTGGTTACACTGAATACAATTCTCATCTAACCACTCTGGAACATTAACTGCGATACCACGTTTTTCATATACTGTAGTTCCTGCAGGGAAAGTCCCATCTTCGCGACCGATAAATGCACTAACAGGTAAATCATCACCTTGCTGTGCATTGATTGGCATTACCACATTTTTGATGAAATCTGGCAAATTATCATTTGAAGTATCAACTTCATCTTCTAATTTTGCCCACTCGGCTGGAACTTCAATTTTTGTAACATTACCACCACGGTCAATTGCTTCGTGGTTCATTCTTACAATCTCTTCACCTCTACGGCCAAATGAGCGAATAACAAATTTCTTCATTTGATCAACTGCTTGGTCGTAAGGTATTACGTTAGCAATTTTAAAGAATGCAGATTGCATAATTGTGTTAGTTCTGTTACCTAATCCAATTTCTGATGCAATATCAGTAGCATTAATTATATAAAAATTAATATCATTTTCTGCTAAATATCTCTTAACATCATTAGGTAATCTCTCTTTCGTATCCTCTTCATTCAAGTGACTATTTAACAAGAAATATCCACCTTTTTTAAGTCCTCTAAGCATATCATAACGTCCTAAATATGAAGTTACGTGACATGCAACAAAGTCTGGAGTATTTACTAAATATGGTGAACGAATCGGGTCATCTCCAAATCTTAAGTGAGAAATTGTAATACCACCAGATTTTTTAGAGTCATACGAGAAGTATGCTTGTGCATATTTATCGGTGTTTTCACCAATAATCATAATACTGTTTTTGTTAGCTCCAACAGTACCATCAGATCCTAAACCATAGAATTTACCCTCAAAAGTTCCTTCTGCAGAAAGTTCAATTTCAGGTAATAATGGAAGAGATTTGAATGTAACATCATCAACAATACCTAAAGTGAAGTAGTTTTTAGGCTCATTCATTTTTAGGTTGTTAAATACTGCTACAATTTGCGATGGTGTTGTATCTTTAGAAGATAAACCATAACGACCACCTATAATAAGAGGTGCATTTTCTTTACCATTAAATAGTTCGCAAACATCTAAGTATAACGGATCACCATTTGCACCAGGCTCTTTTGTTCGGTCTAAAACAGCAATTCTTTTTACACTTTTTGGGAATGCTTCAAAGAAATATTTTGCTGAGAAAGGACGATATAGATGAACTGCAATAAGTCCAGTTTTTTCACCTTTAGCATTTAGATAATCAATAGTTTCTTTAATTGTGTCTGTTACAGAACCCATTGCAACAATGATATCTTCTGCATCTTCTGCTCCGTAATAGTCAAATGGACGATATTTTCTACCAGTTATTTTAGAAATTTCATCCATATAATCAGCAACAATGTCTGGTATAGCATCATAGAAGCGGTTTGAAGCCTCTCTAGTTTGGAAGTAAATGTCAGGATTTTGAGCTGTACCACGTGTTACAGGATTTGCTGGATTTAAAGCGTTGTCACGGAATTTTTTTAAAGCCTCTTGGTCAATTAAATTAGCTAAATCATCTTGCTCCATTAATTCTATTTTCTGAATCTCGTGTGAAGTACGGAAACCATCAAAATAGTGCATAAATGGGATTCTTGATTTAATTGCTGCTAAGTGAGCAACACCCGCTAAGTCCATCACCTCTTGAACGCTACCTGTTGCTAACAATGCAAATCCGGTTTGGCGTGCTGACATAACATCGCTGTGATCACCAAAAATAGATAAAGCTTGTGCAGCTAAACTTCGTGCTGTAACATGGAAAACTCCTGGTAAAAGCTCACCAGCAATTTTATACATGTTAGGTATCATCAATAATAGACCTTGTGAAGCTGTAAATGTAGTACTTAATGCACCAGCTTGTAGTGAACCATGAAGAGCACCTGCAGCACCTGCTTCAGATTGCATCTCTTCTAATTTTACGGTTTCACCAAAAATATTTTTTCTTCCATAGGCTGCCCATTCATCGATGTACTCGGCCATTGTAGAAGACGGTGTAATTGGATAAATAGCAGCAACTTCGCTAAACATATAAGCGATATGAGCAGCTGCGTAGTTACCATCACACGTAATAAACTTTTTTGATTTTGCCATCTGTTTATTTCTTTGTAGTTAATAATATTAATTTATCTGTTTATCTATATATTAAATGCTCTGAAATTTAAGAGATAAAGCCAAAAAGCCACAAAGGAATGTTATTTCCTTTACCGATCTCTTCCATTTCACAAGCGGTTATTATATTCTCTTTATTTGGTTTGCTTGAACACTCGCGCTTTACATTAAATTTAAATGTATCATTAATTAAAAAATCAGCATCCTTGCAATAATTTATCTTTTGACCATGAAGTTGGCTACATAGAAAAGTTTTATTCAAAATCTCTTGTTCTATTTCTCCAGTAGCTACTGAATAAAGTAAATTAGGATTTTGTAAATAAATTTGAGCAGGCTTCTTAAGAAAATCTGACTCATTTTCATACAAAAGATGAATTAGCTTGGCTTGGCTTAGATATTTTAAATAGTTTATAATTGTTGCTCGGCTTGTTTCAACTTCATTGCTTAACTTGCTAATATTAGGTTGAAATGGAGCAGAACCAGCAATTATAAATAAAAGCTTTCTTAATTTAGGCAAATATTTTAGTTCTATTTGTTGTAAATAGCTAATGTCAATTTCTAAAATAAAATTGATGTTTTTTAGAAGATTTTCTAAATAATTACGCTCTTCTAAAAAATATGGATAATAACCATGGTGTAGATAATCATTATAATATGCTAAAGGCTTTATTTCATTTACAATTTCAGCAGATATAGCTTCATGATTTTTAATTATATCTGAGAAACTGTGGTTTTTAAAGTTTTTACCACTTTTATAGTTGATAAATTCTCTAAATGAAAAACCTTTTAAGTCATAAATAGCGGCTCTTTTACTAATCTCACTATCATGCTCATTGTCATACATAAGAGGAGAACCACTATATATTATTTGTAAATCGGCAAAATTGTCATAACAGAAAATTAGTTCTTCGGCCCAATTTGGATATTTGAAAATTTGATCTAAAACTAATGTTTTACCTCCAGTCTTTTGAAATTCATCCGCAAAGTCAATTATTGTTTTATCAGAAAAGTATAAATTATTCAAGTTGGCATATAAGCAGGTTTTATCCATTCCATGTGTTGACAAGATATAATCTAGTAAAAAATTAGTTTTTCCAACACCACGAGCGCCAATTATGCCAATCAATCTTTGATTCCAATCAACTTGGCTCATTAAGCCTCTTTTAACTGGAACTTCTAAATGTTCTAATAAATATTTATGCGTTTTTGCAAAAGATTGTAACATGTAAAATTATTCTGTTTTTACAAAAATAAACTTTGCAATCGTTTTTTTGTAATTTAGACATTACAATTTTGTATGAAAACTGTTATTTATAACTATTAAAAATAAGGAAGTTAGATTTATGAGGTAATAAAAGTATGAATAATATTAGAAAATGTTCAATAAAAAAAGGGATGTAAGCCATCCCTTTTTTATTTAAATATAATTGATTTCTAGAAATTATCCATTCATAGAAATGAAAAACTCTTCATTCGAAGCTGTTTTTGTCATTCTGTCTCTGATAAATTCCATTGCCTCAACAGAATTCATATCTGCTAGCATATTTCTTAATATCCATATTCTATTCATAACCTCTTTATCAAGAAGTAAATCTTCACGACGTGTGCTTGAAGAGATAATATCAACAGCAGGGAATATACGTTTGTTAGATAATTTTCTATCTAATTGTAACTCCATATTACCTGTTCCTTTAAACTCTTCAAAAATAACATCATCCATTTTTGAACCTGTTTCTGTTAATGCTGTAGCTATAATAGTAAGTGAACCACCACCTTCTATGTTTCTAGCAGCACCAAAGAATCTTTTTGGACGATGTAGAGCGTTTGCATCAACACCACCTGAGAGAACTTTTCCAGATGCTGGTGAAACTGTATTGTAAGCTCTTGCTAAACGTGTAATTGAGTCAAGTAATATAACAACATCATGACCACACTCTACCATTCTTTTAGCTTTCTCTAAAACAATGTTAGCTACTTTTACGTGTCTTTCAGCTGGTTCGTCAAATGTTGAAGCGATAACTTCGGCGTTCACATTACGTGCCATATCTGTCACCTCTTCAGGACGTTCATCGATTAATAAAATCATCATGTAAACTTCAGGATGATTTGCAGCAATTGCATTGGCAATATCTTTTAATAGTACTGTTTTACCAGTTTTTGGCTGTGCTACAATTAATCCACGCTGTCCCTTACCTATCGGGGCAAACATATCAACAACTCTGACTGATAAATTTGAATTTTTGCTTAGTAAATTAAATTTCTCGTCAGGGAAAATTGGAGTAAGATGATCAAATGGTACTCTATCTCTTACAAAGTTTGGAGAACGTCCATTTATTGATTCTACTCTTATCAATGGGAAATATTTTTCACCATCTTTTGGTGGTCGAATAGCACCACGAACCATATCACCAGTTTTTAAACCAAAAAGTTTTATTTGTGACTGAGATACGTAAATGTCATCAGGTGAATTAAGATAATTGTAATCTGAAGAACGTAAGAAACCATATCCATCTTGCATTATATCAAGCACGCCTGTTGCAGAAATAATACCATCAAAATCATAAAGCTTATTTTCTCTTTTTGGTTGTTGTTGCTGTTTTTCTTGTCTATCAAAATTACGTTTTGGAGCAGCTTGTTCTCGTGGTTTATTAGGTTTTTCTTGATTTGCTTTTTTATCTTGAGGACTAGCATTTGCTTTAGCTTTTGCAGGGGCAGTGTCATTCTTGCGAGTTCTCTGCGGTTGTGGTTTGTCTTTTTCGGCTTGTTTTTCTGACGCAACTTCTTTTTGAGTAGTTTTAGCTTTGGTATCAGCCTGTTGTTTGGCTTTGCTAGCAGTAGGTTTGGTAACCTTCTTTGGGGTCTCTTCTTTTGGTTTCTGATTAGTAGCACCTTTACGTCCAGATGCTTTTATTGCTTGTGCATCAAGAATTTGATAAACTAAATCTTGCTTTTTGAAAGAATCTACTCGTTTTATCTCTAAATCCTTTGCTATTATGCGAAGTTCGCTTAACAATTTCTTGTTTAATTCAAGAATGTCGTACATAATATTTTATAAAATGTTTTGATTTGTAAAATTTTGAAATATTTTAATTGAAAGATTAATCTATTTTTAGAAAAGTAATCTGTATAATTATTTATTTGTTAAAAAGTGTAACTAAACAAGTGAGAATTTACGTATAATAATACAACAGTTTTTAGTACTGCAACAGTTTAAATGCAAAAATAAAAACCTCTTTGTGAAAAATGAATTTGAAATCTAACGCAAACATACATATAAAGTTGAATAAAGCAAAAAAATATATTTAAAATTTAAACTAATTGTTTTTTGTATTGTTTTTGCTTTAGAGCTATATAGAATTTAAAAACTTGATTATGAGACAACTTAAAATTTCAAAACAGGTAACAAATCGTGATTCTCCTTCTTTAGATAAGTATCTTTATGAGATTGGGAAAATGCCATTAATTACTGCTGAAGAAGAGGTGATTTTGGCAAAGCGTATAAAGAAAGGTGATCAGGAAGCATTAGAAAAATTAGTTAGAGCTAATTTGAGATTTGTCGTTTCTGTTGCGAAACAATATCAGAATCAAGGATTAACGTTGCCAGATTTAATTAATGAAGGAAATGTAGGTTTAATTAAAGCCGCTCAAAGATTTGACGAAACTCGTGGATTCAAATTTATATCCTACGCAGTGTGGTGGATTAGACAAGCTATACTTCAAGCATTGGCGGAGCAGGCTAGAATTGTTAGGCTACCTTTAAATAAAATCGGAAGTGTCAATAAAGTTAATAATGCTTTTGCTAAGCTTGAGCAAGAATTTCATCGTGAGCCGAGTATTGCTGAATTAGCAGAGAATTTGGATATGGCACCACATGAAGTTAGAGAGGCTTTAAAGTCTCATTCAAGGCACGTGTCAATGGATGCACCATTAATAACAGAGGAAGAGAATACTCTTTATGACGTTTTAGTGCCTTCGAACGATAATTTGCCAGATGCGAATTTGATGGATGAGTCGTTACGGAAAGAGATAAAAAGATCGCTCTCTAATTTAACTGAGCGTGAGGCCGAAATAATAGAACTATATTACGGACTTGGTGGTGAACCTCCATACTCATTAGAAGAGATTGGTAGAGTTTATGATTTAACTAGAGAGAGAGTTAGGCAAATAAAAGAAAAAGCTATAAGAAGATTGAAGCTAACAAGTAGAAATAAAATTTTAAAAGGTTATTTAGGGGAGTAGTTATTAAATAATATAACATAAATTGTATATTTGTTGATTCTAGAGTCAATGACTGTTTTTAGAATAAGTTCAATAAATATAATGTAGAAAAATTAATGGATAAAATAAAATTAGTTGCTCCATCTCTGCTGGCTGCGGATTTCTCTAATATAAAAAGCGAGGTTGAAATGATTAATAAAAGTGAAGCTGATTGGCTTCACTTAGATGTAATGGATGGCGTCTTTGTACCAAATATTTCTTTCGGAATCCCAGTAATAGAAGCAGTAAGATCATTAACAACAAAGCTGTTAGATGTTCATTTAATGATTGTGGAGCCAGAAAAGTATATAGATGCTTTTCATAAGATAGGTGCAGATTTAATAAATGTCCATTATGAAGCTTCTACACATTTGCATAGAACTATTCATTCTATAAAAACAAAAGGAATGAAGGCTGGTGTTACATTAAATCCACACACGCCAGTACATTTGCTTTCAGATATTGTAGAGGATGTAGATTTAGTATTAATAATGTCTGTTAATCCAGGATTTGGTGGACAAGATTTTATAGAAAATAGTTATAGGAAAATATCTGAGTTAAAAGAGTTAATACTTCAAAAGAATAGCAAAGCTTTAA
>CAZHHH010000006.1:45476-50003 GCA_964532085.1 uncultured Marinilabiliaceae bacterium
AGGAAAATATCTGAGTTAAAAGAGTTAATACTTCAAAAGAATAGCAAAGCTTTAATAGAGGTTGATGGCGGAGTGACTGATAAAAATGCTAAGAAACTATATGAGGCTGGTGCTGATGTTTTGGTAACTGGAAGTTATGTATTTAAATCTGAAAGCCCTATTGATGCTATAAAAAAGTTGAAAAGTATATAAAAAAAGCACATTAAAAAATGTGCTTTTTGTAATCTTATATGATGTTTAATTTTTTCATTTCTGAAATAAGTTGCTCTTTATTTGCCATTTCCATTTGACACATTGGGGCTCTATATTTCTCTTCTATTTTATTCATTTCAGAGAGTGCGGCCTTTACAGGAATTGGATTAGACTCAATAAACATTAAATCCATTAATTCTATATATTTATAGAATAACTTATTAGTTTCTTTTGTATTTCCCTCTATAGAATATTTCATTAGTTTACTAAAATCAGCTGGTATAACATTTGCTATAACTGATATACAGCCATCTGCACCAAGTAAATTAGCTATGGGAGAGAGGTAGTCATCGCCACTATATATTTTGAATCCTTCCTTTCTTTTAGATATAAGTTCTGTAAAATATTCAATTTTTCCTGCAGCTTCTTTTATGCCCACTATATTTTTATGCTCATTTGCCAGCTCTATAGCAATATTTGGTGTAATGTCACATCCAGTTCGTGATGGAACATTATATAAAATTATAGGAATATTTACCTCTGCTGCAAGCATTGAGAAATGTAATTTTAGGCCTGCTGGTGTAGGTTTATTGTAATAAGGTGCAACAACTAAAAGTCCATCTACTCCTAGAGATTCAGCTCTTTTAGAGTATGCTATACAATCTATGGTAGAGTTGCTACCTGTTCCTGCTATAATAGGAATCCTGCCATTAGAAACCTTTACAGCACGCTCCATTAAGCTAGCGTCTTCATCTTCTGATAAGGTAGGAGTTTCTCCAGTTGTACCACATACAACAATGCCATTTGTACCTTCAGCAATATGCCATTCTATTAAATTGTCAAATGAGTTAAAATCAATTTCTCCATTTTTAGTAAATGGAGTAACTAATGCAACTATTGAGCCTTGTAAATTTTCAATATTCATGATTTATGTTTTACATAAAATATAGCTATCAATTATTTAATCTAATACAAAATTGTCAGAAATTTAAATAAAGATAGAAGTTATAAATTTGAGGTAAAGGTATTCAAAAGATGAGAATAGACAAAATTACAGTTTTGTTTTTTTATGGGAGCAACTTTTTAAATGTTTTTTTCATGAAATATGAAAGAACTTCAATAAAAAGAGTAATTTTATACTCTTTTAAATTACTTTTTAAATTATAGTCTTTATTCAATGAAACAATTCATTTATAAACTACGTTGAAGAAGAAAGATTTAAGATAAATAGATATTTTATTATAAATAAAGATTCAATCATGAAAAAGGGAGTTATTATTATTGCATTGTTATTTGTTATGGCATTGGCATTTACATCTTGTAAATCAACTCAAAATTGCCCAGCTTATGGACAAGTGGAAGTTGAGCAAGTTGTTCATTCATAGGTATTAAAAACATAGTAAAAAAATAAGGAGATTTGTTTAATCTCCTTATTTTGTTCTATGTGATTGTTATTATTTAATATCAATTTTTCTTCTTGTTGAGTGTGTTAGAAGTAGGTTGTGATTTTTAATTTACACCCTCAGATGTCATAATCACTCTTTTTAGTGTGCCATCTTCATTATAATATAGGTAATCTACACATACTGAGCGTCTATAACTTCCACCGGCTGTGGGAATAACTCCATTGTGATAAATAAAATAATCTTTGCCCTTAAATTCTATAATTGCCTGATGATTTGTATTACTATTTCCTGCAACTTCATTTAATATTCCTTTAAACTCCCAAGGTCCATTGATGCTTTTACTCATAGCGTATGCAGTTTTTTCTGGGAATTCATAAGCGTATGTAAGATAATACCAATCATCTTTTTTATGTATCCAAGGCGCTTCAGTAAAGAATGGTAAATCTATTGTTTTAATTTCACCATCTAAATCTATCATATTGTCTTTTAGTTTTACATAGTAACATACAACATTTCCCCAAAACATATATGCTTGTCCATCATCATCAACATAAACAGCTGGGTCAATATCATCCCAATAGCTTGACGAGTATTCAGTTGTCATGTCATTTGTTATTATAGCTGAACCCTTTGCATCTTTGAAAGGACCAGTTGGTGAGTCTGAAACGGCTACTCCTATAGATTTACCTGGAATTGTGCCATGCTCAACAGTTACATACCAATAAAATTTACCATCACGTTCGGTAACATGTCCAGCCCATGCCTGACCATTAGCCCATTTAAATTCTGATGCAGGAAAGGCACCTTCTTCTTTCCATGTTTGCATATCTTCAGTAGAGTATATAAGCCACTCATTCAAAACATAGTGATTTTCATGTGGTTTGGCTTCATCATGACCAACGTATAGATAAACTTTATCATTATGAACGATAGCTGCAGGGTCGGCTGTGTATTTATCAGTAATAATAGGATTTTTAGCACTTATTGTTGAGGTAAGAGACATTAAGATGAGTACTAAAAAAGTTAATTTGTTTTTCATTATCATATTTTTTAAGTGAATTATTTATAATCAATATTTATTTGTAATTTGAAATTACATTAAATATTGGTTTAAATCCATCTTGACAAAGCAACTTTCATCAAAGTTCCACCGTTTTTATTAAATATTCATCTTTATAAAACAAAACCTTATATAAATGAGTTATCTTGAATGAATAAAATTGTTATTTTTGAAATTATATAAAAAACAAAAAACTAATTTAATTATGGCTTTTGATATTGAAATGATTCGCCAAGTATATGCTGAGTTTGGTGATAAAGTAAGCAAAACAAGAGAGCTTTTAAATAAGCCTCTAACACTGACAGAGAAGATTTTATACGCTCATTTATTTGATAAATTCCCAAAAGAACCTTTTAAAAGAGGAGATTCTTATGTAGACTTTGCTCCTGATAGAGTAGCAATGCAAGATGCAACAGCACAAATGGCGCTATTGCAATTTATGCAAGCAGGAAAAGAGAAAGCTGCCGTACCTTCTACTGTCCATTGTGATCACTTGATTCAAGCAAAGGATGGTGCAGAAATCGATTTGAAAAATGCCATGAATACTAGTAAAGAAGTTTTTGACTTCTTAGCATCAGTATCAAATAAATATGGTATAGGATTTTGGAAACCAGGTGCGGGGATTATCCATCAAGTAGTTCTTGAGAATTATGCATTTCCTGGTGGATTGATGATAGGAACAGATTCACACACTGTTAATGCAGGTGGTTTAGGAATGATAGCAGTTGGTGTTGGAGGGGCTGATGCTGTTGATGTTATGGCGGGAATGCCGTGGGAACTTAAATTTCCAAAACTTATTGGTATAAAACTAACTGGAAAACTAAATGGCTGGACATCTGCAAAGGATGTTATTCTAAAAGTTGCAGGTATTTTAACTGTTAAAGGTGGTACAGGTGCAGTTGTTGAGTATTTTGGAGATGGTGCAAAAAGTCTTTCTGCAACTGGGAAGGGTACAATATGTAATATGGGTGCTGAAATTGGTGCAACAACTTCAACATTTGGATACGACGCTTCAATGGAGGAGTATCTAAGAGGTACAGGAAGAGATGAGGTTGCAGATTTAGCTAACAACATAAAAGAACACTTAACTGGTGATGATGAGGTTTATGCTAATCCTGAAAAATATTTTGATCAAGTAATTGAAATAAATCTTTCAGAACTTGAACCACACATAAATGGTCCATTCACACCTGATAGAGCCACGCCGATTTCACAGTTTGCAGAAGAGGTGAAGAAAAATAACTGGCCTAAAGAGTTAGAAGTTGGTTTAATAGGTTCTTGTACAAACTCTTCTTATGAAGATATTTCGCGTGCTGCGTCTGTTGCAAGACAAGCAACAGATAAAAACTTAAAAGTTAAAGCAGAATTTACAATCACACCAGGTTCTGAGCAAGTAAGATACACCGTTGAGCGTGATGGATTATTGTCAGATTTTGATAAAATAGGTGGGGTAGTATTGGCAAATGCTTGTGGGCCTTGTATTGGGCAGTGGGCAAGACATACAAATGACCCGAATAGACCAAACTCAATTATTACATCTTTCAATAGAAACTTTGCAAAAAGAAATGATGGAAACCCAAATACACACGCATTTGTGGCTTCACCTGAAATCGTTACTGCATTTGCTATTGCTGGTGATTTAACGTTTAATCCACTTACAGACACACTTGTAAATGAAAATGGTGAGGCTGTAAAATTAGATGAGCCAACAGGGCTACAGATGCCTCCAAAAGGTTTTGATGTTGAAGATGCAGGATATCAAGCGCCAGCAGAAGATAGCAGTAGTGTAGAGGTGATTGTAAGTCCAGATTCTAAAAGATTGCAATTACTTGAACCTTTTGCACCATGGGATGGAGAAAATATGATGGG
>CAZHHH010000007.1:0-4652 GCA_964532085.1 uncultured Marinilabiliaceae bacterium
ACATCATAATTTCCTGCATCAATTGGTTTTGTAGTAGAGTAGGAGGTGTCAGGGTCTCCCTGTTTTTTATACTCAACTTTATGTCCAACATTAGGATTAATTGTTATTGTTGGCGATTGTCCTGTCCCATTGTATGTTTTTGTTGCATCAGATATTGTGATGTCTGATGGATTAATAGTTATAATTTGGACTTCGTATGCACCAATGTCAATTGTACCAACTTTTCTATTGTTTCCTGCAAAGTCAGTTATTTCAGAGTTATAAGAGTTTTTTCCTTTATCCATAAGTGCAGAATTGCTTCCTATATCCCAATTACCAACATTTGCAGAAGTCATTCCATGGATTCTTCCATTAGTTGCTGTGGGAGTCTTAAATTGAGGTGGATTATAATTTCCAGCTTCTATAGATGTGTTATTTGAACTAATTCTAAAACTGCTTGTGGGAGTTCTTGTAAATACAGTTTGTCCATCTTCTGCACAGTAATCTACAGTTGGCAAACCATTTGTATAAACAATATGACTACCATTGTCGCCAATATTTTGCCAAAAAACGGTGTTATATATTCTAACGTCAGCAGCATCCCATGTGTGAACACCTCTACCTGGGCCGGCGCTGCTTCCTGTTTCATTTCTTGCTACAGTTGAGTTTATTACATAGCCACGTTTATATATAAATAAACCTCCTCCTTTTTCTTTAGCATAGTTGTTGTTTATCACGCAGTTTATTACTTGAGCTGGGGTACCATTACCACCTTCTATATATACACCTCCAGCATGGTGATTATCTGCAGAATTGTTGGTTACGTAGCAATTTATAAGTTTAGAGTTATCATTCATTATAACTCCGCCACCGCCAATATATGCGTTTGTTGTTACGTTATTATTTATTATTAATGAGTTTTTTACAGTACCACCATTTTCAATATATACTCCACCACCACCTTCTTGCGCACTGCTATTTTGAATAATTGAATTTGTTAATGTTCCACCTGTAAGCAATCTAGCACCACCACCTCTTAGTTTATCGTCTCCATTTACAACTGATAAACCATTTTGGATTGTAAAGCCATCAAAAAAGCTGTTGGTTATAGCAAAACTTTGATGTAAAATTCTAAAAGTGCCATTCCCATTTAAAATTGTTGGATTTGTAAATTCCCATGCTTGACCATTTGCTGGACGTTGGCGTGTTTCAGGAGTTTCGTTGCTGCCATAGGTAAATCCACCATATATATTTATACTTAGATGCCAATGTATAGTTTGTGGAAGATTTATTGTTCCTGAAGCTATATAAATCTCATCTCCATCTACAGAAGCATCAATAACGGCTTGAATATTCTCAGATGCTTTTGCCCAAGTGTCATAAGGGTGAGTTCCTGCTCCTGCTCCAGGTTTTACATATCTAATTGTAGCTTGAGCAGTAAAAGATACAATTAAGAGCGAGATAATAAATAGGTATCTCTGTAATTTTCTTTTTATAGTTGTTTTCATGGCAAATAGTTTTTCAAATACTTTAATGGCAAAGTTGTCAGGAGTTTAGGCTACTTTATTAAAGTTTTATATTGAATTTTTATTAGATATTATTATGTAAAACTATTGATTAACTACTAAATGTCAAAAAAAGTGAAAAATGGTGATAAGCGTTAATTGTAACCTCAAACGATTGCATATTGAGAAACCATCTTTATTTAAATATTGCTTTTTTAGAAATTAACATTTTTCAATCGTTTGCATTTTTTACAATTGTATGTGAAACAGTATTATAGTTCGGTTTACCTTTAATTTCGGGGTCTAATTTGTTAATTATATTTTCGTGAAAACATGTTGTAAAACATGCTATTTCGGCTCAAACGATTGCGGAAACGGTTGCGAAGACGGTTGCGGACTTTTAACTGTAAAACTCTTATAGTCAGTGTTAAAATGTATTAATTTTGCCTTATGTTTGTTTCGTGAAATTTATTAATAAATGCTTTTTTAAACTTAATTTAACATGAGACGATTATTACAATTTAAAAAAATATTTTTAGCCACGATATTAATGTTTTTCGTGAGCCTTACTTTTGGTCAAGATGGTCCATCATCTTACTATAAGACAAATCCAACTTTTGGAAAACGTGTTAGCTCGGCTATTACTATTGATGGTAATCCTACTGAGTGGAGTAGCGATATGTTGATTGTGCAGGGAGTTGCCAATGATGATGCACGTGCTTTTAGAGGTTCGCACGAGGGACCAGTTTATGATTTATATCAACTTTATGCTGCTTGGGATGATAACAATCTATATCTAATGTGGCAATTAACAAATGTTTCAGATATTGCTTCGCCAGCACAAGATTTTCCTCATAGTGATAATGGCAAACCGTGGAATGGAGATATTCCTTTTCAGATAGCATTTGATATAGATCCAAGCATAGGTGCTAATGGAATTCTAGAAGGAAAAACTACAACAGGTGATGCAGATTCTCATCTTTGGGGTATTTACAATGTTTTTCCTAATAATAATGTAGATAAAATGTTGATGTTCTCCTCTAAGCCTGGAGTTGGTCAGCCTGCTATTTTTTCACCAGATCCAAATAGTGGTAGCTTTAATTATAATGAGTCAAATATATTATCTTTTAATGCTGCAGGTGTTGAGTATCAATGGGGTGATTACTCTGTTCCTACAGAGATATATGGTATACCAAAAGATGGACACTCAGGATATACTGTAGCAGACTTATCAGACGAATCTGCTTACGTGGATTTTATCTCTTTAGGTCATGATACAGATATGAATACTGTTTATGAGATGAAAATTCCATTAAGTTCGTTAGGAATTGATGCTAATTATATAGAAAACCAAGGTATAGGTATTATGTTAGTAGCAACTTTTGGACAGTCTGGAGTTGATTCACTTCCATTTGACGAAACAACAAAGGATAACGCTTCTGCTCCTTATGGCCCAGATGATTCTACTTCTGCCGAGAAGGAAGATGTGGATGAGTTTATTGCTCCGTTTGCGCGAATTGGGGTTCAAGGTAGTGGTGTGCCAGTTGTCAGACCTACAGTATCAGTTTCTCCTGTAGGTGGGAAATATATTGGAGGTACAGAAGTTACAGTTACTGCTTCGGGCGACAACCAGCCAATATCAATATATTACACAACAGATGGTTCAACGCCAAACAGTAGCTCAACTGCAATAGCTTCTGGCGGAACAATAAATATAACTGTAAATAATACTGTGTTGAAAGTTGTTGCTTATGATTCAGAAGGTACTGCTTCAACTGTTTCAACTAACACTTATGTAACAGAAGAGCCTGTAGTTCCAGAAGTTCCAGAGACTAATGGTATCAAGGTCTCTTTTATAAAACCATCAGATTGGGCAAATGTTAATCTATGGGCGTGGACAGCTACTGGTGATAATGTTTTCTCAGCATGGCCAGGTCAAGTTTTAACCGAGACCGATGGTTGGTATTCATACTCTTTTGATGAAGCAATAAACTCTATAAATGTAATTTTTAGCAATGGAGGAAATCCACAAACAGTTGATATTACTAACGTTACAGAATCTACTTGTTTTGAATTTGATGGATGGAGTGATGGTAAAATGACAGTTAAGAAAATAGATTGTCCTATAACTACTTCCATTGAAACGGGTGTAGCTAATAAAATAGCAGTTTCACCAAATCCTGCAACTAATTTTATAACAGTAAATGGTTTAACTGTTGATAACTATAGCATCTCAATTGTCTCTCTTTATGGGCAAGTGTTGAAGAGTGTTGCTGTTAGTGGTGAGTCAATGGTAGTTGATGTTTCTGAATTAATAAATGGTGTTTATATCATTAAAATAAGTGGTAAAGAGTCTGATAGTATCAAATTTATCAAAAGATAATTTAACCTTGTAAATAAATTAAACTATATACATTCTGTAAAAAGGGCTTTCTAATCTTGGGAGGTCCTTTTTTCATTACTTTTTATTCTCTTAATTTTTTAATAAAATATATAAAAATAATTATGGGATTAGTCTTCAAGCTTATAAGTAGCTAATTTTGTTAAAGTTTTATTTAATAAAATCTTTACTGGATATAAGTAAATTAAAATATATTTTATATGACAATCAGAAAAGCATTTTCGTATGAGTCAAAAGAGGTAGCACCGCTTCTTTTATTAGCTATGGAAGATATAGTTTATGATTTTATAGGAGTCAATTCAAAATCAAAAGCTTTGAGTTTTTTAGATAGTATGATAAAAGATAGCAATAATCAATACTCTTATGAAAATTGCTATGTTGTAGAGTCCAAAAGTAAAATAGTAGCCGCTGCGGTGGTATATAAAGGTGATGATTTACATAAATTACGCAAACCTGTTGCCACTAGGATTAAAGATATGTTTGGAAAAGAGTTTTTTCCAGAAGATGAGGCTGAGGATGGTGAATTTTATATAGATTCAGTGGGAGTTGATGAAGCAATTCAGGGAAAGGGGATAGGTTCTAAGCTTTTTAAATTTTTGATTGATGAATATGTTCATCGTCGAAATGAAACTTTGGGACTTCTTGTAGATAAAAATAATCCAAATGCAAAAATGTTATATCTAAATATTGGTTTCAAACCTGTTGGTGAAAAGAGCATAGGAGGAAAGTTTTTAGAGCATCTTCAATATTCAAAAGAAAATTAAAAT
>CAZHHH010000007.1:4752-44617 GCA_964532085.1 uncultured Marinilabiliaceae bacterium
GAGCATAGGAGGAAAGTTTTTAGAGCATCTTCAATATTCAAAAGAAAATTAAAATATCTATTAAATCATATTTTTAAACTCCCTCCATAAAGGTTCATCTTTTGGTGTTGGAGCAACAATTTTAATTTCTTCAGTTGTAACAGGATGCGTGAAACTTAACGAGCGTGCATGAAGTGTTATTCCTCCATTTTTATTTGAGCGTGCAAAGCCATATTTTAAATCTCCTTTTATTGGAGACCCAATTTTAGCAAGTTGTGCCCTAACTTGATGATGACGGCCTGTGATTAAATCCACTTCTAATAAATAGTAGTTAGAAGAACTCGATGCTATTTTATATTCTAAAACAGCTTTTTTGCGATCTTTTCTACTTGTGTCATATACGTAAGATTTATTTTTAGCACCATCTTTTCTCATATAGTGAGTTAAAATTGCTTCATCATCTTGAGGTAAATTTTTTACAACAGCCCAATAAATCTTTTTAGCTTTTTGTTCTTGAAAAATTTTATTCATTCTTGTCAAAGCCTTGCTGGTTTTGGCAAAAATGACAATACCAGTAACAGGTCTATCCAGTCTGTGTATAACACCTAGATAGACATTTCCTGGTTTATTATATTTTTTCTTGATATATGCTTTAACTTTGTCACTAAGAGGCTCATCACCTGTTTTGTCACCTTGCACTAAGTCTGAGTTGCCTTTGTTTACAGCTATTAGGTGATTATCCTCATATAATATATCTAATTTCATAAAAAGTATCTGTGGCTTTTTGTCAAAATGCTAATATTGCTCTCTCTCGTTGGGGAAATCTTTGGATTTCACATCTTCAACATAATTTCCAACTGCACCAACTATCTCTGCATATAAATTATGGTATCTTCTAAGAAAACGTGGTGAAAATTCATGATTAATTCCAAGCATATCATGAACTACCAAAACTTGTCCATCAACGCCACTACCTGCGCCAATACCAATTATAGGAACAGTTAATTCCTCTGCAACTTTTTGAGCTAATGTAGCAGGTATTTTTTCTAAAACAATTCCAAAAACACCAGCATCTTCAAGAATGTGTGCATCTTCAATAAGTTTTTGCGCCTCTTCTTCTTGTTTTGCCCTAACAGTATATGTTCCAAATTTATGAATTGATTGAGGTGTAAGTCCAAGATGTCCCATTACTGGAATTCCTGCAGAAAGTATTCTTTTTACAGATTCTAGAATCTCTTCGCCACCTTCTATTTTTATCGCATCTGCTCCAGACTCTTTCATAATTCTAATAGCAGAGGCTACAGCCTGTTTGCTATTTCCTTGATAAGAACCAAAAGGTAAATCAACAACAACCATAGCTCTATCAACACCTCTAACTACCGAAGATGCATGATATATCATTTGGTCTAATGTGATTGGTAATGTAGTTTCCCAACCTGCCATAACATTTGCAGCTGAATCACCAACCAATATTACATCAACTCCAGCTGTATCAACTAGTTTAGCTATTGAAAAATCATAAGCTGTCAACATGGCGATTTTCTCACCTTTTAACTTCATGCTACTCAAAACGTGAGTAGTAATCTTTTTTGGACCTTCTTTTTTTGCTACTGACATATTAATTTATTTTGAAACAAAGATATAGATAAAAATGATTCATATAAAATTATATGAAAATGGTTTTTTTATTAACAACAAAAAACCTACGCAGCTTTGCTCACTAAATTTATAACTGTTATTTCTGGCGGCATACCCACACGTGCAGGCATACCTAAATATCCAAGTCCACGATTTACATAAAGATATTTATTTCCTTCTTGATATAAACCAGCCCATCTTTTTACAACATATTGTGCAGGACTCCATCTAAAATTACCTTTTTCAATCCCAAACTGCATTCCGTGTGTATGGCCTGATAGTGTCAAATCGTAGAAATTGTGTTTTATAACTTCCTCGTCCCAATGAGATGGATCGTGTGACATTAAAATGCTGAATGGTTGATTTTCAATTCCTTTAGTAGTTTTTCTTAAATTCCCTTTGCGGGGATGTTTAGTTGCAAGGCTCCAGTTTTCAACGCCTGCCAAACCTATTGTTGCACCATATTTTTCAATGGTGATATTTTCATTTCTCAACAAGTGAAAACCTAATCTTCTGTTTCCTTCAATTATCTTTTGGAAATTCTCTTGTTTTTCCTTTTCAGAAGCCCAATTGCTATAGTTTCCATAATCGTGATTACCCAAAATAGAGAATTTTCCTAAAGGAGCTTTAAGTTTTTGAAAATGCTCTTCCCAACCATCAATCTCTTCAGCAAAATTATTGACAATGTCGCCTGTAAAGAGTATGATATCAGGTTTCTCTGCATTTATCATTTTAATAGCTTTCTGTAAAGGCTCTCTGTTTTTGCCAAAACTACCAAGATGCAAATCGGATATCTGTACTATTTTTAATCCGTCAAACTCGTTAGGTAAATTAGTAAAAGGTATCTCTATACGTTCTGTTCTAAAGTTATATCTGCCTTTAAAAACGCCAAATACCAATGATACAAATGGAGCGGTAGCTACAACTATTCCCATTTTACTCATAAAATTATCCCAAGTTAGTTTAGGATAATGGTATTCTGAGCGGTCATAAATTGGACCTTGGCCAACTCTTATTGATAATAAATAGGTAGCTGATGTAAATTTGGGAATATATAATAATATAGATATTAAAAAGAACCAGTTGAATACCGGGTAGAGATTGTTATAATTATATATTTTCGGATAAAAATAGAGAAAAAGAGTTCCTACTGTAAAAATCCAAGGCAAAAAACGAAAGTAAAATAGGGCAAGTCGCCTTTCTATTATAGGACGATCTTGAGATTTTTTACTCCACTCTTCGTTTAAAAAGCGGTCGGTTAAAAGGGCTATGAGAATTGTTAGAATTAATAAAGAAAAAGCTATTTTCATACAAACAAAATTTCAACAACACATTAAATAACTAATTTCTAATCACTGAAACATAATTCAGTGATTCAAACAAATTTACATTATTATAAATATCAAACTGATTATTAAGGGTTAACTATGTTTAAAACAACTTCTTTATTGTTAAAATCCCCCTCTAAGTATTTGTAAATGTTCATTACAGAACTATTAATAATTACTAAATATTAAATATAAATTGTAAATTTTAGCTGTTAGTGTTGATTAATTTGTTGAAAAACAGTAGTTTGAGATGATTATAAATGAATTTAAAATATATGAAGAAATTTTTCTTTAATTGATTATGCTTATTTATATTTGTCATAAAATTATGAGACATTTAATTGGGTTATAATTTAAAAATCAAGATTTTATTAATATATAAGTTATTAATTTTAAAACAGAGATTATATGAAAGTAACAGTTGTAGGTGCTGGTAATGTAGGAGCTACATGTGCCGACATTTTAGCGTACAAAGAGATTGCAAATGAGGTTGTATTGGTTGATATTAAAGAGGGTTTTGCTGAGGGTAAAGCTTTGGATATTTGGCAAAAAGCTCCTATCGATCTTTATGATACTCGTACAGTTGGTGTAACTAATGATTATTCAAGAACAGCAAATTCAGATGTTGTTGTTATTACTTCAGGTTTACCACGCAAGCCAGGAATGAGCCGCGATGACTTAATCGAGACTAACGCAGGAATTGTAAAATCTGTTACTGAGCAAGTTATAAAATATTCACCTGATTCAATTATCATTGTTGTATCAAATCCATTGGATGTTATGACTTATCAAGCTCACATCACAAGTAAATTTCCACGTACAAAAGTTATGGGTATGGCTGGAATACTTGATACTGCACGCTATCGTGCTTTCTTAGCAGAAGAGTTAAACGTTTCTCCAAAAGATATTCAAGCTGTGTTAATGGGTGGTCATGGTGATACTATGGTTCCACTTCCAAGATATACAACTGTTGGTGGAATTCCAGTAACTGAATTAATTGAAGAAGATAAGCTAAACGCAATTATAGAAAGAACTAAAGTTGGTGGTGGTGAGTTAGTTAAACTAATGGGTACTTCTGCATGGTATGCACCAGGTTCGGCTGCAGCACAAATGACAGAAGCTATCATCCGCGACCAAAAGAGAGTTTTCCCTGTTTGTATCAAGCTTGAGGGTGAATATGGTATCGATGATTGCTACTTAGGTGTACCAGTTATTTTAGGTAAAAATGGTGTTGAAAAGGTAATCGAGTTAGACTTAACAGACGATGAAAAACAACTACTTTTCACTAGTAGAGACCACGTTAAAGAGGTAATGAATGTTTTAGACGGATTAGCAAAATAACTCGCTAGTAACTATTATAATATTAAGAGAGCTTTCAGAAATGAGAGCTCTTTTTTTATCTGTAATTTCTACTCTTCAATTATCTTTTCAGCTTCATCAACTTCCTCCTCATTTTTATCATCTTTTATTATAAATAGTCTGTAATATGAGGTTAATACTGTAGTCAATGGTAACGCTAAAAGCATACCTAATATCCCCATTATACTGCCCCAAATAGATAGAGATAACAATATAATTGCAGGATTCATGTTATATGCCTTACCCATAATTCGTGGCATAAGTATAGTCTCTTGTATTACTTGAATAATCGCCATAACTAGCAATATCATTAGGATTACATGAATAAAGCTTTGACCAGTTTCCATTGCTTTCAGTAAGCCTAAAAACAGTGCAGGAATAAGTCCAACTATCTGCAAATAAGGAATAATATTTAATAACCCTATAAACAGCCCAAAAGTAATTGCCATTGGCAACTTTATTATAGAAAAACCAATTGCCATTAATATTCCAACTATCATAGCAATGGTTCCTTGTGCTCTTAAATAAACTCTCATCGAAGCTTTTAAATCTTCAACTATATTATACAAAAGTGAACGATGCTTTAAAGGGATTAAACTCAACCATTTGTCTTCAAGCCTTTTGTAGTCAAGTAGAATAAAAAACAGATATAATAGAATTAATAAAAATCCTACAACTCCAAATATTATTGATAATGAACCTGAAAATAGTGATTTTAAAGATTTGAGTATTATTGCGCCAACCTCTTTAACTTGTTTGGCATTAATTAAATCCTGAAAATTATTTTTGTCTATAAAGTTTTTAAGATATAAGCTTATGTTTTCTGGAAAAAAACCGTCAGCATAATTTTTTTCAATATATTTTTTAAAAAGAACAGAAAAATAATTTATCTCTGTCAAAATTCTTGGTATAAGCCACCAAAAAATACCAGTGAAAGCTGCTATGATTAAAACAATAGTGATAAATACAGAAACTCCCCGGTGTTTTATTTTTACTCTGTTTTGGAAAAAATTGACTAAAGGATTTATAAGATAAGCTAATATAAAAGCTATAATAAATGGTATCAAAACACTGCTAAGTGATTTAATAATGAGTATGATAGCAACTGCAGAGGTTATAGCTATTAATAAACGCACAAATCTGTCAAATGTAAAGGGCTTAGATGAAGTAATAGCTAACTCGTAATCTTTATCAATAACTTTTTTCATAGTGACATTCTCATTAGTATGAATAATGTTATAAAAATATGATATTATATTTAAAAAGTAGAGAAAATGTAAAATTTTAAATATTAATCATAACTATAATGTATGAATTATGAAATTATTTTAAAAAACATACGTTTAAGTAAAATATGGAACAGTTTATGTATAAAAAATAGATGTTTGTCAAAAAAATATTATTTATATGTTTTTTATTCCTTTTTAATGTTAAAAGTTGTGAATAAATTAATATTTTTGTAGTTTGTATTTATGAATTAAAACTAAATTAAAAATCAGAATGAGTCGACTAATTAAATTATTCATACTAATTACTTTTTTTGCAGTTATTTTTGGCTGTGAAAGAGATTATATGTTCCGTGGTGGTATGGATGGTGTTGTTTTGTCGACTGATACAGTGATGTTTGATACAATATTTACAACCATTGGCTCTTCTACTCGTCATTTTCGTGTTTACAATCCTTATAGCTCTGATATGACAATTAGTAAAATAAAATTGATGGGTGGTGAGGATTCTAAATTTAAAATTAATATTGACGGAATAGCTGGATATGAAGCTGCTGATGTGGAACTTCGTTCTGGTGACAGCCTTTTTGTATTTGTAGAAGTAAATATTGATCCACATGAAGATGATAATACTTTTGTGGTTGAAGATTCTATAAGATTTGAAACAAAAGAACTTTTTCAAGTTGTAAAATTAATTGCCTATGGTCAGGATGTCGTTGTTTTGTGTAAAGAAAAACTAAAAACAACAACTTTTACAAATGAAAAACCCTATTTAATTTATAATTGGGCAGAGGTAGACTCTCTCGAAAAACTTACGATTGAGGCTGGTGCTCGAATTCATTTCCATAATGATGCATATTTAAATATTCGTCCTTCTGCTTCTATAGAGGTTTTAGGAACTAAAGATGAGCCTGTTCTATTTGCTGGTTCACGTTTAGAAAATTGGTACTCTGATGTTCCAGGACAATGGGGGTATATACATCTGATGCCAGGAAGTGGCACGAGTCAGTTTAATTATGCTCATATTAAGAATGCAACTATAGGCTTGGTAGTTGATTCAGCTGGTACTAAGTCTGAACCTGTGATTATATCCAATTCAAAAATTGAACATAGTTTAAAGCAAGGACTTCTGGCTCAATCTTCTAATATATTATCGTGGAATAGTTTATATGCAGATGCTGGAAGTGCTTCTGTTGCTCTTTTAGGAGGTGGTCATTATAACTTTTTCCATTGTACTATAGCAAATTATTTCCAATGGAAAAGTAGAGGTATGCCAGCTTTGGTGCTTTCAAATTTTGTTGAAGATAAAGATGGCTTAAAAGAGCCACGTGATTTAACTGCCGCTAATTTTTATAATTCAATTATTTATGGACAAGCGTCCGATGAGTTGGGTCTATATTTTTATGACGGAAAAGTTGACGAAGATAGTGATGAAAACTATATTCCTCCAGCTGAAAACTATCTATTAGACCATGTTTTAGTAAGAACAAAATTTGATAAAGAGATTCTAGATGATAAAAAACATTTTTCTAATATAATTGTAAATGAATCTCCACTTTTTAAGAACTATAATAAATATGATTATTCTCTTGATACGCTGTCTGTAGCTATAAAAGCTGGGAAAAGAGAGTATGCAAAAGAGTATGATGTTGATTTTTTTGAAGTTAACCGTTTGAGGAATGAAAAAACTCCCGATTTAGGCTATGTTGAGAGGGTAGAAGAGGAGTAATAGATTTGTCAGTTAATAAATTTTCTAATGAGCAAATATTCGCTTTTAATATTTTTGTTTTTTATCTGTTTTAACCTTTTGTCCCAATCCAAAAGTGATGAGCGAGTTGCTGGTTTTATGTTCTACAATGTTGAAAATTTATTTGATACTCAAAAAGATTCTATTACTAATGATGGTGAGTTTACCCCTGAAGGTGCTCGACGCTGGAATTATACTCGGTTGAAAAAAAAGTGGGCTGATATAGCAAAAGTTATTACAAATGCTGGAGGGTGGAATCTGCCAGTGGTAGTGGGTTTATGTGAGGTTGAAAATAGATGGGTCTTGAGTTCATTATTGGAACAAACTGGATTGGCTAATCTCTCTTATGATGTAATTCATTATGATTCTCCCGATAATAGAGGTATTGATGTGGCTATGTTTTATCTTAAAAACAGAATGGAGGTTATTGAATCTCGACCAATAGTTGTAAATTTTGGCCCAAATGAGCGACCAACAAGAGATATTCTATTTGTAAAAGGTGTAATAGATTCTGCAGATACAATTTATATGATGGTAAACCATTGGCCTTCAAGATTTGGAGGTACTGCTGTAACTCAACCGAAAAGAGAAAAAGCTGCAGAAATAGTAAAATCTATATCAGATTCTTTGAGAATTGTAAATCCAAATAGTAAAATTATAATAATGGGTGATTTTAACGAACCTGCAAAAAGTGATGTATTTACACAAACATTAGGTGCAGGTTTACCAGATGATACTACATGGCTTGTTAGTCCTGCACTTGAAATGTCTCCAGATAATTTAGGAACTCTAAAGTTTAGGCACTCGTGGGATATTTTCGATATGTTTATTATCTCACGTCCCGTTTTAGCTGATACGGCTGGCTATATAATGCGAGAGCCTCACATGAAAATAGTTGATTTGCCATTTCTGTTACAACCAGATCAAGATTATGGCGGTGTAAAGCTGTATAGAACTTATGAGGGCTTTCGATATACAGGTGGTTATAGTGATCATTTGCCCGTCTGGATAGATTTGCATCTAACGCAATAATATTTAAACATAATTTCTTCTCAGCCACTCAAACAAAAAAACAGACGTTGCGTGTGATACATTTAGCGATTTAATTTTGCCTGTCATTGGTATATGGTACAAATAATCTGCTTTATTAAGCCAAAAATCTGAGATTCCTTTGGATTCATTCCCTACTACAAGTGCTATGTTTTGAGGTAGTTCAGCATTAAATATATTTTCAGATGTTGATGCTGTTTCTAGAGCTACAATTTTATAATTAGTTGAAATCTGTTCAAGTGCCTCCTCTTTTGTGCAAAACTCCCAATCTATAACTTTGCCTGCTACTTCTGCCATTCTTTTTATTCTAGATACTCTAAATACGTTATCCTCGTTGATAGCTAGCACTTTTTTACAACCAATATTTCCTGCCAATCTAATTATCTGGCCTAAATTTTCAGGTGTTCTTAAATTATCTGTTATAATAATTGGTGGATTTATTGATTCCGAAAGTGAATAATTTTTTTCTTTAAAAAAGCGAACAGAATTAGTCATTATTTTGTTTTTTATAAACAGTTAAACCTAATTCTATCCCTTTCTTAATCATCAATTCATAAGCTTCTTCATAATTATTTTGTATTTCGCCATCCAATATGGCATCTTTTATCTCTTTTTTGATTGTGCCAATTTCCTGACAAGGTGTCAGGTTAAATGTCTCCATAATTACGTCACCAGAAATTGGAGGTTGAAAATTTCTTACTCTATCTTTCTCTTCAATCTCTTTTAATTTTCTTCTAACAATTTTAAAATTTCTAAAGTGCCTTTCTGCTCTCTCTCTATTTTTAGAAGTGATATCAGCTTCACAAAGAGTCATTAAATTGTCAATATCATCACCAGCTTCAAAAAGTAATCGTCTAACAGCTGAATCACTCACTTCATCTTCGATTAAAGCAATTGGGCGCATATGAAGCATCACCATTTTTTGAACAAACTTCATTTTTTCATTTAATGGCATCTTCATTCTTTTAAAGATTTCGGGAACCATTTTTTTACCCACGTGATTATGTGCATGAAATGTCCAACCCAAAGCAGGGTCAAATCTTTTAGTTGCTGGTTTTGCTATGTCGTGTAACAGAGCTGCCCATCGTAGCCATAAATCATTGCTACTGCGTGAGATGTTGTCTAGCACTTCTAATGTATGGTAAAAATTGTCTTTATGAGATTTACCATTTCTTGTTTCTACACCCTTTAGATTTTCTAGTTCAGGAAAAAATATTGGTAATAATCCTGTATTACTGAGTAGCTTGAATCCCAATGATGGACGGTCAGATAATATTATTTTGTGTAGTTCCTCACTTATTCGCTCTTTTGATAAAATAGAAATTCTATCCTTGTTTCTTTTTATCGCTTCAAAAGTCTTTTCTTCAATAACAAAATTAAGTTGTGTAGCAAAACGTATTGCTCTAAACATTCTCAGCGGGTCATCTGAAAAAGTGATATCCGGATCGAGGGGTGTTCTAATAATCCTATCTTCAATATCCTTAATTCCATTAAATGGATCAATTATTTCACCAAAGTTATTGCTATGCAGGGAGATTGCTAAAGCATTTATAGTAAAATCCCTCCTGTTTTGATCATCTTCTAAACTGCCATCTTCAACGATTGGGTTTCTACTGTCTCGTGTATATGACTCTTTGCGAGCACCTACAAATTCAACTTCTTTATCTCTATATGCGAACATAGCCGTTCCATAAGATTTAAAAACTGAAACTTTTAATCTGCCCAAAGCTTTTGCTGTCTCTTCTGCCAAATCTATACCACTGCCCAATACTACAATATCTATATCATTGGTTTTACGCTCTAAGAAAATATCACGTACGTAACCACCAATAACAAATGCCTCTTTGTTTTCTTTTGTAATTATTTTAGAAATTGTTGTAAATATGGGATGTTGAAGATGTTTGTTCATTTATATAAAAAAATATTTTGGTTCAACTGACAAAACTACTACTTTTTATATAAAAAAAAGTATTCTATGACAAATTGAGTCTGTTTTTTAGAAATAAATCATAAAATAAGCTCTAAACAACGCTATATTTATAAATTACATTTATGGCATAGTGATTGTATTGATATATCTAGAAACTTAAATATTTGCATTTGAGTTTTAAAAGATTTAGTTTTGCAATAAATAAAAATTAGAAATTTTAAAAATTAGTTATTATGGTCGAGTATTTGAATGTAGATACTTTTAAAGAGAAAGTATTTGATTATACGGCAAACAAAGAGTGGAAATTTAATGGTGACAAGCCTTGTATTATTGATTTTTATGCAGATTGGTGTGGACCTTGCAAAATGGTAGCTCCAATTTTAGATGAATTAGCTGAAGAGTATAAAGGAAAAGTTGATGTATATAAAGTTGATACAGAAAAAGAGCAAGAACTAGCTGCTGTTTTTGGTATTCAGAGTATTCCTTCTTTACTATTTGTTCCTGCTGAAGGACAGCCACAAATGGCACAAGGAGCTTTACCAAAAGAGACTTTTGTACAAGCATTTAAAGATGTTTTTGGAGCAGAGAAATAATCCTATGAACAATTAGATAATAATCACTGTTGTAGTTATTAGCAATAGTTAGATGAAGTGATATAATGAACGGTGTTATATCCTTCATTTAAAATTATATAATTAGAAATTGAAAAATTTCAATAAAATAATAGTTAGATGAAAAAAGGTTTAATCATACTGATGTTAGCAATAATTGCTATTCCGTCTTTTGCTGTATCTCCAGCAAATACTCCCAAAAACGAGGTGATTGAGCTTGATGAATCCGGATTTATCAAGCATGTGTTTGATTATAAAAATAATACAGAGTGGAATTACAAAGGTGATAAGCCTGCAATAATCGACTTTTATGCTTCATGGTGTGGACCATGTAAACAATTAGCACCAATTTTAGTTAGTCTACAAGCTGATTATGGTGGCAAAATTCAAGTATATAAAATTGATGCAGAGGCAAATAGAGAGTTAGCTGCTGCTTTTGGTGTAACCGCGTATCCAACTGTACTTTTTGTACCTAAAACTGGCGACCCAGCTGGTGTAAGAGGATTACTTCCTAAAGAAGAATTAGAAAAAATAATTGGAGACTTTCTGAAAGTTACCAAGTAAGATTTAATAAAATAATATAAAAAAGCTCTTTGATTTAGTTCAAAGAGCTTTTTTATTTAAAATATTTTAAAAAAATTAGACTTATGAGAATATTCTCATTATTTTTGTTCTAAAAGAAATTATATGTCTAGACCACGTCAGCTAAGAAAAATAGTAAAGCCACCAGCATTTAGAGGATATAAACCTTATGGCACTCATTTGAAAAATGACGAGGTTGTGGAATTGTTGTATGAAGAGTATGAGGCAATTAAGTTGGCAGATTATGACTGCTTAACTCATCTTGAAGCTTCAAAATTGATGGGTGTGTCAAGAGCTACTTTTGCAAGGATATATGATAGTGCAAGAAAGAAAGTAGCTAAAACTTTAGTTGAAGTAAAAACTCTAAAAACTGTTTTTGGTAATACAATATTAGATGACTTTTGGTTTTTGTGTTCTTCTTGTTCTGCTCGCTATACTTTGCCAAATTATATAAAAAATAAAAACTGCCCTTTATGTAATTCTGATAAGGTTGGAATGTTAAATAAGTAATTAAAATAATATATATGAAAACAGTAATAACATCAGTAAGTGATAATCTAAACACAGAGTTTGATAAACGTTTTGGAAGAGCTGCCTGGTTCTGTGTTTTAGATGAGTCAACGGGTGAAGTGAGTTTTGTGAAAAATGAATATGCAGATAATGATCAAGGTGCTGGAACCAAGGTTGCTGCACTTATGGTAGAACTTGGTGTTAAGAAAGTTATATCTGGTCATTTTGGTCCAAAAGCACAAGAGGTTTTGAAAAAGTTTGATGTTCAGATGGTTGCAACTGAAGAAGAGACTTCTGTATCAGAGATTATTAATAAGTTAAAAAACAGATAATTTTATGGAAAAGATTGCCATTCCAGTAAATGCAAATGGCTGTTTAGAGCCACATTTTGGACATTGTCCACAATTTTTATTTGCAAATATATCAAATAACAAAGTTGAATATACAGAGATAGTTGATGCGCCACCACATGAGCCAGGGTTATTACCAAAATGGATGGCTGAACATTCGGTAGCTACTGTTTTGGCAGGAGGCATAGGGCAAAGAGCAATAGATTTATTTGACAAAAGAAATATTAAAGTCTATATTGGAGCTCCACAAATAGATGTGAATGAATTATTAAATGAATATTTAAGCGGAGAATTGAAATTTACTTCTAATCTTTGTGATCATTAATATTTAATATTATGGCATTTCGTGTTGCAGTAGTTAGTGGAAAAGGTGGAACAGGAAAAACAACAATTTCTGTGCAGCTTGCTTACTTCTTATCACAGAAGATGAATTATGATGTTCAGCTGATAGATTGTGATGTAGAAGAGCCTAACGATGCACTGTTTTTTGAGAAAAAAGAGGAGATTTTTTCTAAAAATATAGAGCAATATGTAGCCGAAATAGTTGAAGATAAGTGTAAGTTTTGTCGAGATTGCGTTGAATATTGCATGTATAACGCAATAGTTGTTATTCCAACAGTGAGGTATGCAAAAGTTGAAAAATCTCTCTGTCACTCTTGCGGTGCTTGTTTTGTAGCTTGCAGACATAACTCTATTATTGAAGTTCCAGAATCTATAGGCGAGGTTAAATTTTATAATATTTCTTCAAAACTGTCATTGGCAGAGGGACGATTAAAAATCGGTTCTACAATGCAAACTATGCTGATTAAGAGACTCAAAAAAGAGATAAAAAGGCATAATTCCAATGACAAATCTATATTTATCTATGATGCACCACCAGGTACGTCATGTTCCGTTGTAGAGACGGTAGTTGATGCTGACAAAGTAATTGTTGTGGCTGAACCAACGCCGTTCGGGCTTCACGATTTTAAGCTGGTAACACGTCTTTTAAAGGATATGGATAAAAAGTTTGACGTAATTATAAATAAAGCTACAAACGGAAGTGCTCCTATTGTTGAGGAGATTATTGATGAAGGTGCGGAGATAATTGGAATTATTCCTTTTGAGAAAAAAGTTTCAAAAAATTATGCTGTTGGTAATTTATCAAAGATGATTGAGCAAATGGATTTGTCGATTTTTTCTGAATGGATTTCTAATAACTATAAAACTGTTTAGTTATGAATGAGATTACAGTTTTAAGTGGTAAAGGAGGAACAGGCAAAAGTAGCATTACTGCAGCTTTGGCGAGTATTGTAAACAATGCTCTTTTTTGTGATAATGATGTTGATGCATCTAATTTATACATACTTTTTGATCCCAAAATAGTTAGGCGTGATGTTTATTACGGTGCTTGGATTGCATCTATTGATAATGATATTTGTAATCGTTGCGGCATATGTGTTATGCACTGCCAATTTGATGCTATTCATTCAAAATCTGATGGTAGTTTTTATATAAATGAGTTGCAATGTGAAGGGTGTCGTTTGTGCGAACGAGTTTGTCCGGTAAATGCAATAACTTCAATGCAGAGCGACAAAAACTATTGGTATGTTGGAGATTCTAGATTTGGCACAATTGTTTATGCACATTTGCAACCGGGTGAAGAAAATTCGGGAAAACTAATTTCTCTAATAAGAAAGCGAGCTAAAGAGCTTGCAGTTATAAACAATAAAGAGTGGATTATTAATGATGGACCTCCTGGTGTTGGCTGTTCTGCAATTTCGTCTATTACGGGTGCAACTGCAACAATCATAGTTGTAGAACCCTCGCAATCAAGTCTACACGATGCAAAAAGATTAGTTGAACTTATAAGTAAGTTCGAAATACCAATTTTTGTATTTATAAATAAATATGATTTAGAAGAGGAGATTTCTAATAAAATCGAAAAATATTTCAATTCTTTAAATATTCCAATTGTAGCAAAAATTCCTTATAGTGAAACGATGGTTGAGGCAATGATGAATAAGCAAAATGTTATAGAATTTGCACCTGATTCAGAAATGTCAAAAGCTATTTATAAAGGATGGAAAGTTGTTGAAAAGGAGGTGAATTCTCTTTAATATTCTGAAAATAATATGATAAAAGATATAACTATAATTAGACCGCGATATGATGAGGTTGACCAAATGGGCTATGTATATCACGGAAACTATGTGAAATACTGTCATCAAGCGAGAACAGAGTTGATGAGAAAAATTAATATCCATGACGCAAGTTTAGAATCGCAAAATATTATGATGCCTGTGATTGAGATGAACTTAAAGTATCATAATCCATCAGGATATGATGAAGAGTTGACTATTGAAACCATTGTGGAAGATATACCAGAAGTGAAGTTGAATTTTAAGTTTAAAATGTATGGGAATGATAATAAACTTATCTGTAGCGCAAAGTCAACGGTGGTTTTTGTCGATAGTATATCTCGGAAACCAATGCGAATTCCTGATTTTATAAAAGAATCTTTTAAAAAATATAAATAAAAAAATCGTCTAACATAAAAGCAAGACGATTTTTTTATAATAATTCAGTCTGTTATTTATACATCTCTTCTCTTAATTCTGTAATTTTTTCATCGTTAATGTAATCATCATAAGTCATAAGTTTATCAATCACTCCATTGGGAGTAATTTCTATAACTCTATTACAAACAGTATTAATAAACTCATGGTCATGAGAACTCATTAATATATTACCTTTAAAGTCTATTAAAGTGTTATTAAATGCTTGAATTGTCTCAAGATCAAGATGGTTGGTAGGGTTATCAAGCACCATGACATTAGCATTTTTGAGCATCATTCTAGAAATCATACATCTCATTTTCTCTCCACCAGAAAGAACATTTACAGTTTTGTAAACATCTTCACCAGAGAATAGCATTTTACCTAAATATCCTCTGAGATAGGCTTCACTTGTATCATCTGAATACATACTAAGCCACTCAATAAGAGTTTGTTTGCTTTCAAAAAAGTGGTTGTTATCCATTGGTAAGTAGGCAGTTGTAATTGTCACTCCCCAATTATAGCTACCACTATCTGGTTTTACTTCATCATTTAATATCTCTAAAAGTGCAGTTGTAGTCAAAGGATTTTTTGATAGGAATACCACTTTCTCATCTTTTTCTATGGTGAAACTAACATTTTCTAACAGAGGTGTTCCATCTTCTGCATATTTAGTAAGATTTTTAACATTTAAGATAGTGTTTCCAGTGTCTCTTTCTGGGGTAAAAATTATACCAGGATATCTTCTAGTAGATGGCTTGATATCTTCAATATTAAGTTTTTCAATCATCTTTCTTCTACTTGTTGCTTGTCTAGATTTTGCAACGTTTGCACTAAATCTTTGAATAAATTCCAAAAGCTCTTTCTTCTTCTCTTCTGCCTTTTTGTTTTGTGCCGATTGTTGACGCAAAGCTAATTGACTACTTTGATACCAGAAAGTGTAGTTTCCAGAATATTGTTCTATTTTACCAAAATCTATATCTATAATGTGCGTGCAGATAGAGTCAAGAAAGTGTCTATCGTGCGAAACAACAAGAAGTGTATTATCAAAGTTAGCCAAATAATTTTCTAACCATCTAACAGTTTCTAAATCTAAGTCGTTGGTGGGTTCATCAAGTAAAAGATTATCGGGCTTTCCAAAAAGTGCTTGAGCTAAAAGTACTTTAACTTTCTCTTTTCCACTTATTTCACTCATTAATCTTTGGTGTAATTCTTCTTTCACACCTAAACCGCTTAAAAGCATTGCAGCATCGCTCTCCGCATTCCAACCATCTAGCTCTGCAAATTTCTCTTCCAATTCAGAAGCTCTTATACCATCAGCTTCAGAAAAATCCTCTTTTGCATAAAGTTTGTTTTTTTCATTTTGTATCTCCCATAGCTCTTCGTGACCCATAAGAACAGTGTCGATAACTAAATGCTCATCAAAAGCGTGATGATCTTGACGTAATACTGAAAGTCTTTCGCCAGGATTTAGCGAGACAGAACCCCTTGTGGAATCTAAATCACCACTTAATATTCTTAGAAATGTTGATTTTCCTGCACCGTTAGCACCAATTATGCCATAACAGTTGCCTGGGGTGAATTTGAGGTTTACATCCTGAAAAAGAATTTTTTTGCCAAATTGAATGGCCAAGTTTGAGACTGTTATCATTTTATGCTGAAATATAAATTCATTTTATTTTATTAAAGCGTGCAAACCTAATAAATATAAATGGGCTTTGCTAAAAAGTGAATTTATAGAATGTTAAATTAGTTGAAAGTTGAAAGTTGAAAGTTGAAAACTGAAAGACGAGGCCAATCCAGTCTTGTCTTAAACGAGCTTTAGTCAACGCCTAATTGAGAAAGTCATTAGATAAAAGATGAAATACCCACTTAAATAAAAATAGTTAAATAGTTTAGAATAATATAAAAGTATCTGTTCTAATTCTGTTATTGATTATAAAATCTATATTTTTGTTTAAAGTAAAATGTTTTAACTACTACATATGGTTTCAAATCTTCTTAAAAGTCTAATAAAAAAGTATTTTGCCTCATTTGTCTATTTTTATAGATTCTTGAAACACAGATTGTTTGTTGTGATTTTTCTTGGAATTATTATTGGCTCTTTAGATGCTTTTGGGTTGACAATGTTTTTACCACTTTTAGAATTGGCAAGTGGTAGTGAGGCAGCTACTGGAGAGAATTTAGGAGGATTAACTTTTTTTGTAGATTCATTGAATAACACTGGTATTCAACTCACATTATGGATTGCCCTTTTAATTTTAGCCATATTTTTTATTCTAAAAGGAATTGCAGTATATCTTTCTGATATGTATAAAGTTAAGGTGTCGCAGTTTTTCATCTCTACAATGCGTCTTAATTTAACGGTATTGTTTACTCGTTTCTCTTTCAAAAGCTTTGTTTCTGCAGATATGGGGCGTATTCAAAATGCTTTTACCTCAGAAGTTAGTCGTGTTTCTGCCGCATATAATTCCTATTCGCAAGGTATACAGCAACTTATAATGACTCTGGTTTATATGAGTTTTGTTTTTATTATAGATTGGAAGTTTGCTTTGTTAGTGTGTGTTGGCGGTGTGTTGACAAATTTCTTTTACAGTAGAATTTATACAAAAACTAAAGATGAATCTCGAAAAATTTCATTGCAAAATAGTAACTATCATAAAAGTATAATTCAGTATATAAATAATTTTAAATATCTGAAAGCTACTGGTTTTTTGAAAACATATTCAGAAAAACTACAGTCGGATATTAAAAATATTGAAAATACTAACAGAAAAATTGGAGCTTTAAATGCAAGAATTACCGCGATTCGTGAACCAGTTCTTATAATAATTGTCTGTCTTGTAATTCTTGTTCAAGTCTATCTTTTAGGTGGTCAATTGGCAACTATTCTTATGAGTTTGTTGCTGTTTTATAGAGCTTTAACTCAATTGATGTTGTTTCAGCAAACATATAATTCATTCTTAGCAAACTCTGGTTCTTTAGATAATGTTACAGATTTTGAGAAAGAGTTACGTGAAAATAGTGAGAGGGATGGAAAGATAGTTTTCGACACTTTTAATAAATCGCTAAAGTTGAAAGATGTTACTTTTAAATATGGAAGAACTACAATTCTTAAAAATATTAATATTGATATAAATAGTAACGAATCCATAGCATTTGTGGGGGAGAGTGGAAGCGGGAAAACTACATTGGTGAATGTTTTGTCTGGACTATTGGCAATTGATAAAGGAACTTTTGAAGTTGATGGTGTGCCGATAAGTTCGTTAAAACGTGATACTTATCAAAGAAGGATAGGATATATAGCTCAAGAGTCGGTTATTTTTAATGATTCGATTTTTGATAATGTTACTTTTTGGGATGGTGAAAATCCTGATAGTAAGGAGCGTTTTGAAAAGGCTATCAATCAGGCATCTATTGATGATTTTATTGAAACGTTACCCGATAAAGAGGAGACTTTGTTGGGAAATAATGGTATAAACTTATCAGGTGGTCAAAAGCAGAGAATTTCCATTGCTCGGGAGCTTTATAAGGATATTGATATACTTATTTTAGATGAAGCTACATCTGCATTAGACTCAGAGACAGAGAAGGCTATTCAGGAAAATATCGATAAACTAAAAGGGAAATATACAATTATTATTATTGCTCACAGATTATCTACAATTCGGAATGTTGATAAGGTCTATCTGATGGATAATGGTGAAATTTCTGCATCAGGAACTTTTGAAGAGTTAATTGAAAAGTCGCCACGTTTTAAAAAGATGGTTGAGCTTCAGGAGCTTTAATTTTTTGTCTCCTATGGATTTTATATATGAATGATTCACGGCAAAGTCAGAAAGTGCGCAGAGATTTTATTGTATCAGCACTGTAAGCGTATATTGTAAAAATGTCAATAAATAAGTTCTGACATTAAGTAATTTATACCAAAAAAAAGGAGCCGCTTTTGCGACTCCTTAATATTTTTATTGTTTTATAATTTTTCTATTTATTCTATTATTATCTGAATCTGTAATCTTTATAATATAAACCCCGTTTACTAGCTCGCTTATGTCTATAATGTTATTGGTAAAGTTTGTTTCTTTTTTTACAATCTCTCCAACTAAATTGAATATTTCAATAGAGATTATGTTAATATCTTGATTTATTGAAATATAGCTAGTGGCAGGATTTGGTGTAATCGACAAATTATTTTCTTTCACTTCTGAAATACCTACTGAATTACCTTTAAATGAGACATCATCTTCATAGCGTGGAAGTAAAACTAAATCATTTCCTTTATAAATCAAAATACCATTTATAAAGTCAAATATATTTCCTGCTTTAGCATCGTATGTATACCAATTACCACCAATTGTTCCGCTCTCTTCATAGTCGTCTTCAACCATAAAGCTATTTCCAGAATCTAGTGTAGAAATTGCAGTTATCTCTTCAATGGCAACTACCATATTTGAATATTTACTTTCAAAAGGAAGAGTAATTGCAGTTTCTATAATTTCTGTATCAATAGTAGAAGTTTGCAATATTTGAACATTATTTAAAAATAATACATCATCATTGATATCTGTAAAAGCTAATATCTCTATTGCATCATCAATCTCTATGTCATTATAAACTTCACTATCTGATAGTGTAATTCCACTCCAGGCCGCATTAGCATCTTGCAGATATATTATTCCGTTATCTTTTTGAGTAACAATTGCTTCTGTAATAACATAGTTGTTCCAATAATCGCTTATTACATCTTCATTTCTAATTTCAGAAATTGTGCGTTTTCCAAATGCATTTACGGTAAAGCTCCACAAATATTCATCACTACCTACAGAACTTGAAGATTGGTTTTTGATTGCGTTTTCGTCAATAATAATCTGATAATCGTCGCCTTTGATTAATTCATTATCTAACTCTATAACTAAAAACGAATCATTGATTATTTGAACTTTAGCACTTGTAATATCTATAATTATATCATCATCACTATTTTCGGGTGTGATATTTTTTATAGTAATTTCTCCACTGCTGTTCTTTTGAATCTTCTCATCAAAGTTTAATACTATTTTGTTTTTGATAACCTCTTCTAAACTATTGTGATAAGTCAGTAAATTTTCTGGAACTAAGCTTATATCATTAGGATAATAGTTGAAACCAAGATTAAATTGTGGCTCAAATGTTCCATCTGAATATTCAGTAGTTGTAAAACTCCATTTTTCTCCATCCCAAACATTAGCCGGAGTATGTAAATCTTTGATAATACCATTTGGTATGTTAATTTCATACTCTGTTTCAGATAGTAGATTGTGAGGTAATTTTATTGATAAAGTTTTCTCATCAATGGCAATTTCATCTGTGAAATTTTCAACATCTATAGATAAAATCGTTGTTTCACTATCTTTCTCAGTAACTGTTATAACTCCTTCGTTTAATGTGATAAAGTCATAAAAATCAACAGTAATGGTGCGAGTTGTTTCGTTTATATCTTCATATAAATTACGAGATACATCTGTTGAATTATCTACAGGAAAAAATGGATTTGTAAATGATAATCCTAGAAACTCTGGACTACCAATTTTTTCGCCGGTGTTGAATGACCAACTGATTTCCTCATTATATCTAATCTCTAAATCATCACTCTTTGCAAATTCGGCTGGTATAACTACTTCATATAAAGAGTTTTCATTTAAATTGTTGTCTAGTTTTACGAGAATGATATTGTCTAAAAATGTAACACTCTCCGAAAGAACATCAAATGAATAAAGCTCTGTTCCAGAACCATTTTCATATATTTTTATCTCTCCACTATTGGCAAAAACATCACTTTCAAAATTAACTATGATAGTGTTTTTAATGATATTAATCCATCTTTCCTCCTCAGGTTCATTCCTTTCTAAAATAAACAGGTCTAATCTATTATCAACACTATTGTTTTCTGGGAATAGCGGATTTATAGCATTTAGCTCTATTGGTGGGATAGGAGCTACAATTGTAAATTGTTTGCTATTTGAGAAAAAAGTAGGATTGTTTTTATCGGCAGCTCTAACATTAATTGTCATATCAATAGCATCGGCAGGTATTTGAAATTCGTACTCTCCGTCTGCTGCGGGGATAACGATAATTTCATCATCATCTTCTCCTAATGTAATCCAATCTACCTCACCCTCTATTTGTGCTTGAATTATTATCTCATCAACATCCTCTGCTTGCCACGAAAAATTGATTTTATCTCCTGGGTTAAACTCATCACCATTTTCTATATTGAAATCTGTGATGGTTGGGACCCAGTTGGTTATTAGAATGTTGTCAATAAGTAATCTTTGATTTTTATCTTGTTCAGACATGGTAATAATTCTAATTCTGTTATTATGTGGAGATTTTACATCGGCATTAAATATCTTAATGTTTTCATCATCTTTCTCATTATCTAACAGGTTACCTACTTGTATCCAGGTGTTTCCGTCATCTGTTGTATATTGAACAATCCATTCACTTTGATTATCTCCTGGATATGATTTATACAAGAATGATATGGTACCAATACCATTTTCTTTTTCAGATATTTGGGTGAATTGAGAATCTGTTTTTCCAGAAAATCTTAAACTCTTTTCACCATCCATTTTGTCATTTGCAAGAGAACCGACAAGAGATTCTGTAAATTCCCAATCATATCCATCTATGTTTTTTATGGCAGTAGCATATGTCCCTTTTGTAACATCTTCAAAATCAAGAAAGAGCTGCGCTGATATATTGTAGTGTGTAAATAAAATTAGTAATGTTATAACTAATTTATGTAAATGTTTTTTCATATTAGTAGAGATTTATAACATAGTAAAAATTAAAATCTCTACTAATATAATGAAAATTTAGTTTACTTCAGCTTCAAAACCAGCTTTTTTTACTATTTCTATAATGTTATCCTCTGTAAGAGTGCTTGTTTCTACTGTTAATATTTTATCAGAAGAGTCTGTGTCAACCTCCCAGTTTACTATGTCTGTCTCTTTATTAAAAAAAGGTGTAACTGCTTTTATACAACCCCCACAATTTATGTTAGTCTTAAATTGATACTTTTTCATATTATTATAATTTATTCTGTTTATAAAGTTATTATACATTAAAACAAATTATTGAAAGATTGGTTTTTTTTAACAATGTACAATTTTCAATGTACAATGTGAAATGTTCAATTATCAATGTACAATGTGAAATGTTCAATTGTCAATGATTAATGATTAATGATTCATTTTTCATTGTCCATTGTTAATTGTTAATTGAAGTGAGTCCATAGCTCATTAGCCATTATCTTTCCTCTTTCAGTTTTCCACTTTCCTCTATATTTAATTAGTTGTAAATTATTTGCTTTCTTACTATTATGTTAGTAATTTAATTTTGAAATATTATTATTTGTATTAGATTGCTATAAAATAAAGGAAAAAATGAAGAATATCGATTTTAATATTTTTGAATCAATACAGCCTCATCAATATCCTGAACGTGGGCGGATATTAATTGCAGAGCCTTTTTTGCAAGGTCCATTTTTTTCGCGTTCCATAGTTCTATTAACAGAGCATAATGACGAGGGTTCTATTGGTTTTGTTTTAAATAAAGCTACTGATGTATATCCAGATGAAGTTATAGATGATTTATTTAACTTTAATGGTGAGTTATATATTGGTGGACCTGTTGCATCTAATTCACTTCATTTTTTACATACTCTTGGAGAACAGATACCTGGCGCAGTAAAGGTTACAGATACTATCTATTGGGGAGGTGATTTTGAGGTTGTGAAAAATATAATCAATGCTGGAAAGGCTAATGCTAAATCAGTTCGTTTTTTTGCAGGCTATTCTGGATGGACTGCTGGGCAGTTAGATGCTGAGATTGCTGAGAAGTCGTGGGTTGTGAGTTCATTAAATGATCAATTAATAATGAATTGTGATGCGGAAGATATTTGGAAAGAGAGTTTGAAAAGTGTTAAAAATCTTCATAATGCATGGAGTAATTTACCAAGTGATCCCTCTTCTAACTAGTAATTTTTTCCACAAGATTAGAGTGAATAGTTTTAGTTAGCCTAGTGTGAAATCGCTTTTTATTAATAGCTACAACCCATTTTATACCTGATATTACATTTGTTAGAAAAATTTCTTCGCTTTCTAGTAACTCTTTTTGTGTTGCTCCTTTTGTTTCTACAACACTTCTGTTCATCTCTTTTACTATTTCTAAAATTTGTTTGCGCATAACGCCATCCACACAGCCTGAAGATACGGCAGGAGTGAATATAACTCTATCTTTTACCCAAAAAAGATTAGAACTAGTGGATTCAATAAACAGATTTTCACCGTTGAGTATTAAAGAGTCATGAACTCTTGTCTCTTTAGCAAAAATAGATGCTAAAATACTAGCGTTTGATGATATGGTTTTGTATGGTGATAGCGGTGTATAATGTTTTTGAAATTTTTTGTATAGACCTATATGAAGTCCCTCTTCATGCCATGGAAATCCTCTTGTTTCTAGTGGCTCTACTTCTATTAGCCACGAGGCACTTAGGTTGTTAGGCTTATAAAATCCATCACCACGTCTAAAGATTGAGAGTCGTACTCTTCCGTCGTTAAAAACTCGATTTTTTACTAATAAATCTATTATTTGTGCTTCTAGTTCTACTGATGTGGGAAAACTCATACGACTAAAGCTAAATGCTGCCATACCTTTGGTTAATCTTTCATAATGGTCTTTCCAAAACAACAGTTTTCCTTTATGATAATGTATTGTTTCAAACAATCCATCACCATACCTAAAAGCTCTATTTGATGAACGTATGTAGAATGTCTCTGTCAGACGTAATATTCCGTCATATACAACATATTTCATAGCTTTAAAATGAGATTAATTTTTTCAAGAATAAATTAATTAGCTCTGGTCTTGTTATTACAGGAAAAAGCAGACCATAAATAGCACCCCACAAATGCGCGTCATGTCCGATATTATCTACTTGCTTTCTAGACATATATGCAGAATATCCTAGATAGACTGCGCCAAACACTATTCCTGGAATCGGAATAATTGCAAAAAGTAAAATTGGACTATATGGTTCAAAAAATATTGATGCAAAAACAACAGCGGAAACAGCACCAGAAGCACCTACTGCACTATAGTTGGGATTGTTTCTATACTTTATAACGCTATACAAAGATGAAATTGGTATTGCAGTCAAAAAGAAGATTAAAAATCTAACATCTGAAAAGCCACCCAAATAGTAATTGAAATAAAATGTTGTAGCATTACCAAAAGAGTAGAGTACAAACAGATTTATCAATAGATGTGCCCAATCTGCATGCAAAAAAGCGTGTGTAACAACTCTGTAATATTGCTTTCTATGTATAACCTCCCAAGAGTTTAGTTGTAATCTGTAAAATATTGTACTGTTGCTAAATGCGGAAAAACTTATAACTCCAATAACAAGTAATATAATTGTATTTATTGACATTCTTTTAATATAATATTTTTATAATCATCTCTTTAAGTAGCTCTTCTTGTGATGTGCCACTATTCTCAAAACCTTTTGCTTTGGCATCGTACTCTCTAAGTATTGAGATAATTTGAGCAACCTTTACTCCTGTATATTTGGTGGATGCCATTTGGTAATTTCTCACATGATACGGATTAATTCTCAGTTTTGATGCTACATTACCACTGCTTTTGTCAGGAAGATAATAATATGCAAGAAGTTTGCTGAAAAAACCAAACAGTGTTGCAGTTATCATTGGCACAGCGTTCTTTCTCATATCTCCCATAAATGCAAATGCTATTTTACTAGATTTAACAACATTCCTTTCTGCAAGTGCATTTTGTAATTCAAAAACATTGTACTCTTTGCTAATTCCAACATTTTTATAAACTTGTTTAGCTGTTATTTGATTAGAATTAGGTCCTATAGCAACTAATAATTTATCCACAGCAAGGACAATATTTTCTAACTTTGTGCCTAAATTTTCTTCTAATAAAACAAGTGCTTTAGGCTCAATTGTTAAACCTCTTTCTTTGATGTAAGATGCAATCCAAGCCCCTAATTGGTTGTCATATAGTTGTTTTGATTCAAAATAAACCGCTTGTTTCTGTTTTTTTAATGTGGTATATAGCTTTTTTCGTTTATCAAGAGTTTTGTATTTGTGACTAATAACCATTATGGTAGATGGTTGTGGCTGTACAAAATAGTTTTCTAATGTGTCAATTTTGTCAAGTGCTTGTGCTTCCCTAACAATAACTAATTGCCTTTGTGCGCCCATAGGAAACCGTTTTGCAGCATGGATAATTTCAACAACATCGGCATCTTCACCATAGAAAATATATTCGTTGAAACTGCGCTCTTGTTCCTCTAGCGCATTAGCCTGTATTTCATTAGCCAACCTATCTATAAAATAGGGTTCATCGCCCGATAAGAAATAGATAGGTGCAAAATTTTTAGCTTTTATATTTTTTAATATCTCTTCAAAAGTCATTTCAAATCTTCATTTTACCAATTGTCAAAGCGTAAATGTTTAACCGATCTGCCGTTATTAATTATCTCTTTTAATGCTCTGATACCAATTTTAATATGGTTCTCTACAAATTTTTCCGTCACTTCTTTATCACTATCAGCTGTTTTTATACCAGATGAAATCATTGGTTGATCAGAGACCAATAGAAGTGCACCAGTAGGAATTGAATTAGCAAATCCTACAGAAAATATTGTAGCAGTCTCCATATCAATGGCTAAAGCTCTTGTTTTGCCTAAGTATTGTTTAAACTGTTCGTCATATTCCCATACTCTTCTGTTGGTAGTGAAGACTGTACCCGTAAAATAGTCTTTCCCCGAATCTCTCACAGCTGTTGATGCAGCTCTTTGAAGACTAAATGCAGGTAGAGCAGGCACTTCAGGCGGAAAATAGTCATTTGATGTTCCTTCGTGACGAATTGCAGCAATGGGAAGTATCAAATCTCCAACGTTATTAATATCTTTTAGTCCTCCACATTTGCCTAAAAAAAGTACAGCTTTTGGATTTATAGCTCCTAGTAAGTCCATAATTGTTGCAGCATTGGGGCTACCCATACCAAAGTTGATTATCGTAATTCCCTCAGCACTACAATTGGGCATATTGCTGTTTTTTCCTACAATTGGTGCATCATACCACTCTGAAAAAAGTTCTACATAGTTACTAAAATTTGTAAGAAGAATATATTCTGTAAAATCTTCTAACTTACGCCCAGTATATCGTGGAAGCCAATTGGCTATAATATCTTCTTTTGTTCTCATTTTGCTCATTTTAAGTAAGATATCTAATATAGCAATCTGTTTTAATAAACAATAATTTTTATGATAGATATAGAAATACTAAAATACTCTTTTTTATTATTCTCTCCTAAATATTATTAATTCTTATGAAATAAAAGTTGTGAAATACGATTGTTTATCAATTTATCATTCATAAAACTAACATTTTTTCAAATCAGATATTTTTTGCATTTTTGTAGCATATATATTAGATATGCAAAAACTAAATCTACCGCCATTTTCTGCAAAAACTGAAGAGATAAATGGAAAGCTACACATTTTTGATATTATAAGAATGAAAAATATTGTTTTAACTCCAGAAGAGTGGGTTAGACAGCATTTTATTCATCTTTTAATCTCACAAAATTATCCTAAAGGACTCATTGCAGTTGAGAAACTTGTGGTTGTAAATAATTTGCGACAGCGTGCAGATATAGTTATATATAACAGAAAAGGAAATCCTGCCCTAATTGTTGAGTGCAAAGCTCCGCAAATATCACTGGATAATAGCGTTATTGCGCAAGCCGCTCGATATAATTCTCAACTAAATGTGCCTTATATCGTTATAACAAACGGATTGGCAACATATTGCGTATATATTGATTTAGCAACTAAGAAATATGAAGTTCTTACTTCACTTCCCACTTTCGAAGCGTTGAATGATGTTTAGGGTTTATTTTTTTGTGTTAGATACAAAAATATATTATTTTTATATTAGTTTTTTAATGACAACTTTAATAATTGCAACAAAATGGAAAATAAATTTAATTATAGAAAAAAGTTTTCACAGCTTAAGAAAAATTTTATTTTAGGTTTTGGTAGTGTATTAAATATTCAAGGTTCTAAATTTGATTTTTCTAATTATTTGGATGATTCTAAGTCTCTTAGAAGTGATTGGGAAAGTGTTGGAAAAGATTTTAATGTTGCTATTTCGCTGTTTAGTAATAAAACAGAAAATATGAAAGGGCACTAATTATGGAAAATAAAGAGTTAAAAAATGAAAATCTTTCAAAGTTAGAGAAAGAGTTATAAACTAAAAATCCTGAAATTTTCAAACGTGTACCATTAGATAAAAGAGATGAGATTTTAAGAGAACTTGTTTCAATTAGTTTTCAAGAAGTTTATTCTCATTCAGGTCCTTTACCTACGCCTGATGCTATAAGAAAATATAACAAAATTATTCCTGATGGAGCTGATAGAATTATGAAAATGGCAGAAACACAGTTAAATCATCGAGTTGAATTAGAGAGTCATATCGTGAAAAGTCAAACTAAACAAAGTAAAACAGGTCAGTGGTTTGGTTTAATTATTGGTGTTATTGGAATTTTGTCGGGAACATTTCTAGCATATTCAGGTGCAACAACGGTTTGAGGAATTGTTGCAGGTGGAACTGTTGTTAGTTTAGTCTCTGTTTTTGTTTTGGGAAGAAAAAAAGAATAATGAGATGATTAATTATTGTATGTATATTTGTTTATTGTAAATATTATTCTACTTTTATAAATCCACTTCCCACTTTCGAAGCGTTGAATGATATTTAGGGTTTATTTTTTGAAATAACCATATATCCTTAAAGCCATCTTTGGTTTTTTGCCAATCTTTTTGAACGCCGATTAGTTGAAATCCAGAGTTTTTAAATAGTTTGATACTATTTGTATTGTCATAAGAAATGTTGCAATAGAGTTGGTGCAATAACAGTGTTTCAAATGCATATTCTGATAAAATCTCCAATGCTTTGGTAGCAATTTTCTTATTTTGCCACTTTTTATGAATCATAACTCCAACACCTGCTCTTTGGTTAAATGCATCAAAATCAAAAAGGTCTATCATTCCCACCACCTCAGGCTTGCCATCAATATTTGCTTCAATCATTAGTCTTAGCTGACCAGTTGTATAAATATCATTTTGTGCAGAAAGTACATATTGCTCTATCTGATATTTGCTGAAAGGTGCAATTGTATTACTAACTTCCCAAATTTCTTGATTGTTTTCCCACTCAAATAGGAGAGAGGCATCATCAAGTTCGACTGCTCTGAGCGATATGTTATTTTCCATAATGTTCTAAATGCAAATATGTTGAATAATTGAGTTTTCATTTGATGACAATGCTTGTATAAGTTGCTTTGTTTTAGAGTTGTACCAAATGAAGTTGAGATTTTTATCATTGTTGTTTATGGCAAAATTTATAGCCTCCGATGGTCTTAAATTTGCCAAATCTATCCATACAGTGCTGTTATTTTTCACATTATCTGTTGGATAAGCGAATTTGGTTTCGATATTCTCAAATATAGTACCGTGATTATTGCTAATAACTGTGATTGGGAAATCGTAGCTATTCTCTTTATGACTTTTCTTTTTTGAGAAATTTAGTTCTATTCTTTTCAGAGTTGATATTATTTTCATAAAGAAATTTACGATGGGTCTTAGAATTTTATCCCTCTTTTTTGTAAAATGTATTTTATGAAAAAGCTCCATCGCACCAAAAAAGTTTTTGAGATATACTTTATCTTTAACACTGCTTTCTCCTTTAAAATGGATTATTTTGATATTGGGATTATAGTAGTTTTCAAACCCATTTTTTAAAATTCTCCAAGATAAATCAATGTCTTCTCCATACATAAAAAATCGTTCATCAAAACCTTTTGTTTTTTCAGCAACCTCTTTTGTGAAAAGCATAAAAGCACCTGAAAGTACCTCTATTTTATTAATCTCATTTTTTGATAAATGTCCTAAATAATATCCTGCAAATTGTCTGTTTTTAGGAAAAATATTGATTAACCCAGAAAATCTATTGAAAGACCTAAAAATTGTGGGAAATCCTCTTTTAGATTCGGGTAAAAAATTACCTTTCCCATCTGCCATATAAACCCCCATTCCACCACAGTTTTTGTGGTTTTCCATAAAAAATAGTATGTCATCAATAAGAGTTTCGCTAACAATAGTATCGGGATTTAGCATAAGAAGATAATCACCATTAGCAATAGATATTCCTTGGTTACAAGCTGCACCAAAGCCTTTATTATCTTTGTTTGCAATGATTTTTACTTTAGGGTAATTTTTATTTAAATATTCTGCTGTATTATCATTGCTATTGTTATCCACAACAATAATTTCCACTCTTTTATCTTCGTACCAAAGCAATGAGTCGATACAAAGAGTCAAAAACGGTAAGCAGTTATATGAAACAATAACTACTGATACTTTTATTTCTGAATTCATTCCCGATTTTTCCATAAATCTAAAAGTATCTTATAAATATATTGAATAAATATGAGTTTGTCTATAAAGATTTTAATTTTAACCTTAAACTATTAGATACAACACTAACAGAACTCATAGCCATAGCTGCACCTGCAATCATAGGATTTAGTAAAAATCCAGTAAAAGGGTATAAAAGTCCTGCAGCAATTGGAATTCCAATAATATTATAGATAAATGCCCAGAATAAGTTTTGGCGTATTGTGTTGACGGTACTTTTAGATAAATTAATAGCCATTGGGATTTTATTCAAATCTGATGAGATAATAGTCATTTTTGCTACATCCATAGCTAAGTCACTTCCAGCACCCATAGCAATGCTAACATCAGCTTGTGCAAGTGCAGCACTATCATTGATGCCATCACCAACCATTGCAACAACTCTGTTCTCAGCTTGCAGATTTTTTATAAAATCATATTTATCATTTGGCAATACATCAGATTTGTAGTGCGTAATACCAACCTGCTCGGCTATTGATTTTGCAGTTGCGTGATTGTCTCCTGTAAGCATTAGAACATCAATACCCATTTTTTGCATTTTCTCGATAGCCTCAATTGAGGTATCTTTGATTTTGTCTGCAATAGAAATCACAGCAAGAGCTTCTTTGTCATCAGAAAACCAGATAACTGTTTTTGCTTCTGATGTCCATTGATTAAATTTATCTTCTAATTTTTTATCAATTGATATCTCATTTTCTTCTAATAAGTTTCTATTTCCACTAAAGAATATTTTATCATTAAAAGATGCTTTAACACCTTTACCTGTAATGCTTTGAAAATTTTCCACATTAATGGTTTTTGCAATGTCAAAATGATTAACAACTGCATCAGCTAGTGGATGTTCAGAAAGTTTTTCGATGCTGAAAAGAACATCTTTAGTATCGTCATTATTTAACCACTCTATATTTGTTACCTCTGGTTTTCCTTCGGTTATTGTACCTGTTTTATCTAAAACAATAGTGTCAATTTTTTTAGAATTTTCAAGGCTTTCTGCATCTTTTATAAGAAGTCCATTCTCAGCACCTTTTCCAACTCCCACCATTATAGCCGTTGGTGTAGCAAGACCAAGCGCACAAGGACAAGCAATAACTAATACAGTAACTAATGCTAAAAATCCGTGTGTGATACTATTGTCTCCACCAAAAATAATCCAACCAACAAAGCTCAGAAGTGCAATGCTAATTACGATAGGTACAAAAATTGCGGCAATTTTATCCACCAACTTTTGAACAGGTGCTTTACTACCTTGTGCCTCCTGAACAGTTTGAATTATCCTTGAAAGCATAGTTTCTGAACCAACTTTTTGAGCAACAAATCTAAAACTTCCCTTCTGGTTAATGGTTCCAGAGAAAACTTCATCCCCTTCTTGTTTAAGAACTGGAATTGGTTCACCTGTAAGCATACTTTCGTCTATGTAAGAATCGCCTAAAGTAACTAAGCCATCAACAGCAATTTTCTCACCTGGACGAACTAAAATTATATCTCCAACCTCTACTTGGTCAATATCTGTGGTAACTTGCTCATCCTTACTATTAATAACAGTAACAGTATTTGGTTGCAGTCCCATCAGTTTTTGAAGTGCAGTTGAGGTGTTGCCTTTAGCTTTCTCTTCCAGTAATCGGCCGAGGAGAATAAATGCAATTATAACAGCTGCAGCCTCAAAATATACGTGTGGTTCTATGCCTTTTGATGTTAAAAAGTCTGGCAACAAAGTGTTTAAAACACTGAATAAATAAGCAACTCCGGTACTTAGTGCAACTAAAGTGTCCATATTTGCAGATTTATGCTTTGCTTGCCTATATGCATTTATATAAAAATCGCGACCAAGCCAAAAAACTACTGGGGTTGACAATGCCCACATAATTTCATTAGCGTAGGGGATGTCTGTGAAAATCATTCCAATAGCAATTAATGGAAGTGATAATATAATTGCCCAAGTAGTTCTGTTTCTTAATTTTGAATATCTTTTTTGATTGATTTCATCAAGTGTAACATTCTCATCTTTGCTGTTTTCAATAAGAATATCAAAACCGATATCTTGAATGTTTTTCTTAATATCTTCAGCTTTTACCATATTTGGGAAATACTGAACAGATAGTTTAGTAGTAGCAAAATTTACAGACGCATCAATCACCCCTGGAATAGAGTTTGTCATAGATTGAACACTTGCGGCACACGATGCGCAAGACATATCTATAACAGGGAAATTTTCACGAATAATTTGTACATGATACCCTAAGCGAGTAATAATTTTTATAATATCTTTTATGAGTTCTTGCTCTGGAGAGTTAAAAATGATGGCTCTTTGATTGTTAAATTCTATTGAGAAATCTTCTGGTTTAATGATTTCAGACAGTGCTTTTTCAATTGTTTGGACACAATTTTGACTTTTTAGTCCATCTAATATTATCTCAATGTCAAACTTATTTTCATTCATATTGTTATATCCTCAAATGTTGATTGATATTTAAGTAGTCCTATATTTGGGTAAGATTATTAAATTCACAAGGTTTTAGAGTTAGGTTAATGTGCAAATATAGTCAAATAATTAGATATGTTCTTGAGAAACAACTTTGATTATATTAAGTTGATATAAGTTAAAGAATTTTATAAGTTTTGGAAATATTTGCACTATTTATATTTTTACAGATATTTTTATCGAAATATTTTATTAATTAAAAATTTAACAATTATGAGAAAATTATTAATGTTAGCTTCTTTTGTCCTATTAGTTGCAGGTGTAAGTTTTGCACAAGAAGAGGCAGAAACAAAAATGTGGGTAGGTGGTAGTTTTAGTGTTAATAATACTAGTGTTACCACAGATATTGCTTTTAACCCAGAGTTTGGTATCTTTTTAAATGATAGCTGGGCAGTGGGTGGTAAATTAAATGTTGGTCATGATACTAACTCTGGTACAACATCATCTGCTCTTGTTCCTTATGCAAGGTACAGTATTTTAAAGTTAGGAAAAGTAACTCTTTTCGGACAAGGCGAGCTCTATATTGGTTTAAGTAATAATAATATTACTGAATTAAGAGTATTACCAGTACTTACATATCCAGTATATAAGAATTTTGGGTTAACAGCTACTTTACCATCGGTATTGAGAGTGGGGGATGGATATTTTGGATTTGATGTTAATAGTAATTTGGATCCTGGAAGAATTGGTTTAACTTATAAGTTCTAATATCAAGTTAAAGATTTAAAATGTAATAAATATAAGAAGCCGCCTATTGTTAATAATTAGGCGGCTTTTTTATTTATTTAAAATTTAATAATTGTCTCCCTAATTTTGCTAAGTTTTGTAAGTAAATCTTCAAGTAAATCAAGTCTTAACATATTTGCACCATCCGATTTTGCACTTAATGGGTCGTGATGTGTCTCTATAAACAATCCATCTACACCTACGGCTATTCCGGCTTTGGCAATTGTTTCAATAAGTTGTGGCTTTCCGCCAGTAACTCCGCTACTTTGGTTTGGTTGCTGAAGTGAGTGAGTGATATCTAACACCACAGGAACGTTAAATGCTTGCATTTCTGTAATTCCACGATAGTCAACAATCATATCATGATACCCAAACATGGAGCCTCTGTCTGTTATAATTGCTCTCTCATTTCCAGCGTCTTTTACTTTGTTAACAGCAAATTGCATAGCTTCTGGTGCTAAAAATTGTCCTTTCTTAATATTCACAATTTTACCTGTTTTTGCAGCAGCAACTAACAAATCCGTTTGGCGACATAAAAATGCTGGGATTTGTAGAATATCTACATATTCAGCTGCCATTTGTGCTTCTTCTGCTGAGTGAATATCAGTAATTGTCGGAATGTCAAAAGTGTTGCTTACTTTCTGCAATATTTTTAATGCTTTCTCATCACCAATTCCTGTGAAAGAGTCTATTCTTGAGCGGTTTGCTTTTTTATAAGAGCCTTTAAAAACAAATGGTATCTCAAGCTTATCTGTAATTTCTACAATAGATTCAGCAATTTTTATAGCCATCTCTTCGCCCTCTATTGCGCAAGGACCAGCAAACAGAAAAAATTGCTTGCTATCTTTATGTTTTATTTTATCTAATGTTGTTATCATAGTTATTTAATGTGTGTTCAATATGAGAATATTTATTATTATATATTTTTGCTAAGTTGTTAAAAAGCCCCCTTACCGTGTCTCGACATTGGCGAGAGGGGGTGGGGTAAAGTAATAAAGTTTATTCTTCTAATTTACCCCTAAATTAGCTTCGCTGAACTTTGTTTTTACTTTTGCCTTTGACGAGACACAGCAAGTGAACTTTTGGTTCTGCTAAATTATCAAAGTTATTTATTTTTTCTTATTCCATAAAAAATCCATTCTCTCTTTTAGCCTATCTTCTTGTTGATTTCTCTGTGCTTTCCACAGTTTTATATCTTTAATTTCATCAGGCATATAGGTTTGTTCAACAAAGTTGTTAGGAAAATCGTGAGGATATTTATAATCTTTTCCATAATCCATCTCCCTCATCAATTTTGTTGGTGCATTTCTCAAATGTAAAGGTACAGGAATATTTCCTGTTTCGCGTACAAGTTGCTGAGCTTTGTTTATAGCCTCATAAGCAGAACTACTTTTTGCACTTGTTGCTAAATAAATTGTTACTTGACTTAAAATTAATCTTGCCTCTGGCCAACCGACCATATTTATAGCTTCAAATGCATTTGTTGCAAGCAAAAGAGCATTTGGGTTTGCCAATCCAATATCTTCAGATGCTGAAATTATTAGTCGTCTAGCAATAAATTTGGGATCTTCACCACCCTCAACCATTCTTGCTAACCAATATACAGCACCGTCTGGGTCGCTTCCTCTAATGGATTTGATAAATGCAGAAATAACATCATAATGTATCTCTCCATCTTTATCATATTGTGCCGGATTTTGTTGTAAAAGAGTGGTAACTTTTTCATTAATAATTTCAATCTTCTCGCCTTGCTTGTGCGCATTGAAAATTAATTCAATAATATTTAAAAATTTGCGAGCATCGCCACCAGCAAATCTTAAAAGAGCCTCTTCTTCCTTTATAATTATTGTCTCTTCTTTTAAAACGACATCATTTTTTACTATGTGTTGAAATAGTGAAAGTAAATTCTCTTTGCTAAGTGGTTCAAGCGTATATACCTGGCATCTGGAAAGGAGAGGGGAGATAACTTCAAAAGATGGATTCTCTGTTGTTGCACCCATAAGAGTTACTACGCCCTCTTCAACAGCACCTAGTAAACTGTCTTGTTGCGATTTGCTAAATCTATGTATCTCATCAATAAATAGGATAGGAGCGGCACTATTGAAAAAACGTGATTTTCGTGCTTTCTCAATGGTTTCTCTCACATCTTTAACGCCAGATGTTACGGCAGATAGTATGTAAAATGGACGATTAAGCTGATTTGAGATAATTCTTGCAAGTGTGGTTTTTCCAACACCTGGAGGCCCCCAAAGAATAATAGATGATAATCGCCCAGATTCTATCATATTGCGCAATACAGCGCCTTTTCCAACTAAATGTGTTTGTCCAAAATAGTCATCCAATGATTTTGGACGCATTCGCTCCGCTAATGGTGGGTAATTATGCATTTTGTAATAAATTGTTTTTACAAATTTAAGATTTTTATAAGAGAATTCTGATTTTTTGTTGTGTTTTGTGATATTTACAACTAATTAATGGTATCTATTGTTAATTTGTTAGACTTAATTATTTATTGCAAAAATGAATAAAATAATTTATATTTTTGTTTTCATATATTTTAATATTGTAACAATGGAATCTCAAAATTTAGAAACTGCCGTTATGGGTGGTGGTTGTTTTTGGTGTTTAGAGGCTATTTTTCAAAACCTTGAGGGCGTTGAAAAGGTTGAGTCTGGATATAGTGGTGGCGATGTGGAGTTTCCAACTTATGAAGCAGTGTGTACTGGTGCAACAAATCACGCTGAGGTAGTAAGAATTACTTATAATCCTGAAAAGATTTCTTACGAGCAGTTATTAAATGTTTTTTTTGCCACGCACGATCCAACTACGCTTAATAGGCAAGGAAATGATGTTGGAACTCAATATCGTTCGGTTATATTTTATCAAAATGATGAGCAGAAAAACATTGCTAATGAAATTATAGATATTCTGACGAAAAATGAAGTTTTTACTAATCCAATTGTAACAGAAGTGGCGGCAGCAGAAATTTTTTATAACGCAGAATTAAATCATAAAGATTATTATAATTTAAATAAGAATCAGCCTTATTGTCAATATGTTATTGCTCCAAAGGTGTTGAAGTTTAAACATCAATTTAAAGAGTTGTTAAAATAGAGTTGTTCACAAGCTGTTGTGATGTAATCAAATGATTGTTTATCCCAATTCATTTCTGTGCGTCCAAATGTTTTTTGCCATATCGAACCATCATTTTCTATAATTTCTATAATTCCATATTTAGGTGCAATCATAACTTGTTCAACGCTGTTCTGTGGATTTGTTTTATTTGTAATTAGTTTAACATCTTTATAAAGAACGCCATTAACAGATGCTTCTTCTAAAGGTATAATATCTTTTAAATAGAAAGTAGAGGTTTTGTTATCTCTTGTAATTCCAAGATAAAATTCTAAAAAAGCTTCATCATCTTCAACATAAATAGATGTCATCTCCATATAGATAGCATCTCCAGTATTATTGCTCATTTTAATCGATATCTTATCTTCACAAAAGCAATTTATATCTGATGTATATTTAGTTCTATGATTTATCTCTTTAAAATCTATTGTAAAATCCCAACTATTATATTTGATGTTATCTTTATATATAAAGTTGTAATTATCTCCTACCTCTCCAGGGAAAATGTCTAAATATTCATCTAATTCAAAGTCTCGACAGTAAACATCTCTAAAGATAAATTCATTGCAAGAATTAGTTATTATTCCTATAGAAGTAATTAGAAATAGAGTAATTATATTTTTCATAACAGACTTTAGTTTTGTAATTGTATTTCAAATATAGTGCTTTTGTTTATAAATGGTTTATAAAACAAATTATTAATAATGATAAAGTCTGAATTTATAAAACTTATTGTTAATAGAATGTTGCATTAGCTATGATTTGATGTTTGTTGTCAAATAAGTGCTTGTTGCTAAGTTTTGAGAAAAAGACTTTGTACACCTAGGATTTGTGGTTTTGTCTAAAATTGTAATAATCTGTTTTGAGTTAAAAAGATTTTAATTAATAAGTAGTATCAAACAATGTAAATAATTTACTGTTTGAATGGATATTTATCAAAAATCAAATTATGAAAAACTTTTTTTTACTAATAACATTTTTACTTGTAAATTTAATTTCAAGTTATGGACAAGTTGAGCCTTGTCAAGTGTGGACACAAGATTGTGATCCAAATACAGGTGAGTATATTCAAAGAGTGGTGTTGAATCAGATTGACAATGAGACAAGCTGTCAAGGTAATTCAGCTTACAACTTCTTTCGTACAGCTGCTATACTGACTCCTGGTCAACAGTATGATATGCAGATTGATATTGCCAACAATCATATTGATGATCAGGTTGGTGTATGGGTTGACTTAGATAATGATGGAAGATTCAATGGAGTTGGAGAGCAGCTATATAAATCATCTGTTACTTCATCAGAAATGAATTTCCAAATTAGCGTTCCAGCGGGCACTGCTCCTGGTGTATATCGTATGCGAATTAGATTAAATCGTGGAGATGTAGACCCTTGTGAGCAGTTGATAAGTTATGGAGAGGCAGAAGATTATTTAATTATAGTTCCAAAAGATACTCCTGCAGCTGGTGTTAATGTGTGTGATGGGGATATTTCAACTTTTTTCTTTAATAATTCTCCCTACGCAGAAGATAATCTTTCAGCAATAGTTAATAATTCTATTTTATATGAAACAGATGGTACAATAACAGCTTTAAAAGGTGAGGCTGGGAATCGTAAAGCACTTCATTTTAAAGAATTGTCAGGTGTTGAGGTTATAAATAAGGCTTTACCTAAATATGATGAATCGCGTGCTATCTCTTTATGGGTAAATCTTAGAGGTGATTTAGGAGAAAATATTGGAGTTTATCAACATAATAATGAAGATATTTTCCGATATGGAATTAATGGCAAAAATAAGTTGTTTGGTGTATATACAGTACCAGAGGGTGGAAAACGTAAGTTGAGATTCCGTGGAATGGAAGGCGGTTCTGTAGATTTTGATATTACAACAGATGCGGCAGACCATTTAACATTAAATACGTGGTATCATCTAACTTTTGTCTATGAAAACTTCGAATTGATAACATATATTAATGGCGTTGAGGTTAGTAGATATCCTGTTGTGCTAAATACAGAGCCTACTAATCAGTTCCTTTTAGGTGGAATAAATGGTCTTTTTGATGATTTAAGAATTTATAATCGCTCAATTTCATCGGGAGAGGTAAGTTATTTGTATAATAACAAAGAAGGAGGCAGTTGTGATTATGGCAATTATACTCCTGATGGGCCAGTTATAGACCCAAGTAGTGTAGATGTCTGTAGTGATTTAGTTTCAAAGTTTTTCTTTAACTATTCTGGCTATTTTAGTAATTCATATACTAGTGATAGTGATGGATTTTCTTACGTTGAAAATGTTGATGGTACTCAGCTTCAGTATGAAGACTATAATTCAGGAAACATAATAAAATTAGCTGTGGTAAGGAAAAAGTAGCAGTATTTAGAAAATTACAAAATGGAGTAGTTTTAAACAAGAATCTTCCAAGTGGACAAGGTGCGCGTACAGTAGCTATGTGGCTTAGAAATGGTAATATTCAAGCAGGTCAAATGCTTTTTGAATATGGAAATAATGATTTGAAACAAAAATTTGGCATTTATACTTCTTCCGCTCCCGATAATAAACTTTATTTACATTTTCATGGTTTTGGAGCTGGAAATGATTACCAATTCCCAACCGCTTTTTCATTGCAAGGATGGTTTCATATTGCATTAACTTATGATGGAGCAGATGTAAAATTGTATATTAATGGTCAGCACGTTGGTACAACCGCAAAAACATTATCTACGAGGGTAACCAACAAGTTCTATTTTGGAAACTTTAATGGTGCTATTGATGATTTAAGAATATATTCTCGAGCATTGAGTGATAATGAGATATTATATATCAAAAGCAATTATGAAACAGATGACTGTGTATCAGAACTAGATGGTGATTCGCCAATAGATTGTTCTAACTTAATCGCAAAATTCTTTTTTAATGATGATTTTGTTAGTGAAAACAATCATAATTTAAAAATTCATACATCTAATGAGTCTTATCCAAATACACTTACTGCTGCAGGAGAGGGGAAAAGTGGAAAAGCATTTAGAGTTGTGCCTGGTGCAGAACGTATTATACCAATCCTGAAAAACGATAATGGTGAGCTAAAACCACACTATTTGCCAGAAGGAAATGAGGAAAGAACAGTTGCATTATGGTTTAAAAATAATGGAGGTACTACAAGTCCTAATATAATTTATTATGGAGAAAGTGCAGATAAAAAGCTCTTTGCATTAACTTTTGCTTCTAGTGGAAAAATATCTGTTTCTACACTTGGAGCAAATAATTCTTACACTACTGTAGATGAATATGACCTATCAAAATGGGTACATTTGGGGATAACTTATGATGGCTCAATTCTAAAGTTGTTTGTAAATGGTATTCAAGCTCTGTCTGAAAATGTAGCTTTAGAAACAGCTAAAACAAATATATTAAAAATAGGTGGGTATAATGGTGCTCTTGATGATTTACGAATCTATGATAAAGCATTAACACCAGATGAAATCTATTTCTTAGTAAAAAATGTAGAAAGTAATGAACTAAATTGTGCTTTCGAACCTGAGTTAGAAGTTGAAGGGCCATCATTTGATACTCAACAAGAGTGTGATAATTTGCTTGTGAGATTTGACTTTAATGATACTGATAAAGCTGTGGGTAATCCGAGCACTGAAGTGGTTAATGAAAATTATGAACAGATAGTTTTTAGTGATCATGAAGATGGTAAGGCTATTGTTACAACAGCAGATACTTATAAAATAGCAAATATTAAAAAAACTCATAATGGGGATGAGGTTGATATGATGTTACCAAGTGGTAAGGCCGCAAGAAGCTTCTCTTTATGGTTTAGAATTGATAATCCTGGAACTGCAACTTTATTCCAGTATGGTAATAATAGTGCAAAGAATAGATTTCTTGCTTATATAACAAGAATGTCGGGGGCAAGTACATATTATGCACTTCATTTTGATGCTTTTGGTGCAGAAAATGCACATCAAATACTTGCAGCTTTTACATTTAACGGATGGAATCACATTGTATATACATACGATGGCTCTAAAGTAGAAATATATGTTAATGGTGTGTATAGAGATCAGTTTGAAATAACTTTATCGAGTTCAGTAGTTAGCTACATATTAATTGAGATTGATATATT
>CAZHHH010000008.1:0-42606 GCA_964532085.1 uncultured Marinilabiliaceae bacterium
AAATTAAACCTCTTTATCTAATACATATAAAAGTGTTTTTATGATAATAATGTTTACTATCATTCAAAATTATTCTAAATATACAAAATAAATAGTATAAATATGTGCTTGTTTTTCTGGGCGGTTCAAATTTAATTTTATGTTTTGAAAAACACCCCCTCGCCATAGACGAGGCACAGCGAATGGGGTGAAATATGGATAACCCCGTAATTTATTGCGGGGGTAGATAACTCATTGCAAACCAACCCCAAAGTGGGTTGAATGTGATAGATCAACTATATATCAAGATATTCATCTGTTTCTGGACGTCCCAATGTGAAAATCAAGAAGTAATTCTAAATATACAAAATATTTGTTGACCTATCTGATTTGACATTCCGTAGGGGTATTCCTACTTGGGCGACCGCAATACCCCACCCCCTACTTAAAATAATACCTCTTAAAAGCCTCCATCGCCTCATATTCAGTGAGACCTAGATAGTCATACATATTTGCAGTTTCCCTATTCCAATCCTCCGCCCTTTGCCAAAACTCACGCTTGTCATTTCCAGAGAAAATAGGCTCATCTTTCTGAGATTGATGTTTAAAAATAGCCTTTCTCTTTCTCAAAAGCTCATCAGGACTGATAGGTACTGCCATATCAATATCTTCAATATCCCACTCTTGCCAAGTTCCACGATATAACCAAACCCAACATTCATCAGTCCAAGACTCATCCTTAACAATATTTAGAGCTCTAGTTATAGCTTTTAAGCAAAGTTCGTGAGTACCGTGAGGGTCTTGTAAATCACCAGCTGCGTATATTTGATGTGGTTTTATTTCTTGTAAAATGTTAACTATAATATCAACATCTTTATCAGAAATAGGCTTCTTTTCAATTTTACCTGTTTTATAAAATGGCAAATCTAAAAAGTGAATATTCTCCTCTTTTATACCACTGTATCTACTTGCTGCAGTGGCTTCTACCTTTCTAATTAAACTCTTTATTTTTAATATATCAGGATGATCATTTCCACTATTATCAGGGTCTGACAGGAAATCAATCATATCTTCATAGGTGCTATTTATACTCTCTTGAGCTATATTAAAGTTGTTCGAAAATCTATTTATAAATTCAATATATCTTAAAGCCTCATCATCTGAAACACCAATACTTCCAGAGGTTTGATATGCAACGTGAACTTCGTGCCCTTGATCAGCTAATCGAATTAATGTACCACCCATTGAGATAACATCATCATCTGGATGAGGACTAAATACCACTATTTTTTTAGGAAATGGATTTGCACGCTCAGGGCGTGTTTTGTCATTGTCTCCAGGTCGTCCACCAGGCCAACCTGTTATTGTATGATGTAAGTGGTTATGAACCTCAATATTCAAATTGTACGAATTGCCAAATTTCTGCAATAAAGAGATTAAACCATTGCTTTTATAATCGTTATCAGTTAATTTTAAAATTGATTTGTCAACTTGCTTTGATAGCCAAATTAAAGCACGTTTTATCATATTATCATCCCATTCACACTCATTTATTAACCAAGGAGTTTCAAATCTACTTAGTCGTGATGCAGCAGGAGTATCTAATATAAATATTGTGTTTTTATGCTTTTGTAAATAACTTGCAGATACGCTACTAGTAATAGGTCCCTCTACTGAATCCCTTATAGCCTCAGCTTTTCCCTCGCCCCAAGCCAATAGAAAAATCTTTTTAGCTTGCATTATTGATTTAATCCCCATAGTTAATGCCTTGCGTGGAACAAAATCAGTTCCGCCAAAAGCGAGCGCAGCATCTTCAATTGTAATAGGATTCAAATCAATCAGTCTCGTGCCCTCAATTATTTGAGAACCAGGCTCATTAAATCCAATATGTCCATTTCTACCAATGCCTAATATCTGAATGTCAATGCCTCCAAGCGATAATATCTTATTATCATAATTGATGCAGAAATTGTCAACATCTTGAACAGGTAAAGTTCCGTCGGGTATGTGAATGTTTTCAGGAAGAATGTCAATATGAGAAAATAAATTCTCATTCATAAATGAAAAATAGCTATTGCGATCTTCACGCGATATTGGATAATACTCATCTAAATTAAATGTTATCACATTTTTAAAGCTCAATCTGTCCTCCTTATGCATACGAATTAGCTCTTTATAAACTAATAACGGCGTGCTACCTGTAGCCAAACCAATAACAGTGTGTCTCCCTAGTTTATTACGCTCTTTAATCAATGAAGCAAGTTGTTGTGCAACGTGCTTAGAGGCTTTATCTCTATTGCTAAATACGTCCGTAGTAATTTTTTCTAAACGCTCTTCAATTGCTCTACTCATACCAAATTCTGGTCAATTATTGATGAAAACTTATCATTTTGTATTTAAAATCATCGAAAATTACAAATTTATGATTAAAATTATACTGTTTATACAAAAATTATATAAAAACTAAACAAATTTACTTTTGAAAATTATTAAATTAATAAACTTTATTATGAATAAAATTAATAAAATCTTAGCTATTGTAGCCATATCTTTAGCATTTATGTTGGCAGGTTGCACAGAGCCTAGTGGAAGCCTCGAGTTACCAACTATCTTTTCTGACAATATGGTTTTACAACAAAATGAGAATGTAAATATTTGGGGAAAATCAGCAGCTAAGTCAACTGTTAAAATTGAAACAAGTTGGGGACAAGTGGTAGAAACGCAAGCAGATAATAGTGGAGAGTGGAAAACTACTATTCCTACAGTCGGTGCTGGTGGTCCTTATAATATAAATATTAAGTCAGGAAATCAGGAGATTAGTATTGATAATGTAATGTTAGGTGAAGTGTGGTTAGCGTCTGGACAATCTAATATGGAGATGTCTCTGGATGGTTGGCCACCAACTGATTTAGTAGAAAATTCTGAAAGACATATTGCAGAGTCTGAGAACAGTAATATAAGAATGTTCACTGTTGTTAAAGCAACTAGTATCACACCAAAAGATGATGCAACTGGAGAGTGGCAAATGGCATCGCCAGAAACAACAGGTGGGTTTAGTGCTACGGCATATTTCTTTGCAAAAAAAATATATGAAGAGTTAAATATTCCTGTAGGTATAATTCATACAAGCTGGGGAGGAACACCTATTGAAGCGTGGATAAGTGGAGAGAAGCTAGAGACTGACCAAGATTATAGTGAAATTGCAGAAAAACTGAAAGAACAAAGAAAGCAGCAAGCAGTATATGATAAATGGCTAGACTCTTTGGATAGTAAAGAAGTTTATACCAATCATCTTAATCCTCATCCTTTTAAAGGGTTAGACGTATTTGACTCTTATTTTACAAATCAAGATTTAGATTTTTCTAATTGGGAAAGCATTGATTTGCCAAATATGATTGAAGATTCAGCTATTGGTGAGTTTGATGGCGTTGTTTGGTTTAAGAAAGAGGTAGTAATACCAAGCAGTTGGGATGGAAAAGATCTAGTTCTCTCTTTAGGCGAGATAGATGATATGGACGTTGTTTATCTTAATGGTGAAATTGTTGGAGCAACCGAAGAAGAGGGTTTTTGGCAGACAAAAAGATTTTATAATATACCTGCGGATAAATTTGTTTCAGGAAAAGCAATTTTTACTATAAAATTAATTGATACGCAAGGCGGTGGTGGTTTTTCAGGACAATCAAAAGAGTTGGCGCTATATCTTGAGGAAGATAATAGTGAGAAATTATCATTAGCTGGAGAGTGGAAATATCAAGTTGCAGCAGAACTTGCAGGTCGCACACTATATCTATTTAATCCAGAAAATAATGACTATAATAATAGACCTGAACTTGAGATTTCTCTAAGTTCTCATACACCAACAGTATTATATAATGCAATGATTGCGCCCGTTGTTCCATATAACCTAAAAGGATTTATCTGGTATCAAGGAGAAACAAATGTTGGAAGAGCAAATCAATATATGAGATTAAAAAAGCTATTGATTGATGATTGGAGAGAAAAGTTTAATAATGATGATGCTTCTTTTTATTATGTTCAGTTAGCACCTTGGCACTATAATGATATTAATGGTTCGTCTTCAGCTAATTTACGCGATGCTCAAAGAAGATCTATCTCTGAAAATAAAAACAGTGGTATGGCTGTAACTCTAGATATTGGTAATAATGACAACATCCATCCAGGTAAGAAACAAGAGGTAGGCGAAAGATTAGCTCTTTGGGCTTTAAAAGATAAATATGAAAAAGATATCGTCTATTCTGGACCTCTTTATAAAGAAAAAAATATTTCTAAGAACAAAATAACGATTACCTTTGTTTGTTCAAATAACGGACTGGTTATAAATAAAGATGTACCTAATCAATTTGAAATAGCAGGAGTAGATAATGTATATTATCCAGCTAATGTAGAAGTGATTGGGGAAGATTTAATTAGAGTTTATTCTGCAAAGGTAGATGAACCAAAAAATGTTAGATATGCATATAAAAATGGAGCAGTAGCATCACTTTTTAATGAAGAGGGATTACCTGCACCATCTTTTACAACAGAAGAAGAAATTGATAATTAAAACGGCTATTTTTCTATTAATTATAAGCATTTTGTTAAAAAAAGTGACAAAAAAGTGTTTTTTCTTTCAAAAAAGTTTGTAATTATAACATTTTTAATAAATTTGCATTCTAGTATAACTAAATAAAATAAAAACAATATGAAACTTTTAGTATCTCTCATTCTTAACGTCGTTATTATTCTCGTGGTAAAACAATAGAGAAGTGAGATTGGTATGTAAAAGTTTTTCGTAAAGATATAATTAAGCCCCTCTCACTAATTTAGTGAGAGGGGCTTTTGCTTGAAGTGGCTATAAATAAACAGATTAAACTATATTAAAACAGAAAAATATTATAACAAAAATGGGACAGACAGATAAAAATATGAGAATACCTCTAAGAAGTGATACTTCTACAAAAGGCCGACGTATGGCTGGAGCTAGGAGTTTATGGAGAGCAAATGGAATGTTAGACGAGCAAATGGGACGTCCATTAATTGCTGTGGTAAATTCATTCACTCAGTTTGTTCCAGGTCACGCTCACTTACATCAAATTGGGCAAGACATTAAAAAAATGATTGAGCAACAAGGCTGTTTTGCTGCAGAATTTAATACAATCGCTGTTGATGATGGTATCGCAATGGGTCACGACGGAATGTTATACTCGCTTCCATCAAGAGATTTAATAGCAGACAGTGTTGAATATATGGTTAATGCACACCGCGCTGATGCTATGATTTGTATTAGCAACTGTGATAAAATAACCCCAGGTATGCTAATGGCATCTATGAGGTTAAATATACCAACAGTTTTTGTGTCGGGTGGTCCAATGGAAGCAGGTAAGCTAGATGACAAAGCTCTCGATTTAGTAGATGCTATGGTTATGGCAGCTGATGACTCTCTTTCTGATGAAGAAGTATTAGCTGTTGAGCAAAATGCTTGTCCTACTTGCGGATCTTGTTCAGGTATGTTCACTGCAAATTCGATGAACTGTTTAAATGAAGCTATTGGATTAGCTCTGCCAGGAAATGGAACAGTTGTAGCAACACACGCTAATAGAAGAACGTTGTTTGAAGATGCTGCAAATTTAGTAGTGAAAAATGCATATAAATATTACCAAGATGGTGATGTTTCTGTTTTACCAAGAAATATCGCAACAAGAGAAGCATTCCTAAATGCTATGACGTTGGATATCGCAATGGGTGGCTCTTCAAATACTGTGCTTCACCTTTTAGCGATTGCACAAGAGGCTGAAGTAGATTTTACAATGGCGGATATTGACAACCTTTCAAGGAAGGTTCCTGTTGTATGTATGGTAGCACCAAATGGTGACTATCACGTTGAAGATGTTAATCGTGCAGGTGGAATATTAGGAATATTAGCTGAATTAAATAGAGGAGGATTAATAAATACAAATGTTTCACGTATTGATTATCCAACTTTAAAAGAGGCGCTTAAAGATTATGATATAGCTAGTGACAGCCATATTGCTAAAGCTAAAGAGATATATCAAAGTGCGCCAGGCGGATTTTTCAATTTAAAATTAGCTTCACAAAAAGCAATATATAGTACATTAGATACAGATAGAAAAAAAGGATGTATTCGCTCAGTTGCAAATGCATACTATAATGATGGTGGTTTGGCAGTATTGTTTGGTAATATAGCTGTTGATGGCTGTATAGTTAAAACAGCAGGTGTTGACCCATCAATTTTGAAATTTGAAGGGACAGCTAAAGTTTACGAATCTCAAGATGCTGCGTGTGATGCCATTCTATCTGGAGAAGTAGAAGCTGGAAATATAGTTTTTATTATATATGAGGGACCAAAAGGAGGGCCAGGCATGCAAGAGATGTTATACCCAACTTCCTATCTGAAATCACGTCATTTAGGTGAAAAATGTGCACTAGTCACCGATGGACGTTTTTCAGGAGGTACTTCTGGATTATCAATCGGACACGTTTCTCCAGAAGCTGCGGCAGGTGGTGCAATTGGATTGGTAAAAGATGGTGATAAAGTAATTATCGATATCCCAAACCGAGGAATAAATATTCAAGTGTCTGATGAGGAGCTAAACGTAAGACGTAAAGTCGAAGAGACGAGAGGCCTAGATGCATTTACACCAAGTGAATCACGTGATAGAGAGGTGTCAAAAGCATTAAAAGCCTATGCAAGTATGGTATCTTCTGCTGACAAAGGTGCAGTTAGAATTTTACCAGAATAATTAAAGAAAAGTGTAATCCTAAAATAAAGCAATTGTGCAATGGAAACACAAATTCAAGAAAAAATGAAAGAAACGACAAGTAAAACAATCCGTACTACAGGCTCAGATGCGATAGTACAATCTTTATTAAAAGAAGGAGTAGATACTATTTTTGGGTATCCCGGAGGAGCCATTATGCCGGTTTACGATGCCCTATATAACTACAAAGATGACGTTAATCACATATTGGTCCGTCACGAGCAAGGTGCTGTTCACGCTGCACAAGGTTACTCGCAAGTAACTGGTAGAGTCGGTGTAGTAATAGTAACTTCTGGACCAGCAGCTACTAATGCTGTCACAGGAATTGCTGACGCTATGATGGATTCAAATCCAATGGTGGTAATAAGCGGACAAGTAGCTTCTTCATTATTAGGAACTGATGCTTTCCAAGAAACAGATGTTTTAGGTGTTACACAACCAATAACTAAGTGGAATTATCAAGTTAGAACTGCAGAAGAAATTCCTTATGCAATTGCTAGAGCATTCTATATTGCTAAATCAGGAAGACCAGGACCAGTACTTATTGATATAACAAAAGATGCACAATTTGCAGAGTTTGATTATAAATATGAGCCAATTAATTTCATAAGAAGTTATAAGCCAACTCCAGATATTGATAATAATCAGATAGATGAGGCTGCAAAACTAATTAACTTAGCAAAAAAACCACTTATTCTTTTTGGACAAGGAGTTATAATTGGTGGTGCAGAAAATGAGTTTAAAGAGTTTGTTGAAAAATCAGGAATACCTGCAGCTTGGACATTATTAGGACTTTCAGCACTTCCAAATGAGCATCCACTAAATGTTGGAATGCTTGGAATGCACGGAAACTATGGGCCAAATATAAAAACAAATGAAGCTGACTTAATTATTGCAATTGGAATGCGCTTTGACGATAGAGTTACAGGCGATTTAACAAAATATGCAATTAATGCAAAAGTGGTTCATTTAGAAATTGACCCAGCTGAAATTAGTAAAATTGTTCACGCAGACGCACCAGTATTAGGTGATATGAAGAGTACATTGCCACTTTTAACTTCTAAAGTTAATAAAACTGATAGAGCTGAGTGGTTAGCTGAATTTAGAGCTTGTGATAAAATAGAATATGAACGAATTATCGAAAAACAATTCTATCCTGATAAACCAGGAATCACAATGCCTGAAGTGGTGAATAGAATATCAAAAGCTTATAACGATGATGCAGTTGTTGTAACTGACGTTGGTCAGCATCAGATGATGGCGAGCAGATATTTTAGATTTAAAAACACAAGAAGTTTAGTTACTTCAGGGGGATTAGGAACAATGGGCTTCGGACTTCCTGCAGCAATAGGTGCTGCAGTTGGAGCGCCAGACAGACCAGTTTGTCTATTCGTTGGTGACGGTGGATTGCAAATGACAATACAGGAGCTAGGAACAATATTCCAATCAGAAGTACCAGTGAAAATTATTCTGTTAAACAATAACTATCTTGGAATGGTTAGACAATGGCAAGAGCTCTTTTTTGATAAAAGATATGCTCATACAGAATTAATTAATCCAAACTTCCAGTTAATATCTAAAGGATATGGAATAGCTTCATCGCAAGTTAATAGCAGAGATGAATTAGATAAAGCGATTGAAGAGATGGTAAACCATAAGGGAGCTTATTTGTTAGAAGTAATGGTGGAAAAAGAAGGAAATGTTTTCCCAATGGTTCCAGCAGGAGCGTCAGTATCTGATATTAGACTTGAATAAGGTCTAGAATATCAATGATATAGTTTTAAAAAATTTAATAAATTTGTAAAAGCAAGGTTTATTAAAAATAAAATTTAAGCAGATGAAAAAAGAAATAACATTTACAATATTCTCTGAAAATCGTGTAGGAATTCTAACATTAGTAACAAATGTTTTTACACAAAGAAATGTCAATATTGAAAGTTTGACAACTTCAGAGTCATCAATAGCTGGAATCCATAAATTTACTATTGAAACAAATATTACAGATAAGCAAGCTGAAAATATAGCTGCCCAAATAGAGAAAAAAATTGATGTTATAAAAGTATATTTTTATAAACAAGATGAAATTATACATCAAGAAATAGCTCTCTATAAAGTCAATTCTGAAAAATTGTTTGAAGGAAATGAAGTAGAAACTCTTGTGAGAAAATATGGAGCAAGAATACTGGAAGTAAACGAAAGATTTGTAGTAATTGAAAAAACTGGTCATAAAGAGGAGACACAACAACTATTTGAAGAGTTAAATAAGTTTGGGGTAACTCAATTTACAAGATCAGGAAGAATCGCAATTACAAAAGCAAAAACAGAATTCTTAGATCAATATCTTGAAGAGATAGAGGAGAGGCAATTAAAATTAAATTAGTAAATAAATTAACACTATTAATAATTCAATTAAATTATGGCAATAATTAATTTCGGGGGAACCGATGAAAATGTAGTAACAAGAGACGAGTTTCCATTAGAAAAAGCACGTGAGGTGCTAAAAGATGAGGTAATCGCTGTAATCGGTTATGGCGTTCAGGGACCAGGACAAGCATTAAATCTTAAAGACAACGGTTTTAATGTAATCATCGGACAGAGAAAAGAATCAAAAACTTGGGATAAAGCTATCGCAGATGGTTGGGTTCCAGGTGAAACTCTTTTCCCAATCGAAGAGGCTTTAGAAAAAGGTACTATTATCCAATATCTTCTTTCAGATGCAGGACAAATTGCAGTATGGCCAACTGTAGAAAAATATTTAACTCCAGGTAAAGCGTTATATTTTTCACACGGTTTTGGTATTACTTATAAAGAGCGTACAAATATAGTTCCAGCAGATGATGTTGACGTGATTTTAGTTGCTCCTAAAGGCTCAGGTACTAGCTTACGTCGTATGTTCCTTGAAGGACGTGGATTGAACTCAAGCTTCGCAATATTCCAAGACGCAACAGGAAAAGCTAAAGATAGAGCAGTTGCTTTAGGTATCGGTGTTGGTAGTGGATATCTATTTGAAACTACTTTCCAAAAAGAGGTATATAGTGACCTTACAGGTGAAAGAGGTACATTAATGGGTGCAATTCAAGGTATATTTGCAGCTCAGTATGATGTATTAAGAAAAAATGGTCACTCACCATCAGAGGCTTTCAACGAAACTGTAGAGGAGTTAACTCAAAGCTTAATGCCACTTGTTGCTGAAAATGGAATGGATTGGATGTATGCAAACTGTTCAACTACAGCACAAAGAGGTGCACTTGACTGGTGGAAAAAATTCCGTGATGCAACTTTACCAGTGTTCACTGAACTATATGATGAGGTAGCTAAAGGAAACGAAGCACAAAGATCAATAGATTCAAATAGTCAAGAAGACTACCGCGTAAAATTAGAGGAGGAACTTGCAGAACTACGTGATTCAGAAATGTGGAGAGCAGGTGCAGCTGTAAGAAAATTACGCCCTGAAAATGAATAATTAAATATATTTTCGAAAGTATATTAAAATACTTATATAAAATATTATTACTCCTAAAAACCTAAAGGGATCTTAAAGCCCCCTTTAGGGGGTTGGGGGTTAATATAATCTCGAAATTATAAAAACATCAAAAAATAAATTATCTGACCAGAAACCAGATTTTCATAAATAAAAAGATAAAACTATGAGTAACAATAGAGTCTATATTTTTGATACTACATTGAGAGATGGCGAGCAAGTGCCAGGATGTCAGTTGAATACCATTGAAAAAATAGAAGTGGCACGCCAACTCGAAAAACTAGGTGTGGACGTTATTGAAGCTGGTTTCCCAATTTCCAGTCCAGGCGATTTTAACTCGGTGGTAGAAATATCAAAAGCCGTTACAAACCCAACTATTTGTGCTCTTACAAGAGCCGTAAAAAAAGATATTGAAGTTGCAGCTGATGCTTTAAAATATGCAAAAAGAGGCAGAATTCACACTGGTATAGGTACTTCACCTTACCACATATATAGTAAGCTAAACTCAAATCCAGAAGAAATTATTGAAAGAGCAATTGAGGCTGTAAAATATGCAAAAACATTTGTTGAAGATGTTGAATTTTATGCCGAAGATGCTGGAAGATCTGATAATGAATATTTAGCAAGAGTTGTTGAGGCTGTTATTAAAGCCGGTGCAACTGTAATAAACATACCTGATACAACAGGATACTGTCTGCCAGACCAATATGGAGCTAAAATTGCATATCTGATGAACAATGTGCCAAATATTGATAAGGCTATATTGTCAACTCACTGCCACAACGATTTAGGAATGGCAACTGCAAACTCTATTTCTGGTATTATAAATGGAGCAAGACAGGTAGAGGTAACAATGAATGGTATTGGCGAAAGAGCAGGAAACACTTCTTTAGAAGAGGTTGTGATGACTCTTAAATGCCATCAAGATTTGAACTTAATTACCGGAATTGATACTAAACAAATTGTAAAAACTTCTAATTTAGTATCAACTTTAATGAGAATGCCAATTCAGCCAAACAAGGCTATTGTTGGTAGAAATGCTTTTGCTCACTCATCTGGAATACATCAAGATGGCGTATTAAAAAATAGAGAGACGTATGAAATTATCGACCCAGCAGAGGTTGGTGTTAAAGAGTCGTCAATTATTTTAACAGCTAGAAGTGGTAGAGCTGCCCTTAAACACCATTTAGATTTGTTGGGGTTTGAGCAAGAACCAGAAGAATTTGAAAAAACTTATCATAAATTCTTAGATTTAGCTGATAAGAAAAAAGATATTACAGAAGAGGACTTAGAAGTACTTGTTGGTACTGAAAGAACAGCTTCTAAGAGAAAGATAAAATTAGAATCTTTACAAGTGTTATGTGGAAAATCAACTATACCATCTGCAACTGTTCAAGTTAGTTTTGATGGAGATTCATTTGTGGAGACAGCAACAGGAAATGGACCTATTGATGCGGCATTTACAGCTGTAAAGGCACTTGTAAAACGAAAAGTAAGACTTGAAGAGTTCTTAATTCAAGCTATTACTAGAGGAAGTGATGACCAAGGAAAAGTTCACGTACAAATTGAGCATCAAGGTGATATATATTATGGCTTCTCAGCACACACTGATATTGTAACAGCATCTGTAGAGGCCTTTTTAGACGCTTTAAGCAAGATACATTAAGATTAGAAAAAGAGATTATTTAAAAAACTATTAAAAATTTAGATATTTTGGCTGGAAAAACATTATTCGACAAAATTTGGGATAGCCACGTTGTGGACAATGTGGAAGGTGGTCCCAGTGTATTGTATATAGATCGTCATTTTATTCATGAAGTGACTAGTCCGCAAGCTTTTGCAGGAATGAATGAAAGAGGAGTAAAAGCACGTCGCCCTGAAAAAACAGTGGCTACTGCAGACCATAACATTCCTACAATTGATCAGCATTTACCGATACAAGAGGAATTAAGCAGATTTCAAGTAAATAAGTTGAAAGAAAATGCTGAAGAGCACGGAATAGAGCTGTACGGACTTAATCATCCATACAACGGTATTGTACACGTTATTGGACCTGAGTTAGGAATTACTCAACCTAATATGACAATAGTTTGTGGAGATAGCCATACATCAACTCATGGTGCATTTGGAACTATTGCGTTTGGAATTGGAACAAGTGAGGTTGAAATGGTGCTTACAACTCAATGTTTAATGCAATCTCGACCAAAAACAATGAGAATAAATATTGAGGGAGAATTGAAGGAAGGTGTTGTGTCAAAAGATATTATCCTTTATATAATCTCTCAAATCTCAACAAGTGGTGCTACTGGATATTTTGTAGAATATGCAGGCTCAGCAATTAGAAGTTTATCAATGGAAGCACGAATGACAATATGTAATATGAGTATTGAAATGGGTGCACGTGGTGGATTAATTGCTCCAGATGAGACAACTTTTGAATATGTAAAAGGTAGAGAGTTTGCGCCAACTGGTGAAGAGTGGGAAAAGAAACTTGCAGAGTGGAAAAAATTACCATCTGACCCTGATGCTGTTTTTGATAAAGAATTGACTTATAAAGCTGAAGATATTGAGCCAATGATAACTTACGGAACAAACCCAGGTATGGGTGTAGGTATTACAGAAAATGTTCCAACACTTGACTCTATCGAAAGCTCATCACAAAATAGCTTTAAAAAATCATTGGAATATATGGCCTATAATCCAGGTGATGCAATGATTGGTAAAAAAGTTGACTATGTTTTTGTTGGTAGCTGTACCAATGGAAGAATAGAAGATTTAAGAATGTTCACTGACTTTGTGAAAGGTAAGAAAAAAGCTGACAACGTCGAGGTGTGGATAGTTCCAGGAAGTAAGCAAGTAGAAAAACAAGCTGAAGATGAGGGATTAGTAAAAATATTAGAAGATGCAGGATTTGTAATGCGTCAACCTGGTTGTTCAGCATGTTTAGCAATGAATGAGGATAAAATTCCAGAAGGAAAATATGCAGTATCAACTTCAAATAGAAACTTTGAAGGTCGTCAAGGACCAGGCGCAAGAACAATGTTGGCAAGTCCGCTAACAGCTGCAGCTGCTGCATTGACAGGGGTTGTTACTGATCCAAGAACTTTATTGTAATTTTATTTGAAACTAAAAAATTAAAAATAGAAAAAATGGCTATAGATAAATTCGTAACAGTAGAATCAAGCTGTGTACCTTTGCCAATTGAGAACGTTGATACAGACCAAATTATACCAGCACGTTTTTTAAAAGCAACAACCAAAGAAGGATTTGGTGACAACTTATTTAGAGACTGGAGATATGATAAGGCAGGAAATCCAAAAGAGGATTTTGTATTAAACCAATCTACATATAGCGGTCAAATACTTGTGGCTGGAAAAAACTTCGGTAGTGGCTCAAGTCGCGAACATGCTGCATGGGCAGTATATGGATATGGGTTTAAAGTGGTTGTATCTAGCTTCTTTGCTGATATATTCAAAAATAATGCACTAAATAATGGACTGTTACCGGTGCAAGTTTCTGATGCTTTCTTAGACAAGTTATTTGTTGAAATAGAAAAAGACCCTAAAACAATCGTCAAGGTTGATTTAGAGAATGAAACAATTAGCATTCCATCAGAAAATGTATCAGAAAAATTCGAAATTAATGCATATAAAAAAGAGTGTCTAATCAATGGATATGATGATATAGACTATCTAATTAGCATTAAAGACAAAATTGAAGCATGGGAAAAAGAAAATGCTAAATAATACCATAATTATATATGGGATATTTATAAAAAATAATCGGAGATGTTTGCTTTAACACCTCCGATTACTCTATAAATAAAGAAGAATCTACTACAACCGCATAAAGAAATTTTAAAAAAGTTGAAGAACCAATAAAGGGGAGTTTTCAAACTAAATTTAAAAGAAAATTAACCTTGCTGAAAAAAATAAAAAAATGGCTTCAATAGAGATAATGGACACCACTCTTCGTGACGGTGAACAGACAACAGGGGTATCATTTAGTGAATCAGAAAAATTAACTATTGCTAAACTGCTTTTAGAAAAATTAAAAGTAGATAGAATAGAAATAGCTTCTGCCAAAGTGTCAACAGGCGAATTTAATGCTGTTAAAAGAATTACTAACTGGGCTAAAGAAAATAATCATCTCGAAAAAATAGAGGTTTTAGGTTTTGTAGATAATTGTGATTCGCTAGAATGGATAACTGAAGCAGGTGGAAAAGTGCTAAATTTATTAACAAAAGGCTCTCTAAAACACCTAGAAGGACAGCTCAGAAAAACTCCCGAACAGCATATTTTAGATGTAAAGAAAATATTAGACGAGGCAGAAAAAAGAGATATTTACGTAAATGTTTACCTCGAAGATTGGTCCAATGGTATGATTGATTCGCGTGAGTATGTTTACCAAATGATTGATTTCTTGTCTAAAGAGAGGGTGGAAAGGATTATGCTACCCGATACATTGGGGATTCTAAATCCTGATCAAACAACAGAATTTTGCTCAGATATTACAAAAAGATATCCAAATACTCACTTTGATTTTCATGCACATAATGATTATGACTTATCTGTCGCCAATGTATATATGGCAATAAAGGCAGGTATAAAAGGTGTGCATACTACCGTAAATGGTTTAGGCGAAAGAGCTGGAAATGCACCAGTGGCAAGTATATTGGGAATTCTTAAAGACCATCTGAATGTTAAAACAAAAATTGATGAGTCAAAGTTGACCAAAATTTCAAAAATGGTCGAATCATTTAGCGGAATCAGAATTCCAAATAATAAACCTCTTACAGGAGAGTACGTTTTTACTCAATGTAGTGGAGTTCACGCAGATGGTGATAATAAAGATAATCTATATTTTAATGCTCTTCTACCCGAGAGATTTGGAAGAGTGAGACAGTATGCTCTAGGAAAAACTTCTGGAAGAGCTAATGTTCTAAAGAATCTACAAGACCTTGGAATTGAGTTAAATTCTGAGGACTTAAAGAAAGTTACACAAAGAATAACCGAACTTGGGGATAAAAAACAGTCGGTTTCTGTAGAAGATTTACCATTTATTATATCAGATGTTTTAAAAAGTGAGGGCACTAAGGAGTCTATAAAACTTCAAAACTACTCTTTGAGTTTAGCAAGAGGAATGAAGCCAGTGGCCAGTGTTAAAATTAAGATTGATGATGAAACATACACCGAAACAGCAGTTGGCGATGGTCAATATGACGCATTTATGAAAGCTGTTTGGATAATTTATGAAAAATTAGGTAAATCACATCCAAAACTAACAGATTACACAGTAGCAATTCCTCCAGGAGGAAAAACAGATGCGCTAGTCGAAACAGTTATTACATGGGAACACAATGGCTACGAATTTAAAACTCGAGGATTAGATGCTGACCAAACTGAAGCTGCAATTATTGCAACGCTAAAAATGTTGAATATTGTAGAAAACAATGATTTTAAAGTGAAGAAAATAATATAAAATAAATATAAAATGAAATTAAATATTGCAGTATTGGCTGGGGATGGAATCGGCCCAGAGATTATCAGAGAAGCACTTAAAGTGACAGATGCTGTTTGTGAAAAATTTGGCCATGAGCTAAATTATAAACATGCTACAACTGGTGCAACAGCAATTGACCAGGTCGGTGACCCATATCCAGAGGAGACTCATAAAGTTTGTATGGAGAGTGATGCTGTTCTTTTTGGTGCTATTGGAGACCCAAAATATGATAACGACCCAAAAGCAAAAGTAAGACCAGAGCAGGGATTACTTAGAATGAGAAAGCAATTAGGATTATATGCTAATCTTAGACCTGTAGAGACTTTCGAATCTCTTTTACACAAATCACCACTTCGTCAAGATTTAGTGAAAGGTGCAAATTTTATGTGCATTAGAGAGTTAACTGGTGGAATATATTTTGGAGAAAAAGGTAGGTCAGATGATGGCGATACAGCTTTCGACAACTGTGTATATACACGTGAAGAGATTGAAAGAATATTAAAGCTAGGCTTTGAGTATGCTATGAAGCGTAATAAAAAACTTACCATTGTTGATAAAGCGAATGTATTAGAAACATCACGCTTGTGGAGACAAATTGGTCAAGAAATGGAACCAAATTATCCAGAAGTTGAAACAGAATATATGTTTGTTGATAATGCAGCTATGAGAATCATTCAGTGGCCAACAAGCTTTGACGTTATGGTAACTGAAAATATGTTTGGTGATATTTTAACTGATGAAGCTTCTGTTATTACTGGTTCACTTGGACTTTTACCATCCGCTTCAATCGGCTTGCACACAAGTGTTTTTGAACCAATTCACGGCTCATATCCACAAGCTGCAGGTAAAAATATAGCAAACCCAGTGGCAACAATACTTTCTGCAGCTATGATGTTTGAATATGCGTTCAATCTTATGGAAGAGGGTAAAGCAATCAGAGATGCTGTTGATGCTTCATTAAATGAGGCTGTTGTAACTGAGGATATTGCAGGTGAAGGAAAAGCATATTCTACTTCCGAAGTGGGAGATTGGATAGCGAATTATATAAAAAATATGTAGTATATTTTACTAAAAAGGATGTCTAAGAGTAAACAGACATCCTTTTTTTATGAAACTTGATTTCTAAAGCATAAATTTGTACTTGCAAATATCAAAAAAAGTAAAATGAAGTCAAAAGCTCTACTGTTTTTTATAATTCTCACTTTAGTAAGTTGTCAGCCTCAAGAAGAGGAGCCTAAGCTATCTGGTTTGCTATGGGGAGGACAAGGTAATAGATTGCTAATAGAGCTGTTGGCAGATAGCATTGAGGTCAAAGATACTTTGCTAATTAATCATGAAGGAAAGTTCTTTTGGAAACCAGACACATTTATAACAGGAATATATCGCATACATAAAAACGAAACTCAAAAACTGACAATGTTAATGCGTCCTGACAAAGAATACTACATTGATGGACAATATTTCTCTTTTCCTGAACAAGCTGTAATTAATGAAGATGAAAATATCTCAGTAGGATATACTAAAATTGATAAATTCTCTGCCGAATGGCAAAAGTTAAATCTTTCTCTCTCCAATTTGGTAAAAGAAAACAGAAATAAATGGACGAAAAAAGAGATGGATTCAATCTCTGTATATCTCGACTCTGTTGATGCTGTATATAAAACAATACTTTTTGATAAAGATGACCATCCCGTTGAAAATATGTACGCTCTGATGCAAAAATATGGAGATAGATATCTTTTTGACATAATTGAGGATAGTACAAAATATCTCTATGTAGCAAATAGATTGAGGCCATACAGAGAGATTCCTACAGTAAATAATTTTCTAGTAAAAACAGACTCTCTAAAGCAATATATATATAAACTAAATAAAACTGCATTAAGAGAGCCGTTTCCATTCCATATAGTTAGCGACACTTCGGTTACAAATAAGATAAAAGATAAAATTGTATATATAGAAATTATTAAAAAAGGAGATTTAAATCAAATAAGAACTCAAAAGAGCCGTGAGTTATGGAAATATTATAATAGCGATGTCCATTTTTGTTTTTTAGTGATAAATAATCAGCAAAATATTGAAAACCATATTATAAATAATAACTTCTGTTTTTATATCCCTGATTCTTTAGAATTGATTAGTATTCAGAAAGATATATTTATTTCTAATAAGAATGTTAATTATATAGTGAATCATAATGGAAAAATTGTTGCTAGAAATATAGAAGATAAAGAGAGAAACTATATTTTAGATGAATTATTAAAAAATAAAGTATCTTTGTCACCCATAAAATAGAATTTTAAAAACTATGAAATATACAATATTAGCACTGTTTATAATCATATTACTGTCGAGCTGTAAAAACGAGCAATTTGTAATAAGCGGAGTAATAGAAAATGCAGAAAATAAAACCTTGAAATTATTACGTCTTGACCTAAATGGCGAAACCCACGTTGATAGTGTAAAATTAAAAGGGAATGGAAATTTTAAATTTAAACAAAAACGACTTGAAATTCCAACTTTTTATAGATTAGCAATTACAGATACAAAATATATTACAATATTAGGAGACTCAATTGAAAACATTGAGATTAAAGCAGATTACAACACCTTTATTAAAGATTATGAGGTAAAAAATTCACAATCTTCAATTCAATTAAAAGAGATAAATGTAAGACTGCAAAAATTGCAAAATAATATTGATAGCTTATTCTCATATTATAATAACTTAACTATAGATGAGAAACATAAACAGATAGATAAAATAAATGATGATTTATCTAACCATATTTCAGTTTATAAAAAAGAAACTGGTAAATTCATTCTAGAAAATCCAAAATCATTTCTTGGATACTATGCACTTTTCCTTACACTTTCTGATGGTACTCAAATAATGGATGTTCTGAATAGAGAAGATCAGATATATTTTTCGGCACTAGCCACAAGTTTAAATGTTTATTATCCTGAGTCGCAGAGAGTAAAGCAGCTCTATAATATAGTATTATCGGCTAAAGCAGAAGAGAGAAGATTGAAAATTCTTGATATTATACATAATGCAGAGGGGAGCGATATGCCTGATTTAAAGATTGAAGACCAGTATGGAGAAATTCAAAGTCTTAATGAGCTGAGGGGTAAAGTTGTGCTTCTATCATTTTGGGCTTCATGGGACGATGCATCTGTAAAAGAAAATGATGTTTTGAAAAATATTTATAAAAAATATAGTCCCAAAGGATTTGAGGTATACCAAATAGGTCTAGAAAGAAGTAAAGTATTGTGGGAAAACTCAATACTTATAAATAAATATCCGTGGATTAGTGTTACAGAGCTAAAATACGTTGATTCTCCAGCTGCAAGAATGTACAATATAAAGCAGATACCAGCAAATTATTTGATAGATAGAGATGGAGAAATTATTGGAAAAAACCTCTTTGGTAGACGTTTAGATGAGAAGTTAAAAGAAGTTTTATAATAAAAAACAATCTCTAAAGGGGTAATTACATTATTAAAAATGTTATCTAGTATCTTATAAATTAGAAAAACTCCATAAAAACAAATATATTTGCATCTTATTTGTAATTAATCTAAATCTTTTTGATTAGATACTGTTATTTTGAAACAAAAAAATAAAATATATTTCGCTTCAGATTTTCACCTTGGTGCACCTTCAATCGAGAACAAAAAGGAGCATGAAAAGGTTGTAGTAGAGTGGCTTGATTATATAAGTAGCGATGCCAAAGAGATATATTTAGTTGGAGACATATTTGATTTCTGGTTTGAATATAAAAAAGTGATTCCTAAAGGCAATACGAGGTTTTTAGGTAAACTTTGTGAATTAGTCGACAAAGGTATTGAGATTAATTACTTTACTGGAAATCATGATATTTGGATTTTTGATTATCTGCCAAATGAGGTCGGAGTAAAAGTATTCAAAAAACCAGTTGTTAAAATAATTGATAATAAAAAGTTCTTTATAGCACATGGAGATGGTTTAACAAAGTATGAAAAATGTTATAACCTCCTTAAAAGTGTCTTTACAAATCCATTTGCTCAATGGTTATTTAGAATTCTTCATCCAGATTTAGGCGTGAAAATTGCATACGCATGGTCTAAGAAAAGTAGAGAAGGAAATGTGGATAAACCAAAGTCGCAATTTAAAGGTGAAGAAGAGTGGCTTTTTAAGTGGGCAAAAGAGACAGCAGAACATACTCACTATGATTACTATCTGTTTGGTCATAGGCATGTTGCGGTAAAGATGAATATTAATAAAAATAGCGATTTGTACTTTCTTGGCGATTGGATAAATTTATTTTCCTACGCTGTTTGGGATGGTAATGAATTGGAGCTAAAATATTTTAAGAAGTAAGATTTATTTGAATATTATAATAATATGGATGCACAAAAATCTATTTATGCAGTTATAAAAGGTAGTGGAAGTTATATCCCGCCAATAGTTAAAAAAAACGAAGAGTTCATCGACAATGTTTTTATGAATGAAGATGGAACTCTAATCGAAACACCTGGTGAAGAAATAGTGAAAAAATTTGAGGAAATCACAGATATCGTCGAAAGACGTATAGCTGAACCAGAACACGTAACCTCAGATTTAGCAACATTTGCTTCACAAGCTGCAATTGAAGACGCTAAAATTGACCCTGAAACTCTTGACTATATTATTGTAGCGCATAATTTGGGTGATATGAAACACGGATCACTATATCCTGACATTTTACCTACATTATCTGCAAGAGTAAAACAGAAGCTAGAGATTAAAAACCCTAAAACAATAGCTTATGACATAACCTTTGGATGCCCAGGGTGGACGCAAGCAATGATCCAAGCAAACTATTTTATTAAATCTGGTGATGCTAAAAGAATCCTTGTTATAGGTGCCGATACAGTTAGCAGGTCTAGCGACCCACACGATAGAGATGTAATGATTTTCTCAGATGGTGCTGGAGCAGTTGTATTAGAGGGTGTAGAAAGTGAAACACCAGTTGGAATATTAAAACATGCTGCAAGAACTGACGTTATGGAGCATCTTAATCTTCTTGAAATGGACAGATCATACAATAAAGAGCTACCAGACGATGTGTTGTACTTAAAAATGTATGGTCGAAGAGTATATAATTATGCTCTTACTTATGTCCCACAAATTGCAAAAGAGTGTTTAGATAATAATGATATGGATCTGACAGATCTTAAGAAAGTTCTTATACATCAAGCTAATGCAAAAATGGACGAGGCAATTCTTAAAAGAATCTTCAGACTATATGGAATAAGAGAGATGGATGAAAGCGTAATGCCAATGACAATCAGAACACTTGGAAATAGTAGTGTTGCTACCGTACCAACGTTATATGATTTGTTAGTAAAAGGAGAGCTTGATGGTCATGAAGTGAAATCAGGTGATAATATTATGATGACATCTGTTGGAGCAGGAATGAGTATTAACGCATTTATGTATAAAATGCCATAATATATAAAACAGAAATTTATAAAAAAGGCATTTACATCAAATGCCTTTTTTCTTACACTATATTCTACTTAATTAATCTAATGCCAAATAATTTAATCTAATGATTCCTATAACAGAAATAAAACAAGCAAAGGAAAGAATAGCACAAGTAGTTGAAAAAACGCCTTTAACAAAAGATTTAGTTCTTTCAGAGAGATATAAAGCAAATATTTATCTCAAGAGAGAAGATTTACAGTTAGTAAGATCTTATAAAATTCGTGGTGCTTATAATAAAATCGCAAGCTTGTCAGATGATGATAGAAAAAGAGGGGTAGTTTGTGCAAGCGCTGGAAATCATGCGCAAGGGGTAGCTTTTGCATGTAATCATTTGAATATAAAAGGGCGTATTTATATGCCATCAACCACCCCAAAACAAAAGATTAACCAAGTTAATATGTTTGGAAAAGATAATGTGGAGGTAGTATTGATAGGAGATACTTATGACCAAGCATATTATGCAGCAATATCTGATTGCGAAGAACGAAAGTCCGTTTTTATCCATCCATTTGATGACCCAGTTGTAGCTGCAGGACAAGGTACAATTGCAATGGAGATTGAAGAACAGCTAGAACAGTTACATAAAAAGTCATTAGATTATATTTTTGTTCCAATTGGTGGTGGTGGATTGGTATCTGGTGTAGGTTCTTATTTAAAACAAAATGGATGTAGAGCAAAAATTATTGGAGTAGAGCCAGAAGGAGCACCAGCATTAGTTAATTCATTTAAAGAAAATAAAAGAGTAACACTTGAAGAGTTTGAGAAGTTTGTAGACGGTGCATCTGTTGCAACAATTGGAAAAATTAATTTTGATATTGCAAAAGAGGTTATTGATGAAATGAAACTTGTACCAGAAGGGAAAGTTTGTACTACAATACTGCAAATGTATAATGAGTCGGCAATAGTTGTTGAACCTGCAGGAGCAATGAGCGTAGCTGCACTTGATTTTTATGCAGATGAGATAAAGGGAAAGAATATAGTATGTATTATAAGTGGAGGAAATAACGATATAACACGAACTGAAGAGATAAAAGAAAGATCGATGTTATATGAGGAGTTGAAACACTATTTTATAATACAATTTCCTCAAAGAGCAGGTGCATTAAGAGAATTCTTAAATGATATTTTAGGACCAGAAGATGATATTACTCACTTTGAATATACTCGTAAAAATAGTAGAGAGAATGGTCCTGCATTGGTCGGTATCGAAACAAAGTCAAAACAAGATTACATAGAATTGGTGAAGAGATTAAAAGAACATAATATTAATTTCTTACATGTTAATGATAGCCCAGACCTATTTCATCTATTGATTTAAATCAAAGGAAGATATATATAATCAAAAAAAGGCTAACACATTATTGTATTAGCCTTTTGTATTATATTATAATTTTATTACTCTTGTAAATTATTAATACTTGTAGCTTCAACACTTCTGTCGATTTTCTTTACTAGACCTTGTAAAACTCTACCTGGACCAACCTCTGTAAATGAAGTTGCACCATCTTTAAGCATATTTTGTACAGTTTGAGTCCATCTAACAGGGGCAGTAAGTTGCACAATTAAGTTCTCTTTAATAACAGCAGGGTCATCAGTTGGCAATGCATCCACATTTTGATAAATAGGGCAAATCGGTTTAACTATTTCTATATTTTCAATAGCTTCCGCCAATTCACTTCTTGCAGGTTCCATTAATGGAGAGTGAAAAGCACCACCAACAGGTAGTTTTAAAGCACGTTTTGCACCTCTTTTTGTAAGTTCTTCACAGGCTTTATCAATTCCCTCAATTGAACCAGAAATAACAAGTTGCCCAGGGCAGTTATAATTGGCTGGTACAACAACCTCGTCAATAGCTGCACAAACTTCCTCCACAACAGAGTCTTCAAGTCCAATAATAGCTGCCATAGTAGAAGGTTCAATTTCACAAGCTTTCTGCATTGCCAATGCACGTTGAGAAACTAATTTTAAACCATCTTCAAATGATAAAGCATTAGCAGCAACTAGTGCACTAAACTCTCCTAATGAGTGACCAGCTACCATATCTGGGTTAAAATTGTCACCTAAAGATTTAGCTAATAATACTGAGTGTATAAAAATAGCAGGTTGCGTAACTTTGGTTTGGCGTAAATCTTCATCAGTACCATCAAACATTAAATCTGTAATTCTAAATCCAAGAATAGAATTAGCCTGTTCAAAAAGTTCTTTTAGTTCTGTTGAATTGTTATATAAATCTTTACCCATTCCAACAAATTGAGCTCCTTGACCAGGAAAAACATAAGCTTTCATATTAAATAAATTTATTTGTTTTCAATGATTGTATTCAAATTAAAACGAATTTATGCAAATGCAAATATATAAATCTATTTTGAAGTGATTGTAAAATAATCCTAAAAGTATAGGGCTAAATATAAGAAAATGAATAAATTTTGATTTTTTTCACTCACTATGTTTTTATTTTCAATCTTAATTTGTATTTTTGCACCGCTTTTTATCTAAAAAAAGAGATATTTAGTTAATAATCAATGGGAATTACAAATTAAAGTTATACATTTGCAACCCATTTTATAGATATATATAAGTTTAAATTAAAATTTAGTATGCCAACAATTCAACAATTAGTAAGAAAAGGACGCGTTCGCATAACAGAAAACAGCAAGTCTCCAGCATTGGATAGCTGTCCTCAAAGAAGGGGTGTTTGTGTTCGTGTTTATACTACTACACCTAAGAAGCCTAACTCAGCGATGAGAAAGGTTGCCCGTGTTCGTTTAACAAACGGGAAGGAAGTGAATGCTTACATACCAGGTGAAGGACATAACTTACAAGAGCACTCTATAGTGTTAGTAAGAGGTGGACGAGTAAAAGATTTACCAGGTGTAAGATATCACTTAGTGAGAGGTGCTCTTGACGCATCAGGTGTAGAAGGGCGTGGACAACGTCGTTCCAAGTATGGAACAAAAAAGCCTAAAGCAAAAAAATAATAATTAACCAATAGGTTGTTTTGTTTATTGGTTTGTGTTTGGGGTTGAGTAAATAGTTTCAAAAGGTGAACTATTGAAGATTCATTATAATACAGCCAGTAATAGTATAAAAACCTATAAACAAAAAGAGATGAGAAAAAGTAAACCGAAAAAAAGAGTATTACTTCCCGATCCAAAATTTGGGGATACTCTTGTTACTCAATTTGTGAACAATTTGATGAAAGATGGAAAGAAAGCTATTTCTTTTAACATCTTTTATTCTGCATTAGAAATTGTTCAGCCGAAAGCTGAGAGCGAAGGTAAAACAGTTATAGAATTCTGGAAGAAAGCTCTTGAAAACATCACTCCCTCTGTAGAAGTAAAAAGCCGCCGTGTAGGTGGAGCTACTTTCCAAGTTCCAACAGAAATTAGAGAGGACAGAAAAGTATCTTATAGTATGAAGAATATGATTCTTTATGCAGGAAGAAGAAGTGGAAGATCAATGGCAGACAAACTAGCCGCTGAGATTATAGCCGCATATAACGAAGAGGGTGGAGCATTTAGAAGAAAAGAAGATATGCATAAAATGGCAGAGGCCAACCGTGCGTTTGCTCATTTTAGATTTTAAAATCCAGAATTATATAAACTGATGACAAAAGATTTAAAATATACAAGAAACATAGGGATTATGGCTCACATTGATGCCGGAAAAACAACAACATCTGAAAGGATATTGTTCTACACTGGTATCACTCACAAATTAGGTGAAACTCACGATGGTTCAGCTACAATGGACTGGATGGAGCAAGAGCAAGAGAGGGGTATTACAATTACATCTGCAGCCATAACAACACAGTGGGTTTATAATGACGAAGAGTACAAAATTAATATTATTGATACTCCTGGTCACGTTGACTTTACTGTAGAAGTAGAAAGATCATTAAGAATTCTAGACGGTGCAGTAGCACTTTTTTGTGCTGTAGGTGGTGTTGAGCCACAATCAGAAACCGTTTGGAGACAGGCAGACAAATATTCAGTACCAAGATTAGGATTCGTTAATAAAATGGATAGATCCGGTGCAGATTATTATAATGTTATTAGACAAATTAGAGAGGTGTTAGGAGCTAATCCTGTACCTATTACAATTCCTATCGGTGCAGAAGAGTCATTTGTAGGTGTTGTTGATTTGATTGAAAACAAAGCTGTTATCTGGGAAGAAGATGACGTATTAGGTCAAAAATATCAGTTGACAGATGTACCAGCTGAAATGGTTGATGAGGTAGCTGAGTGGAGAGAGAAATTAGTTGAGTCAGTAGCTGAATACGACGATCAATTAATGGAAAAATTCTTCGACGATCCAGATTCAATCACTGCCGATGAACTTATTGAAGTTATTAGAAAAGCAACCATCGATATGAGCATTGTGCCAATGATGTGTGGTTCAGCTTTTAAAAATAAAGGTATCCAAAGATTAATAGATGGTATTATAAGATATTTACCAGCACCAAGCGATATCCCAACAATTGAAGGAACTAATCCTACAACAGGAGAAGTTATTGTTAGAAAGCAAATCGAATCAGAACCTTTTACAGCGTTAGCATTTAAAATTGCTACAGACCCATTTGTTGGTCGTTTAGCATTTATGAGAGTTTACTCAGGTAAGCTTGATGCAGGTTCGTATGTTTATAACGTAAGAAGTGAAAAGAGAGAGAGAATTTCTCGTTTATATCAAATGAAATCAGAAAAACAGATTTCTATCGACTCAATATCTGCCGGTGATATTTGTGCAGGTGTTGGTTTTAAAGATATTCGTACAGGAGATACTCTTTCAGATGAGAAAAATCCAATCGCACTAGAGTCAATGGAATTCCCAGCTCCAGTTATTGGTATATCAGTTGAGCCTCTTAGTCAAAAGGATATCGATAGACTTTCAACAGGTCTTGCAAAATTAGCAGAGGAAGATCCAACATTCCGCGTACAAACAGACGAGGATAGCGGTCAAACTGTTATTAGTGGTATGGGTGAGTTACACTTAGAGATTATTATTGAAAGACTTAGACGTGAGTTTAAGGTTGAGTGTAACCAAGGACGTCCACAAGTTGCATACAAAGAAACTATCAGCCAGGAAGTTGAGCACAGAGAAGTGTTTAAGAGACAAACTGGAGGTAGAGGTAAATTCGCTGATATCATTGTTAAAGTTGGTCCAGTTGATGAAGGAAAATCAGGTTTACAATTTATCGATAGCGTAAAAGGAGGAAATATTCCAAAAGAATATATTCCATCAGTTGAAAAAGGTTTCGAAGGCGCTATGCTTAATGGAGTATTAGCTGGATTTAATGTGGAAGATTTAAAGGTAGAGTTATTAGATGGGTCATTCCATCCTGTTGACTCTGATCAATTATCTTTTGAAATCGCAGCAAGACAAGCATTTAGAGTTGCTTGTGAAAAAGCATCTCCTAAGTTGTTAGAACCTATTATGACTGTAGAAGTTGTTACTCCAGAAGAATATATGGGTGATATTATCGGAGACTTGAACAAACGAAGAGGTCAAGTTGAAGGAATGGAATCTAGAGCGGGTGCTAGAGTTGTTAAAGCTAAAGTACCATTAGCAGAAATGTTCGGATATGTAACTGCTTTAAGAACTATATCTTCAGGTAGAGCTACTTCTTCAATGGAGTTTGCACACTATGAAGAGGTGTCTAAAGCTATTGCAACAGAAATTGTAGCAGAAGCTAAAGGAAAAGTTGAATTGTTATAACCAATTGATTGGACAATAAGATATGAATCAGAAAATTAGAATAAAACTAAAATCATACGATCACAATTTGGTAGATAAATCTGCTGAAAAGATTGTAAAGACAGTAAAAAGCACAGGTTCTACAGTTAGCGGACCAATTGCGTTACCAACTCATAAGAGAATATTTACTGTTTTGAGAGCAACTTTTGTTAATAAAAAATCGAGAGAACAGTTTCAATTATCATCTTATAAAAGATTAATTGATATCTATAGCTCAACATCTAAAACAATTGATGCATTAATGAAATTAGAACTTCCAAGTGGAGTAGAAGTAGATATTAAAGTTTTATAATTAAATAAATCACAAGCAAATGCCAGGATTAATTGGAAAAAAAATCGGAATGACATCCGTTTTCAGTGCCGATGGTAAAAATATACCATGCACTGTTATCGAAGCTGGTCCTTGCGTCGTTACACAGGTTAAAACTGTAGAGACTGATGGTTATGATGCCATTCAGTTAGCATTCGACGAAAAACGTGAGAAGAGTACCACAAAGCCTTTAAAAGGGCACTTTGAAAAAGCAGGTACCACTCCAAAGGCCAAGCTGGTTGAATTTAGAGAGTTCGAAGGTGATTTTAAACTTGGAGATGTTGTTACAGTTGACATTTTGGATGAAGATTACTTTGTTGATGTTACAGGCATATCAAAAGGTAAGGGATTCCAAGGTGTTGTTAAAAGGTATGGATTCGCTGGTGTAGGCGAGACATCACACGGACAACAAGACCGAGTACGTACACCGGGGTCGATTGGAGCTGCATCAACACCAGGAAGAGTTTTCAAAGGAAAGCGTATGGCTGGACAAACTGGTGGTGACCGAGTAAAAATCGAAAATTTGAGAGTTATTAAAGTTATTCCCGAAAGCAACCTGTTACTGATTAAAGGATCTGTTCCGGGCGCGAAAGGTTCATATCTAATTATTGAGAAGTAATGGAACTGAACATATTAAATACAAAAGGAGAGGAAACCGGCAGAAAGGTTAAATTAAATGAAGCTATTTTTGCAATAGAGCCTAACGATCATGCTATATATTTAGATGTTAAACAATATTTAGCAAATCAACGTCAAGGAACTCATAAAGCAAAAGCTCGTAATGAGATCGCTGGAAGTACACGTAAGATTAAAAGACAAAAAGGAACAGGTACTGCACGTGCGGGTAGTTTGAAAAACCCTATCTTCAGAGGTGGAGGTAGAGTGTTTGGACCACAACCACGTGATTATAGTTTCAAGTTAAACAAAAAAGTAAAACAATTAGCTCGTCTTTCTGCATTAGCACATAAAGCAAAAAATAATGAGATAATAATTGTTGAAGACTTCTCGTTTGAAGCACCAAAAACAAAAGATTTTGTAGAGATTAGAAAAAATCTTAAGGTGGATAACAAAAGAAGTTTACTTGTTACTAAAGAGAACGAAAGAAATATTGTATTATCAAATAGAAATATTCAACGTTCAGAAGTATCTGAGGCTGCGTCACTTAATACTTATAGTATTATGAAAGCTCATTCACTTATATTGACTGAGAGCGTAGCTAATGAAATTAGTAATTTATTAAAACACTAAAGATAAGCAGATATGAGCGTTTTAATTAAACCTTTAGTAACTGAGAAAATGACAAATCTCAGTGAGAAATTAAATCAATATGGCTTTTTAGTTGAAAAGAGTGCAAACAAAATAGAGATTAAAAAAGCTGTAGAGGAATTGTACAATGTTAACGTACTTGCAGTTAATACAATTAACTATCAAGGTAAGTTGAAATCAAGATTTACTAAAGCTGGAATTATTGAAGGCAGAACTAAATCTACAAAAAAAGCTATCGTTACATTGGCAGATGGAGATAATATAGATTTTTATAGCAATATTTAAATAAAATGGCAGTAAGAAAGCTAAAGCCCACAACACCGGGGCAGAGACATAAAATTATTGGTGCTTTTGATACGATTACATCAAGCTCACCAGAGAAATCCTTGCTTAAGCCTTTAAAGAAGTCGGGTGGTCGTAACAATTCAGGAAAAATGACCATGAGAAATCTTGGAGGTGGACACAAAAGGAAGTATAGAGTAATCGACTTTAAACGTAATAAAGACGGAGTAAAGGCTACTGTTGAGTCAATACAATATGACCCAAATAGAAGCTCACGTATAGCTTTATTACAGTATGAAGATGGTGAAAAACGTTATATTCTTGCACCAAATGGATTAAAAGTTGGGCAAACCATAATGTCAGGTAAAGGAGTATCACCTGACGTAGGTAACTCATTGCCACTTGGTGAAATACCATTAGGAACAATAGTTCATAATATAGAACTATATCCTGGTAGAGGAGGTGCATTGGCAAGAAGTGCAGGAACATTTGCACAATTGTCAGCTCGTGAGGGAAAATATGTAGTACTTCGTTTACCATCCGGTGAAACAAGAATGGTGCTAACAATGTGTAAAGCTACAGTTGGTGCTGTTGGTAATTCAGATCATGCTCTTGAGCAATCTGGAAAAGCTGGTAGAACTAGATGGCTTGGACGTAGACCTAGAGTTAGAGGAGTATCGATGAACCCTGTTGATCACCCAATGGGTGGTGGAGAAGGTAGAGCTTCTGGAGGTCATCCACGTTCAAGAAAAGGATTGTTAGCTAAGGGGTACAAAACACGTTCTCCGAAAAAACAGTCAAATAAGTACATTCTTGAAAAAAGGAAAAAGTAACCGGTTAATTATTTAAAATTATGAGTAGATCATTAAAGAAAGGTCCATATATAGATTATAATCTTGATAGAAAAGTTCTGAAAATGAACGAATCAGGAAAAAAATCAGTAGTTAAAACATGGGCTAGGGCATCAATGATTTCCCCTGATTTTGTTGGACATACAATAGCAGTTCACAACGGAAACAAGTTTATTCCTGTATTTATTACAGAGAATATGGTAGGTCATAAATTGGGAGAATTTGCCCCAACGCGTACATATCGCGGTCACACAGGTGGTAAGAAAAGATAAACCTGTAAAATGTTAATACCTTAATGTAGTAAAAATGGGTGCAAGAAAAAAGATAAAAGCAGAAGAGATAAAAGAAGCTAAAAAATCATTAGCATACGCAAGATTGCGTAATGAGTCTTCCTCTCCACGAAAAATGAGATACGTAGTTGACATGATTCGTGGTAAAGACGTGAATTTAGCCCTAGACATTCTAAAGTTTTCTACTAAACAAGCTGCAAAGCCAGTAGAAAAGCTCTTATTGTCCGCAATTGCCAATTGGAAAGAGAAAAATGAAGGAGTGAGAATAGAGGATGCAAACCTATATGTTAAAGAGGTTTATGTTGACTCAGGAAGAATTCTAAAAAGACTCAAACCTGCGGCACGGGGAAGAGCAAATAGAATTCGTAAGAGATCAAATCATGTTACTATCCTTGTAGATAGTAGAGAATTAATTGTAAACCAGGAAAATTAAGAAATCCATATGGGACAAAAAGTAAATCCAATAAGCAATAGGTTAGGAATCATCAGAGGATGGGACTCTAACTGGTACGGCGGAGACAATTATGGAGATAAATTATACGAAGACCATAAACTTCGCGAATATTTAAATGCGAGACTTGCTAAAGCTAGCATCTCACGCATTAGCATAGAAAGAACTCTTAAGTTAATAACTATAACTATCCACACAGCAAGACCAGGTATAATTATCGGTAAGGGTGGACAAGAAGTAGATAAACTTAAAGAAGAATTAAAATCGATTACTGACAAAGATGTACAAATCAATATCTTTGAAATTAAACGACCAGAATTAGACGCTGTTATAGTAGCAAATAACATAGCTCGTCAACTAGAAGGACGTGTTGCTTACAGGCGAGCAATAAGAATGGCTATGTCATCTGCTATGAGAATGGGCGCAGAAGGTATAAAAGTACAAATCTCTGGACGTATTAATGGTGCTGAAATGGCGCGTTCCGAAATGTTTAAAGAAGGAAGAACACCACTTCACACTTTTAGAGCTGATATTGATTATGCACTAGGAGAAGCACTTACAAAAACTGGACTTTTAGGAATAAAAGTTTGGATTTGTAAAGGTGAAATCTACGGAAAACCAGATTTATCTCCTAAATTCAATGCTCAACCATCAAACCAGAAAAAACGTGGTGCTGGTGGTAATAGAAGAAGAAGAAGAAAGTAATCAGCTGTTAACATAAATAAGAGAAAAGAAAAATGTTACAACCAAAAAAAGTTAAATATAGACGACAGCAAAAAGGAAGAATGAAAGGAAATGCTCAAAGAGGGCATCAATTAGCATTCGGATCTTTTGGAATAAAATCACTTGAAACAAAGTGGATTACTGGGCGTCAGATAGAAGCAGCAAGGATTGCGGTAACACGTTATATGGAACGTCAAGGACAAATATGGATTAGAATTTTTCCTGATAAACCAATCACAAAAAAACCTGCAGAGGTTAGAATGGGTAAAGGAAAAGGAAGTCCAGAAGGATTCGTAGCGCCAGTAACTCCAGGACGCATGATCATTGAGTGCGATGGAGTACCATATGAAGTTGCTAAAGAAGCACTAAGATTAGCTGCGCAAAAATTACCTGTTACAACAAAATTTGTTGTTAGGAGAGACTATGTTCAATCTACAAATGCGTAATAAATGAAAACTTCAGAGATAAAAGAAATGACAGTTAACGAGATTGAAGAGCGTATCGAAACTGAAAAACAAAATCTAAGCAATATGCAATTTAATCATCATATTTCGCCTTTAGATAATCCTTTGCAGATTAGACATACGCGCAGAAATATTGCTCGCTTGTTGACCATTCTGCGTCAAAAACAAAATAACGATAAATAATTAGCAGATGGAAGTTAGAAATTTGAGAAAAGAACGTATCGGCATGGTGTCGAGTCAAAAAATGGATAAAACCATTGTCGTTAGTGTCGTAGTTCGTGAAAAACATCCTATGTATGGGAAGTTTATGAAAAAAACCAAAAAGTTTTATGCTCACGATGATAAAAATGAGTGTAATGTTGGTGATACCGTAAAAATAATGGAAACTCGACCTTTAAGTAAAATGAAAAGGTGGAGATTAGTTGAAATCCTTGAAAGAGCTAAGTAAAAAATGATACAGCAAGAATCCAGATTGAAAGTCGCAGACAATAGCGGTGCTAGAGAAGTACTTTGCATTCGCGTTTTGGGCGGTACAAACAGAAGATATGCTTCTGTTGGCGACCAAATTGTTGTGACAGTAAAAGATGCTGTTCCTTCAGATATAAAAAAAGGAACAGTAAGTAAAGCCGTGATAGTGCGCACAAAGAAAGAAGTTAGAAGACCTGATGGATCATATATCAGATTTGATGACAACGCTTGTGTGTTACTAAATGCAAATGGTGAAATGAGAGGTACACGTATCTTTGGCCCTGTGCCAAGAGAATTGCGTGAGGGATATATGAAAATTGTATCTTTAGCGCCAGAAGTGCTATAATCGATAAAGATTCAAACAGCAATGGGAAAATTACACATAAAAAAAGGAGACATAGTTATTGTTAATTCGGGAGTTAGTAAAGGAAAAGAAGGAAAAATCCTTCAAGTATTCCCTAAAGAGCAAAGAGCTATAGTTGAAGGCGTTAATTTTGTTAGTAAACATACTAAGCCAAACGCCGAGAATCCACAAGGTGGAATCATAAAAATTGAGGCACCTATACATATTTCAAATCTAAATTTGAAAGATCCTTCAACCGGAGAGCCTACACGTATTGGACGTAGAGTAGGAAAAGATGGTAAATTGGTTCGATATTCAAAAAAATCAGGAGAGGAGATTAAATAATGAGTTACATACCAAGTTTAAAAACACAGTATAAGGAAGAGATTACTCCAGCTCTTATGAAAGAGTTTGGATATAAATCAGTTATGCAGGTTCCCTCACTTGAGAAAATAGTGATTAATCAAGGTGTAGGTGCAGCAGTTGCAGATAGAAAATTAATAGAAAACTCTGTTAATGAACTAACTACAATTACAGGTCAAAAAGCAGTAGTATGTCTGTCTAAAAAGGACGTTTCTAACTTTAAATTAAGAAAGAAAATGCCTATTGGAACTAAAGTTACTTTAAGACAGGCTAAAATGTATGAGTTTCTAGAGCGTCTTGTAAAAGTAGCTCTACCTCGTATTAGAGACTTCCAGGGAATAGAAAGTAAACTAGATGGTAGAGGTAATTACACTCTAGGTGTTACTGAACAAATTATTTTTCCTGAAATAAATATCGATTCTGTTAGCAAAATTATGGGTATGAATATTACCTTTGTAACTTCTGCTAATACAGATGAGGAAGCTTTCGCATTATTACGCGAATTTGGCTTACCGTTTAAAAACTTAAAAAAGAATTAAATAAGATGGCTAAAGAATCAATGAAAGCCCGTGAAGTTAAAAGGGCAAAACTTGTGGCCAAATATGCTGAAAAGCGTGCAGCCTTAAAGGCGGCAGGAGATTATGAAGGTTTGCAAAAGCTACCACGTAACTCGTCGCCAATAAGACTACACAATCGTTGTAAGGTAACAGGAAGACCAAAAGGATATATGCGTCAGTTTGGGCTTAGCCGTATAACATTCAGAGAGATGGCCTCAAAAGGTTTAATACCAGGAGTTAAAAAAGCTAGTTGGTAAAACTAGCAGAGTGTTAAATATTGTCCCAATTTGGTGGGATCAATTTAAAACTAAATCAATATGACAGATCCAATAGCGGATTTTCTGACAAGAATCAGAAATGCCATACTGGCACGACATAAGGTTGTTGAAATACCAGCATCAAACCTTAAAAAAGAGATGACTAAGATTCTCTATGACAAAGGGTACATCTTAAACTATAAGTTTATAGATGACAACAAACAAGGCGTAATTAAGATCGCTCTTAAATATGACCCTGTTACAAAAATACCAGCAATTAAAAAATTAGGACGTATTTCTAAACCAGGATTACGTAAATATACAGGGTATAAAGAAGTACCTCGTGTATTAAATGGGCTTGGTATTGCAATTTTATCTACTTCAAAAGGTGTAATTTCTGATAAAGAAGCTAGAACCGAAAAAGTAGGTGGTGAAGTTTTATGTTACGTTTATTAAAAAGGAGGTATAGTAATGAGTAGAATAGGAAAATCACCCATAACAGTACCAGCCGGAGTAACCGTAACTGTAAAAGACCAAACAGTAACTGTTAAAGGTCCAAAGGGTGAATTGCATCAAAGCATACATCAAGATATAGAAGTTGAAATATCTGAAGGTGAGATTAATTTAAAAAGACCATCGGACGAAAAAGAGCATAGATCACTTCATGGTCTATATCGCTCTTTAATTAACAACATGGTTGTTGGTGTATCTGAAGGTTACGAGAAAAAATTAGAACTTGTAGGAGTTGGATATAGAGCAACTAATACAGGTCAAGTTCTAGAGCTTACATTAGGTTATTCACACCCAATTCATATATTGTTGCCTAAAGAGATAAAAGTAGAAGCTGTAACAGATCGTAAAAGTAATCCAGTTATTACACTAGAATCAGCAGATAAACAACTTTTAGGTCAAGTTTGTGCGAAAATTCGTTCTTTACGTAAGCCTGAGCCATACAAAGGAAAAGGAGTTAAGTTTGTAGGCGAAGAGATCAGACGTAAAGCAGGTAAAAGTGTAAAAGTTTAATAAGATTAATTACTGAAATATGGCTTTTTCGAAAAAAGATAGGCGATTAAGAATAAAAAGAGGCATTCGAGGTAAAGTAGTTGGAACTGCTGATAGACCAAGAATGACTGTCTTTAGAAGCAATAAGCAAATTGATGTTCAACTTATAGATGATAACGCTGGTGTAACATTAGCATCGGCAACATCTTTAGTGAAAGAGATTGCTTCAGAAAATGGAACTAAAATTGATAAAGCAGCTGCAGTTGGAAAGCTGATAGCTGAAAAAGCTGCAAATGCAGGAATAACCCAAGTTGTATTTGATAGAAATGGGTATCTTTATCACGGTAGAGTAAAACAATTAGCGGACGCTGCTAGAGAAGCAGGCCTTAAATTCTAAAATATTATGGCAGGAAATAGACAAAGAGTTCGTTCATCAAACGACCTTGAATTAAAAGATAGGCTAGTAGCCATTAATAGAGTAACTAAGGTTACAAAAGGAGGTAGAACTTTTAGTTTCTCAGCAGTTGTTGTGGTAGGAAATGAAGACGGAATTGTTGGTTGGGGATTAGGTAAAGCTAATGAAGTAACTACGGCTATAGCCAAAGGAGTTGAATCAGCTAAAAAGAACCTTTTCAGAATACCAGTAATAAACGGAACAATACCACATGAGCAAGAGACACAATTCGGAGGAGCTAGAGTGTTTATAAAGCCAGCATCTGACGGTACTGGTCTTGTTGCTGGTGGTGCGATGCGTGCAGTGTTAGAGAGCGCTGGAATTAAAGACGTTTTAGCAAAATCTAAAGGTTCGTCAAATCCACACAACTTAGTGAAGGCAACCGTAGAAGCACTATGCGAACTGCGTGATGCAAATATGGTAGCACAGAACAGAGGCGTTAGCCTTGATAAAGTGTTTAATGGATAAATAAATTGAACATGGCGAAAATTAAAATAACACAGGTAAGAAGTAAAATCGGTAGTTCTCAAAAACAAAGAAGAACTCTTGAAGCATTAGGCTTACGAAAAATAAATGCCACCGTAGAACATGAAGAGACACCTGTGATTCTTGGAATGGTGGAAAAAGTGAGACATTTAGTCTCAGTTGAAAAATAAAGTTTTAACAAGATTAAAATATATAAATAATGAAACTTAATCAGTTAAAACCAGCAACGGGATCTACACATTCAAGAAAAAGAATCGGAAGAGGTATTGGTTCTGGATTAGGACGTACTTCTACTAGAGGACATAAAGGTGCTAAATCACGTTCTGGGTATTCGAAAAAAATGGGATTTGAAGGAGGACAGATGCCTCTACAAAGAAGAATTCCAAAGTTTGGTTTTAAAAATATTAATCGAGTAGATTATAAACCAATTAATATAAAAACACTACAAGAGTTAGCAGATAAAAATAAAATCGAATCAGTTACACCAGAAGTGCTAATTGAAGCAGGATTGGTAAACAAAAATGATTTGATTAAAATTTTGGGAGATGGAGCTATAACTTCAAAGCTTGAAGTAACAGCACACGCATTCTCAAAAAGCGCTGAAGAAGCAATTGTTGCTGCTCAAGGAAGTGTGGTAAAACTGTAAGAAACAGATTTAAAATATTAGACATTTTTTAGAAATAAAAAATGTCTAATAAAAATATAAAGAGTTACAATAGATTAATCGAACTAAACAATTATCTTTATTGCGAAGTAAAATTATAATTCGATTAATAACAAATTTAAAATCAGATGAAACTATTTGAAACCATCCGAAATATATGGAAGATTGAAGATCTTAGAAGCAGAATCATTACAACTTTGGGTCTGCTATTAATTTATAGAGTTGGGTCATTTGTTGTTTTGCCAGGGATTAATCCAAATGAACTAGCAAACTTAGAAGCACAAACTGCTGACGGTGTGTTAGGTTTATTAGATATGTTTTCTGGAGGAGCATTTTCAAATGCCTCTATAATGGCACTAGGAATAATGCCTTATATCTCAGCTTCAATTGTAGTGCAGCTTTTAGGAATAGCTATACCATACTTCCAAAGATTACAACGTGAGGGTGAAAGTGGAAGAAGGAAAATTAATCAAATAACTCGTTTCTTAACAGTAGCTATTTTATTAATCCAAGCGCCAGGGTATTTGGCTAACCTTCATGCTACACTTCCGCCAAGTGCGTTTGTTAACTCAGGATGGGGTTTCACAATACCAGCTACAATCATGCTAACAGCAGGAAGTATGTTTGTAATGTGGCTAGGGGAGAGAATTACAGATAATGGAATAGGTAATGGAATATCATTAATTATTATGGTAGGTATTATTGCAAGACTTCCATTTGCACTTGTTGCAGAGTTCGGGTCAAGATTGAGTGACGGAGGATTAGTAATGTTACTAGTAGAGTTCCTAATCTTATTCTTAATATTTGAACTTGCAATATTGTTAGTACAAGGTACTAGAAGAATACCTGTACAATATGCAAAGCGTATCGTTGGAAATAAGCAATACGGGGGAGTTAGACAGTACATACCTTTAAAAGTAAATGCTGCTGGAGTTATGCCAATTATTTTTGCTCAAGCTATAATGTTTATACCAATAACATTGGCTGGGTATATTAGTGGCGATGCTACAAATAAATTTGTAGTTGCATTCTCTAATTTTGGAGGATTTTGGTATAACTTTACTTTTGCTTTGTTGATAATCATATTTACATATTTTTATACAGCAATCACTGTAAATCCACAGCAAATGGCTGATGATATGAAAAGAAATGGCGGTTTTATCCCAGGTGTAAAACCAGGAAAAAGAACAGCTGAATTTCTTGATTCTGTAATGTCTAAAATTACCCTACCTGGTTCAATTTTCCTTGCATTAATAGCTATATTACCAGCCTTTGCAAGAATCGCAGGTGTTGATCATCACTTTGCGCAGTTCTTTGGAGGTACATCTTTACTTATTCTTGTTGGTGTTGTATTAGACACACTACAGCAGATTGAAAGTCATTTATTAATGAGACATTATGATGGACTTTTAAAATCAGGAAGAATAAAAGGAAGAACTGGTGGTGGTGCTTCAATGTATTAATTTAAAAGATATAAATTCTAAAGTAAAAACATGATATTTCTAAAGACAAAAGAAGAAATTGAATTAATGCGACAAAGTAATATGCTTGTTGCAAAAACTCTTGGTGAATTAGCTAAAATAATAAAGCCAGGTGTAACTACTTTAGAATTAGACAAAGTTGCAGAAACTTTTATTAGAGATAATAAGGGAGTTCCAGGTTTTTTAGACTATAACGGATTCCCAAATAGTTTGTGTACTTCAGTAAATGAGCAAGTAGTTCATGGAATTCCAAATGATAAGCCACTCGAAGATGGAGATATTGTTTCTATAGATTGTGGAGTTTTATTAAATGGATTTTATGGGGATAGTGCATATACATTTGAAGTAGGAAATGTGAAACCAGAGATTAAAGAACTTTTGCGAGTAACAAAAGAATCTTTATATAAAGGTATTGAGATGGCTCAAGAATCCAAACGTATTGGAGATATTGGCCATGCAGTACAGAGTTACTGTGAAGCACATGGCTACTCAGTTGTTAGAGAAATGGTTGGTCATGGAGTTGGTAAATCACTTCATGAGGCTCCTGAAGTTCCAAATTATGGACGCAGGGGAAATGGTCCTAAATTACGTGAGGGAATGGTTATTGCCATCGAACCAATGATAAATTTGGGAAAAAGAAACATTTATATGGAGAGTGATAATTGGACTATATCTACTGTAGATAAAAGCCCTTCAGCACACTTTGAACATACCGTTGCTATAACAAAAAATGGAGCAGACATACTATCTAGTTTTAAATTTGCAGAAGAAGTATTAACTTTGCAGTCTTAAATTAAAATAAAAGGGAAAAAACATGGCAAAACAAGCCTCAATTGAACAAGATGGAGTTATAATCGAAGCACTTTCTAACGCAATGTTTAGAGTTGAGTTAGAGAATGGTCACGTTATAACAGCCCATATTTCTGGGAAGATGCGTATGCATTATATTCGAATTTTACCTGGAGACAAAGTAAAAGTTGAAATGTCTCCTTACGATTTAACAAAGGGTAGAATTAGCTATAGATACAAATAATAGATAATAAATAATATCATGAAAGTAAGAGCATCAGTTAAAAAGCGTAGCGCTGATTGTAAAATTGTGCGCAGAAAAGGACGCTTATATGTTATAAATAAAAAGAATCCAAGGTTTAAACAACGTCAAGGATAAATATAATAGAATATGGCAAGAATTGCAGGAGTCGATATTCCAACGAACAAACGTGGTGAGGTTGCTTTAACTTACATTTACGGTATTGGTAGAAGTAAGGCGAAAAGTATATTAGCCGAGGCTGGAGTCGACATTAATTTAAAAGTTAAAGATTGGAGCGATGATCAAATAACGTCAGTACGTAATATCATTGCAGATTCTGTTAAGACAGAAGGAGAGTTAAGATCTGAAGTTCAGCTAAACATCAAACGTCTTATGGACATCGGATGTTATAGAGGAATTCGTCATCGTATTGGTTTACCTGTAAGAGGTCAATCAACGAAGAATAATGCACGGACTCGTAAGGGAAGAAAGAAGACCGTTGCCAATAAAAAGAATGCGAATTAATTATAATTAACAATGGCAAAAAAGGTAGGATCACAGAAGAGAAGAGCAGTAAAAGTAGAGGCTCTTGGACAAGCACACATCCATTCGTCATTTAATAATATTATTATTTGTTTGACAAATGATAATGGACAAGTGATATCATGGTCAAGTGCTGGAAAAATGGGTTTTAGAGGTTCTAAAAAGAATACTCCTTATGCTGCTCAAACAGCAGCAGCTGATTGTGCAAAGGTTGCTTATGACCTTGGTTTAAGAAAGGTTAAAGTGTATGTAAAAGGACCAGGCAACGGTAGAGAGTCAGCAATTAGATCAATTCATAGTGCAGGTATAGCGGTTACAGAAATAGTAGATGTTACCCCAATGCCACACAATGGTTGTCGACCACCTAAAAGAAGAAGGGTGTAAATTTAAATTACTAGTTATTAACCATAGATTTTTGCTTTTAATTTTGAATACTGGTTGGTTATAAAAACCTTCCTTCTATAATCTGCGGCTGTCATATTCAATATTTAAAGTAAAAAATTTAAAATCAAAAATTTAGTAGAATGGCTAGATATATTGGTCCAAAAACAAAAATAGCAAGAAAATTCGGAGAGCCTATTTATGGCCCCGACAAAGCATTTGAAAGAAGAAATTATCCTCCAGGTCAACATGGAGTGAACAGAAGAAGAAAAATTAGCGAATATGGTATTCAGCTAAAAGAAAAACAAAAAGTAAAATATACTTATGGAATATTAGAAAGACAATTCCGTATTATATTTGACCGCGCAAACAGAAGTAAAGGTGTTACTGGTGAGGTTTTAATTACTTTATTAGAATCAAGATTAGATAATGTTGTTTATCGTCTTGGAATTGCTCCAACAAGGGCAGCTGCACGTCAATTAGTATCGCACAAGCATATTACTGTTGATGGTAAAGTAGTTAACATTCCATCATATACTCTTAAAAATGGTCAACTTGTTGGCGTAAGAGAGAAATCTAAATCATTAGAAGTAGTTACCGATTCATTGGCAAACTCAAGTGTGAGAAAATATCCTTGGTTAGAATGGGATTCAAGCACAATGGTTGGTAAATTTCTTAATGCACCTGAGCGTTCTGAAGTACCAGAAAATATTAAAGAACAATTAATCGTTGAATTATACTCTAAATAATTTATTCTTATGGCAATATTAGCATTCCAAAAACCAGACAAAGTCATTATGCTTGATGCAGATGATAAATTTGGTCGTTTCGAATTTCGTCCTCTTGAACCAGGATATGGTATTACAGTAGGAAATGCCTTAAGAAGAATACTACGCTCTTCATTAGAAGGGTATGCAATCTCAACTGTAAAAATTGAAGGTGTAGACCACGAATTTTCTACAATACCTGGCGTAATTGATGACGTAACTGAAATTGTATTAAATCTGAAACAAGTAAGATTTAAAGGTATCGTAGAAGATGCTGAAGAAGAATCAATAACTATAAAAGTATCAGGAAAAGAAGAGTTGACAGCTGGAGAGTTTAATTCTCAGCTTACAAGCTTTGAAGTTCTTAATCCAGAGTTGGTTATTGCAAGAATGAATCCTGAAGTAGAACTTCAAATGACTATCAATATAATTAAAGGTAGAGGATACGTTTTAGCAGAAGAAAATCACTCAGATGACTTTGAATTTGGTACAATAGCTATAGATTCAATATTTACACCAATTGTAAATGTTAAGTACGAAGTTGAAGATTACCGTGTTGAAGAGAAAACTGATTACGAAAAATTGATTTTTGAAATTTCAACAGACGGTTCGATACATCCGAAAGATGCATTGAAAGAAGCAGCTAAAATATTAATTTATCACTTTATGCTATTCTCTGATGAGAAGATAACTCTTGATTCTGACGAAAATTCAGGTGTTGAAGAGTTTGATGAAGAGGTATTACATATGCGTCAGCTTCTTAAAACTAAATTAGTCGACTTAGATCTATCTGTAAGAGCTCTTAATTGTCTAAAAGCTGCAGATGTAGATTCATTAGGTGACTTGGTTCAATATAACCGTACTGATTTATTGAAATTTAGAAACTTTGGTAAAAAATCATTAGCTGAGTTAGATGACAAATTAGGTGAGTTAAATCTTACTTTTGCTATGGATATTACAAGGTATAAATTAGACAAAGAGTAATAATATCATGAGACATAGAAATAAAACTAAATCCTTGGGAAGAACAGCTGATCATAGAAAAGCTATGATGTCAAATATGGCCAGTTCTTTAATTATACATAAAAGGATAAAAACAACTGTAGCTAAAGCAAAAGCTTTAAGAGTATATGTTGAGCCTTTAATTACACGATCAAAAGAAGATACAACTCACTCAAGACGTGTAGTATTTAGCCATCTGCAAAACAAAGAGGCAGTTTCTGAGCTTTTTAGAGAGGTTTCTCAAAAAGTAGAGAATCGCCCAGGTGGTTATACTCGTATTCTTAAATTAGGTAATCGCGGTGGTGATGCTGCAGAGATGTGTTATATAGAGCTTGTTGACTTTAATGAAGCAATGCTTGAGGCTACTGCTTCTGATACAGCATCTGCAAAGAGACCTACAAGAAGAAGTCGATCAAGAAGAAAATCAACTGATACAGTAAATGCAGTACAGGAAACTACTGATGAAGTAGCAGAAGCTAAAGAAGAAGAGATAGTTGCAGAAGCTAAGGAAGAAGCAACTGAGGTACCTCAAGATGATACTACTTCTGAAGAGCAATCTGAAGAAAAATCAGAATAAGTTATACAAATAGATACTTAAAAACTATTTGTATTGCTTATAAAGATAGTGCTGAAGGGGTAAAGTCATCAATGTCTTTATCCCTTTTTTATTAAAAGAATTAAAACAATTAAATATAAATCACTAAATTATGGGATTAATTTTAAACGTTCATGGTCGTGAAATTTTAGATTCACGCGGAAATCCAACTATCGAAGTTGAGGTTGAATTAGAAAGTGGCATCATAGGACGTGCTGCTGTACCATCAGGTGCATCTACTGGAGAGAACGAAGCTCTTGAATTAAGAGACGGTGACAAAAGTAGATATCTTGGTAAAGGTGTTTTAAAAGCTGTTGAAAATGTAAACAACGTAATTTCACCTGCTTTGGAAGGAATGCCTGTTACTGCTCAAGCAGAAATCGATTATAAAATGATTGAGCTTGATGGAACAAAAACCAAAAGCAAATTAGGAGCTAACGCTATGTTAGGTGTTTCTTTAGCTGTTGCTAAAGCAGCTGCAGAGTATTCTGGAATGCCTCTTTATAGATATATCGGTGGAACAAATGCTAAAACACTTCCTGTTCCAATGATGAATATTATTAACGGTG
>CAZHHH010000008.1:42706-44480 GCA_964532085.1 uncultured Marinilabiliaceae bacterium
GGTGGAACAAATGCTAAAACACTTCCTGTTCCAATGATGAATATTATTAACGGTGGTTCTCACTCTGACGCAACAATTGCTTTTCAAGAGTTTATGATTCGTCCTGTTGGAGCAAAATCTTTCCGTGAAGGATTAAGAATGGGAACAGAGGTTTTCCATAGCTTAAAAGACGTTTTATCAAAAAGAAATTTAAGTACTGCTGTTGGTGATGAAGGTGGTTTTGCACCAGCTCTTGACGGTACTGAAGATGCTTTAAATTGCATTCTTGAAGCAATTAAAAATGCTGGTTATAAGCCAGGTAGATTAGAAGAAGGTGGAGAAATCTCAATTGCATTAGACTGTGCAGCTTCAGAATTCTATGATAATGGAATTTATGACTATACTAAGTTTGAAGGACCAGATGCAGCTAAGAGAAATAAAGAAGAGCAAGTAGCTTACTTAAAAGAGCTTGTTGAGAAATATCCTATCGACAGTATCGAAGACGGATGTCATGAGGCTGATTGGGATGCATGGGTTCTTTTAAATGAAACTATTGGTGATAAATGTCAGTTAGTAGGTGACGACTTATTTGTTACTAATGTTGACTATTTAAAGAAAGGTATTGAGCTAAATGCAGCTAACTCAATTCTTATTAAAGTTAACCAAATTGGTACTTTAACTGAGACATTAGATTCAATTGAAATGGCGCATAGAGCTGGATATACTTCTGTTACTTCACACCGTTCTGGTGAGACTGAAGATGCAACAATTGCTGATATTGCAGTTGCAACTAATAGTGGTCAAATTAAAACTGGTTCAGCAAGCCGTTCAGATCGTATGGCTAAATACAACCAACTTCTTAGAATTGAAGAAGAGTTAGGCGATAGAGCTGTTTATGGTTACCAAAAAGTGACTAAGAAATAACAATTTCGCACTATAAGATACAAAAGGGCTATCCAATTTAGGGTAGCCTTTTTTCTTTATCCATATTGTTATTGTAGAAAAATTATCTATATAAATAACTTTATTTTAATTTCCTCTCTTTATTATTAGAACAATAATTCGAAATGTTTGTTAAAATATTAGCCCATTGGTTTTATCTTTTTTCATTTAATGGCTTAGTAGTATGTTAATGGGTCAATAATAATTAGTTGAATTTTTTATAAAAAAACAAACATTGTAAATATGGATCCGATTAAAAAGAAGTTAGAAGAAGTAGGTTACCCTCGTGCCGAACTTCTAAGAAAATTAGTTGCAAAACATGGTAACGACGTAATTCAAGAAGTTACTTTGGAGCAGGTTATTACTGGTATGAAGGGTATTGTAGCGTTGTTGACCGATACATCAAAGCTTGATGCTAATGAAGGTATTAGGTTTAGAGGTTATTCTATACCAGAGTTAAGAGAAAAATTGCCAAAGTTGAATAACGATGGTGAACCATTACCTGAAGGTCTTTTTTATCTGATGTTAATTGGAGAATTACCAACAGAGGAGGATGTTGATTATATCTCAAAAGAGTGGGCTAAACGTGCACAAGATATTCCACAACATGCTTTTGATGTTATTGATGCCCTACCTATTACTGCACACCCGATGATTCAGTTTAATACCGCAATTTTAGCTATGAGTACTCAATCTCATTTTAGAAAAGCTTATATGGATGGTATGGATAAGAAATTCTATTGGGATGCTATGTATGAGGGCGTTATGGACCTAATCAGTCGTTTGCCAATTATTGCTGCATATATTTACCGACGTGTTTATCACAATGGTGATCATATTCCTATGGATCCAA
>CAZHHH010000009.1:0-40315 GCA_964532085.1 uncultured Marinilabiliaceae bacterium
ATATTTATCCCAAACTTCTTCATTTTCATACAGCCAACGAAGATTAGCTATATTTTCAATCTCAAACGGACTTTCTTCAGAACCATTACCCACAAGAGGTGCAGTTGCAACTTGAGTTTCAGATGTATGAGTCCATATTAAGTAAGGATACTCATCATTTATTTCTGAATTAATACCCCAAATTGCATTAGTTCTAATACTTAACATATCCCAGTTACCACGCAAATATGTTAATGTGTTTTTCATTTCAGCTGTGGTGAAAGCGAAAACATTTCTAGTAATTCCCCAATCTATTCCAGTTAAATCTTTGTCCCAAAAGTTCCAGCCCGCTACATATTCTGAAGCTTCTGGCGAATAAGATCCAAAAATGGCACCACTATGTTCAGGCGTTGCATTTTCAATTATTCCTGCAAAAAAGTTGTAATAAACCTGTCCAGCACTCCCCCAATCTGGTTCGCAATCAGGTCCTTCTCCAATTATACCACCTACAGACTCTCTCCCAGAAATAGTTGCTCTACTGTAACTATTCTGTATAGATGTATAACCACTTCTAGCATCACCTGATATTCCACCAACACCAATGTTACCTTCTATATATCCTTCACTAAATGATTCTGTTAGATAGTATGCACTACCAGTTATTCCACCCACATATCTATTTCCTTTCACTGAACCAGAAACTGATGTTTTCTCAATTTCACGTCCTCCATATCCTGCAATGCCACCAACATAGTCTTTCCCTGTGATATCAACATTTTCAAGAATAAGATTACTTGTTGATGTATTATATCCATCTTGATAAGTACCCTTGCACATTCCAAACAATCCTTGATAATCTACATTAGGCCTGTTGATATATAGATTTGATATTTTATGAAAGTTTCCATTATAATTTCCTGTGAAACTATTTTCATCATCAATACCAATTGGGCTGAAACCTTCGCCTTCGTTCCAGTTTGCTGTTTCAGCAGCATCAATATCTGCTGTTTGGACAAAATGATTATCCCAAACAGAAGCCGTTTCAGAAAGCCAGCGTAGATTTGCTAAATTTTCAATTTCGTAAGGATCACTCTCTGTACCTGTGCCATTAGTTGGCATCACAGCTGTTGTTTGGGCAAAAAGTGTGGCCACAAAACAGCTCATAGATAATATGAGTAGTATTCGCTTCATTTTTTAGCTTGTTTTTAGGTTTTACAATGTTATATAAAACATAAATTTAAGCAAAAAAGAAATGCGGCAGGATGAATAATGCTAGTATTTACCTGAAAAAAGTTAATTTAAAATCAATCCAAATATGTAGGGCTAAAACATTATTGGGAATATTATAATTATAAATTTTATTTACCTTTTACAGATATTTCATTTATTTCAAGATTAAAAGTCATATACTTTTCTAATGCAGGTGAATAAACTGTAAACTTTTTGACATCATACAAAGGTGCGTACAACTTAAATGTACAAATATCTGTTGCTGATATAAGTGGAGTAGTTTTTAAATGACTATGAAAAATCTCTCTAACTTTTTTACCATCTATATTTGTATATGCGGGAATTATACGACTATGAAAACTTTTTAAGCTCTCAATATTACCATCCATATCTGCAACTATTAGATAATCATTTCCAAATGGAATAACATCTATTTGAGTTGTTCCCATAATCATATATAACTTATACTTTTCGGCAAAAGGCAACAGTATAAAATTAGGGCTATAGCCATCTGGTATGGATATAGAATGTTTATCAGATGACAAATTTTCAAATATCTTACTTCTTACTTTTAATAACTCCACCTCTTTGTTGCGAAGTTTTCTAGCTTTAGCTTTAAAAACATCAGGTTTGGCAAAGTCATCTTTAAAATGGCACTCTGCAATGCAATTATTATCACTTCTGCTTAAAAAGATTACAACAATATTCCCATTATCCTCATAAGTAAAATAACCTCCATAATTCTCAATTATAGATTGGTTTTTCATAATCATATCTGTAGCAACCCAAGCTGCTTTTTCATACTTATAGAGCAAAGTTCCCTCTACAAGCACAGAGTCTAATTGTTGACGCAATATATCATCAAACCCCTCGTCCTGTGACATTACGATAGTCGAGATGAGAAATAGTGATAGCAGGAATACTATTTTTTTCATTTTAGAGTTGGTAAAATTATGTATGTTTATTTTTTTATAATAAATTAATTGTAATTCCAATTTAAAGCACTCTTTTAATTAGTCTAATCAACTTTATTTAATAGATGCTCTACTTTTGAATAATTTTCAATTACTTTAATAGTAATTAGAGCTAACGGAATAGCTATAACATTATCTATCATACTTAAAATAGTAATATTTATTAATTCATCTATACCTTCTGCTTTATGTTCAAAACGCATAATTGTTTGACTAAAAACATTAGAAAAAATCCACAATGCCCACCACCAACCAATTAGTTTTACAGAAAGAGTTTGCTGAGATTTTATCTCATTTTTTGACAATAAATATCCTGTTTCAACATATAATTCTTTCATAATTTGATAAGGCATATAAAATGATATAATAGGTACAAACCAAGCACCTGCAGCCCATCCCTCAGTTTGAGAAAGGGGTCTTACCTTAGTATGTAAATTATATTATGCTCTTCTAAACCACTGAATAAAAATAATTGCAGAAAAAACAAAAAACACAAAATAGATAATGTTCAAGAGCTGCTCTCTCACATCATTCCTTTTTGCTGCATCAAGTGAAATATCTCCAGTAATTTTAAAGTTTTTCAACATACTATATTGCATATAGCCAGAGATTATTAACAAGAAGTCTAAACATAAAATTATCCAAATTAATATAATAGCATTTCTAGCACGTTGACTATTATCACGCAATTTTCCCATCTTTGTAAGATTAGATTTAGTTAAAATTATTACTTTGTTATAAAAATCTTAATAAAAATAACACTTAATCATTATAAAACATAAATTAACCTCATATAATAAATCCACACCCCAATATTCTCAATATGAAAATAAACTTTTATCTTTGAGATTATAAAAACTAAAAAAATATTTTACGATGCAATACAAAAGAATTCTTTTAAAATTAAGTGGAGAATCGCTAATGGGCGAACAAGGATATGGAATTGATTCACAACGACTAAGTGATTATGCTGAACAGATAGCGGAGATTTCAAGTAAAGGTGTTGAAATTGGAATTGTTATTGGCGGAGGTAATATATTTAGAGGTTTGAGCGGTGCAACAAAAGGTTTTGACAGATATAAAGGTGACCAAATGGGAATGCTTGCAACGGTTATTAACAGTTTGGCATTAAGTTCTGCTTTAGAAAGTGTTGGTGTTAAAACAGAGGTTTTAACTGCTATTAGAATGGAACCTATTGGCGAACTATATTCGAAACCAAAAGCTATTGAAGCTCTATCAGCTGGTAAAGTCGTTATACTTTCTGCAGGAACTGGCAATCCATATTTCACAACAGACACAGGCTCATCATTAAGAGGAATTGAGATTGAAGCTGATGTAATGCTAAAAGGCACAAGAGTAGATGGAGTTTATACTGCCGACCCAGAGAAAGACCCAACAGCTGTTAAATTTGACACTATCTCTTTCGAAGAGGTATATAAGAAAAATCTGAAGATTATGGACTTAACTGCTACTGCAATGTGTCAAGAAAATAAACTTCCTGTATTAGTTTTTAATATGGATGTTAAAGGCAACCTTAAAAAAGTGTTGTCTGGAGAAAAAATTGGAACTTTAGTACACCCTTAGTGAGCGTGTGCAATTTGGTAAATATTGCGCAAATCAGTAATAATAAGTAATGCTTCTTCGCGTATAGGTATTGGTAACTCTATATTGCGAAGTTGCAAACTTACCAACCATCCAGCAACATCATCATCTTGCATAGAATATAAGACCTCTCTAAACTCTTCAACGGCCTTTTCACTGTAATTTTCAGGAACAACAGCCGAATAAATATCTAACTCCTCATCATCATAATAGACAATTTGGTCAGTTTTTGCCAAAAGAGACTCATTGTCACACACTTCATAATCACCACAACAGCCACCTACAAATTCAGAAGTTGAACAAGTTGTAGTTATCAACTCATTATTAGTATTTCCACCAAAATGAGATGAGATTAGTGTGCCAACTAATGTTAGCACCACTGTTCCTAATATGATTAATAGTAATATCCACATAACAGATACAAATATACGATATTTAATACTTCTATATCCTTAATGAATATTATTTTTTATAAAATGGTCTGAAAATTTTATAAAATTAATTATGATACACAAAGAATATTGACGCATACGGGCGTAGAGCTATGGGACATATAGATACGTACGATTACGACGCCCACAGTTATGGACGCTCACATAGGAGCGCCCCTACAGTGGCATCATTTTACTAATATATTTTCCAATAATATCAAATTCGATATTTACGGTTGTACCTTCTTTTATTTGATGAAAGTTAGTAAATTCATAAGTGTAAGGAATAATTGCTACAGAAAATTGGTCATCTTTACTATTTACAACAGTTAGACTTACACCATTTACACAAACAGAACCTTTTTCTACTGTAACATATCCTTGTTTTGCCATTGCCGGGTCTACATCGTATTTAAAAGTAAAATACCAGCTTCCATCAGCTTCTTTCACCTCAATACATTCGGCAGTTTGGTCCACATGTCCTTGAACAATATGTCCATCAAGACGACCATTCATAACCATACTGCGCTCTAGGTTTATCTTATCACCAACCTCTATCTTTCCTAGGTTTGATTTATCAAGGGTTTCTTGAATTGCAGTAACTGTATATGTAGTATCAGTTAGCGCAACTACTGTAAGGCATACGCCATTATGAGCAATGCTTTGATCTATTTTTAATTCATCAACAAATGAACACTCTAAAGTCAAGTGCAAATTGCTTTTATCTTTCTCAATTGCAACAACTTTTGCTGCCTCTTCTACTATTCCTGAAAACATATTTAATTTTTTAAAAATTCATATCAAAGATAAAAAGATAGTGATATAATCACTAATTGTCTATTAAAAGAAAACGAAGTTCAATTTAACAAATCAGAACGTTGTTTTCTTAATTGCTAATCTTTAAATAACTAATTTTAACCCCCAACCCCCTAAAGGGGGCAACTAGCAAGCCAAGAAAGGTTTTATATACAAAAATCATTGTGATAAAAAATAGTGTTTCTCATATTATCAAAATTTAATTTTAAAATAAGAATTAGCTATATGCAATAAGCCCCTTTAGGGGTTTGGGGTATAACGTGGCTAATAGACAACTTGATATAATCACTAATTTTTATTGGTTACAGTTAAAAAAAGCCTTACACTATTAATGCAAGGCTTTTTTATATATTGTGATATTCTTTCTCTATTAGTTACTTAAAGAATAACGTTTAAATTCTGTTACAGTCAATTCTTTATCTGTATTTTGTAGATATTGACGGATACTAATTTTTCCATCTTTCACAAAAGTTTGCTCTAATAAAGTATTGTCTTTAAAGAATCTATTTAATCTTCCTTGTGCAATTTGGTCAATCAAGTTTTCAGGTTTTCCTTCAAGTTTTGACTGCTCTCTTGCAATTTCAAGTTCTTTATCAATAATTTCTTGATCAACAGAATCTTTATCAATAGCAACAGGGTTCATTGCAGCAACTTGCATTGCTACGTCTCTTCCCACTTGCTCGTCAATTTCAGCTTTATTTAGTCCTACTAAAGTAGCTAATTTATTACCTGGGTGAATATATCCAACAACAGTTTCAGCATTTACTACTTCAAAATATGGTATTTCAAGTTTCTCACCTATTACACCAATTTGCTCAGTAATAACATCTTTAACTGCTACTCCATTCAACTTAAGTTCATTAACCTCATCAAGTGATTTTGCATCACTTTCTAAAGCTAAATCAAGAATTGATTGAGCTAATGCTATAAAGCTTTCATTTTTAGCAACAAAGTCAGTTTCACAGTTTAGTACAACTAAAGCACCTCTTTTAGCATCTTCAGTAACTTTAGATAATACTACACCCTCTGATGCTTCACGATCTGCACGTTTACTAGCTACTGCTTGTCCTTTTTTTCGGATAATATCAACAGCTTTGTCAAAATCGCCTCCTGTTTCTTCAAGTGCTCTTTTACAATCCATCATTCCAGCACCTGTCATTTGTCTTAGTTTGCTTACATCAGCAGCAGATATAGCCATTTTATTTTGGTTTAAATTGTTAATTACTCTTTTGATTTTTCTTCAGTTGCTTTAGTCTCTTCTTTGACCTCTTCAACTTTTTTCTCTTCTGTTTTAGTCTCTACAACTTTTTCTTCTTTTGTTGTAGCTTCTTCAGCTTTAGGCTCTTCTTTACGTGCTCTAGTTCTAGCAGAAGCTTTACCTTCTGATTTTTTTGCACCTTTTCCACCTTCTTTACTAGCAGCGTTACTATCTCTTTCTGCTTTTCTCTCCTCTAAACCTTCTTTTACAGCCTTAGTAATATAATCTATTATTAAGTCAATTGATTTTGAAGAATCATCATTTGATGGAATTACAAAGTCAATATCTTTTGGATTTGAGTTTGTATCAACCATTGCAAAGATTGGAATATTTAAACGAAGTGCCTCTTTAACAGCAATTTGCTCTTTCATAACATCAACTACAAACATAGCAGCTGGTAATCTATTTAGGTCAGCAATACTACCAAGAGTTCTCTCCATTTTTTCACGTTGACGTGCAATTTGAAGTTTCTCTCTTTTTGATAAACTGTCCCAGCTCTCTCCGCCCATTAGCTTATCGATAGAGCCCATTTTTTTAACAGCTTTACGTATAGTTGGGAAGTTAGTCAACATACCACCTGGCCATCTTTCAACCACGTATGGCATATTCACTGCACTTACTTTTTCTGCCACAATATCTTTAGCTTGTTTTTTTGTAGCAACAAATAAAATTCTACGCCCTGATTTTGCAATTTGTTTAATTGCTGCAGCTGCTTCATCAAGCTTTGCTGCGGTTTTATGTAAATCTATAATGTGAATACCATTACGCTCCATAAAAATATAAGGAGCCATTGCTGGATTCCATTTTCTTGTTAAGTGTCCGAAGTGTACTCCGGCATCTAACATCTCTTGAATTTCTACTTTTGGCATTTTAATTTCTTTTTAAAAGTCGTTTACTTTCTTTATTTCTCTGGCAATTATCAAGTAGTTCTATATATTAATAGAAGTCTTAATAATTTAGATACTAAACGTACCCGCCATAAATTAACGTTTACTGAACTGGAATTTCTTTCTAGCACCAGGTTGACCAGGTTTCTTACGCTCTACAATACGAGAATCACGTGTAATAAATCCGTTCTCTCTTAAAGCTGCCTTGTCATCTGGATTAATTTTAACTAATGCACGTGCAATAGCTAAACGTAAAGCCTCAGCTTGGCCGGTAGTACCACCACCAACTAAGTTTACTTTAATATCATAATTCCCAGCAACTTCTAATAGTTCTAAAGGTTGCTTTACTACAAATTGTAATAATGAAGATGGAAAATAATCCTCTATATCTCTTTTATTAATTGTAATCTTTCCTGTTCCTTCGCTTAAATAAATACGAGCAACAGACGATTTTCTTCTTCCTATTGTATTTACTACTTCCATAATGATTATTTATCAATGTTTAACTCAATAGTTTTTGGCTGTTGCGCCTCATGCTTGTGCTCAGAACCAGCATAAACATATAAGTTTCTAAATTGCTGACGTCCTAAACGAGTCTTTGGCAACATACCTTTAACAGCTTTCTCTACAAGCTTTGCAGGATCTTTCTCAAAAATTGCAACAGGGGTCAATGCTTTCTGACCACCAGGAAAACCACTATAAGTATAAGAAATACGAGATTCCCACTTTTTACCTGTAAGTTTTATCTTATCTGCATTGATAATAATAACATTATCTCCACAATCCATATGAGGAGTATAATTAGGCTTATGCTTTCCTTTTAAAAGCTGAGCCACTTCTGAAACCATTCTGCCTAGAATTTTATCAGTAGCATCTACAACCAACCACTCTTTGTGGATGGTTGAAGGCGTGGCAGACTTAGTCTTGTAACTTAATGTATTCACAATCTTTTGTTTGAAAATTAGATTTACAAAAATTTTAATTAACACAAATCATAATGTAAATATTTGTGCAAAAAATGATAGTGAAAGACGGGCATGACTCTCAAAATCACATTATTATATTGAAAAACAAATATATTACACCAATTTTTGGATAATAATCGGCGACAAAAGTAAGAATATTTTTCTTAATAGACAATCATTTATCTATAATAATGACATAATAAATAATTATAGCTCATAAATATCTTTATAACCGCTTTAATTAAAGACTATTCTAAAATGTGTAGACTTTGTTAGTTCTATAATACTGGGAATAAACCTCATCTCTAATTTTAGGTTAGATCAAAAATGAAATTCTGAATAGTTAATGCTTCTTTTTTAAAAACAGAGCAAAAGAAATTTCTTAAATTAATTTCTCAATAATTAAGTGAGCATTTTCAAAGTCTTTTTCCAAAACAAACAGTTCGTAAGTGGATTGAGACCCACTTACAACTCCAGCAATTAAACCAGATTCATAATTGCTCTTAACCATACTTTCAATACCCTGTTCAGCCAACTCCTTTTTTAAATGATATACAGTTACTTTATCACTAGAGTAGATTTGAATGATTCTATCTTTCTTTTCCATAACAAGTTCGTTTTAGTTTGCATAAATATAACAATTATATATCAATGAAGTTCTAAAATATCACTATTTTTAAGACAAATATGTAAAGAGATGAACAAAAATATTATGAGAGAAGCCATCAAATTGGCAAACGATAACATTAAAAAAGGTGGTGGACCATTTGCCGCAATTATCATTAAAGATGGTCAAATTATTGCACACGGAACAAATCAAGTAACAAATAATAATGACCCAACAGCACACGCTGAAGTAGAAGCAATACGCAATGCAGCAAAAAAACTTAATAGTTTTGACTTGACTGAATGTGAAATATATACAACTTGTGAACCTTGTCCAATGTGCTTTGGTGCAATATATTGGGCTAAAATATCTAAAGTTTACTACGGAAACACAAAGGAAGATGCTGCAAATATTGGGTTTGATGATCACTTTATTTATGAAGAGTTGGATCTGCCCAAAGAGAAGAGGAAATTAAAAATGGTTGAACTTCTCAGGGATGAAGCCATACAAACATTTGAAGCTTGGAAAGATATGCCTGACAAAACAGAATATTAAATAATGAACAGAAGAATTGAAGAAGATTACTTTAGCGACGATGCTCTCAACATTGCTCCAAAACTTATCGGTAACTACTTAGTTAGAAAGTTTGATGACAATACATTTTTCAAATCTAAAATTACAGAAGTAGAAGTCTACCGTGGCGAGGATGATTTAGCTTGCCATGCAAGTAAAGGTAAAACAGAAAGAACTAAAGTGATGTTTGACAAAGGTGGACTTGTTTACGTATACCTAATATATGGAATGTATTGGCTTTTAAATATAACTACAGGAAAAATAGATGATCCACAAGCAATATTAATTCGTGGAACAGAAAAAATATCTGGCCCTGGTCGAATTGGTCGGGAACTAAAGCTAGATGCTTCTTTTTATGGAGAAAACATCTATATATCTGATAGAATATGGGTTGAATATGGCGAAACACCACCTTCAGACAAGATAATTACTACACCTAGAATTGGAATTGATTATGCTGGAGACTTTTGGGCTAATATACCGTGGAGGTGGGTGCTTAAAAATGACTAACTATTTAATTGTAATTTATAATGAAAAAGAAAGTTGCTATTGTTGCTGGTGCATCCGGACTTGTTGGCAGACATCTTACAGAAAAGCTAATTGCTGACGAAAGCTATGAAGCAATATATATTATTGGAAGAAGAAATTCCACTCATAAAAGTTCGAAAATTACATTCTATGAATCAGATTTCAACTCATTTCCATCTTTAACAATAGATAATCAAATAGATTTCTTTTGTACATTAGGAACTACAATAAAAAAGGCTGAAACACAGGAAAACTTTAAGAAAATCGATTATCATGCGGTTGTAAAATTAGCAAAATGGGCTGATGAGTTAAAAGCTAAAAATTTTACTGTAATTAGCTCTGTAGGTGCAAATAAGAAAAGCCGCAACTTCTATTTACGAACAAAAGGCGAAATGGAAAGTAAAATTCGACAATATAAAATAGATAATATCACATTTATAAGACCCTCATTAATCACTGGCAAAAGAGATGAATTTAGATTTGGAGAAAAACTTGGAGAATATTTCTTAATGATATTTGGAATTTTATTTATAGGCTCATTGAAAAAGTATAAACCAATTAGTGCAGAAAAAATAGCGTCCAAAATGATATTTTACGCATCGAAAAATAAAAGTAACATTTCAATTATAGAGGGAAAGGCTTTGCACTCCTGACTTTGTCTATGCGACACCCATTTAAGATTAACTCCAAAATCAACTATATATCAAAAAACACCTATCCGTTCCTGGGTGCACCAATGCAGAGCTCAAGAATATTGATACAAAAAAGGATATCACATTATTAATATGATATCCTTTTTAATTTGGAGCAGTAATCTCCTATTTTAAAACTTATAAATCATTCTCTCCTTTGACATATCCAAAGTTTGCAAGAATTCCTCCGTCAACATAAAGCACATGACCATTTACAAAGTCACTAGCTTTAGATGATAAGAACAGAGCAGCTTTACCAACGTCATCTGGTTCTCCCCATCTTCCGGCAGGAGTTCTAGACATTACTAAATCATTAAATGGATGTCCATCTACTCTAATTGGCGCAGTTTGGTCTGTTGCAATGTAACCAGGACCAATTCCATTAATTTGGATATTATATTTTGCCCACTCACAAGTCATATTAGCTGTTAACAACTTCAATCCACCTTTTGCAGATGCATAAGCACTAACAGATGTACGACCATATTCGCTCATCATTGAGCACATATTAATTATTTTACCCTCTCTTCTTTCAATCATTCCTGGCACAACACGCTTAGAAACGATAAAAGGTGCAACTAAATCCACGTCGATTACCTGTTTAAATTCCTCTACAGGCATATCAAGCATCTTTACTCTTTTAATAATAGCTGCATTATTTACAAGAATATCGATAGGTCCGACCTCTTTCTCAATAGTAGTAATAGCTTTATCAACTTCATCTTCTTTTGTTACATCAAAAACTATTGTGTAAACATCAAGACCCTCTTTTTTATACTCTTCTTTTGCCTTTTCTAATCTTTCAGCAGAAGTACCATTTACACAAATTTTAGCTCCAGCTTTTCCTAAATGCTTTGCTACTGCCATACCGATACCATGAGATGCACCAGTTACAAGAGCAACTTTGCCACTAAGATCGAAAAGTTCATTTATAAAACTCATATTTTTATATTTTAATTTGAGACGTTGTTAGTGAATCTCGATATTTAGAGGGGTTGCGTACCAACCCCTCTAAAAATCAACCATTTAAAACTAATTAAAACAATCACTAAAACAACAATATCTTTTATCTTAACTCAAGTGTTGGACATGGGTCCATATCACCATAATCTAAGTTTTCACCAGCCATACCCCAAATAAAGGTGTAGTTTGCTGTACCAGCTCCACTGTGAATACTCCACGTTGGTGAAATTACAGCTTGCTCATTTTTCATCCAAATATGTCTTGTCTCTTGTGGCTCACCCATAAAGTGACAAACAACTTGATCTTCTGGTACATCAAAATATAGATAAACTTCCATTCTTCTGTTATGAACGTGAGCAGGCATAGTATTCCATACGCTTCCTGGTTTTAACTCAGTCATACCCATTTGTAATTGACAAGTCTCAACAACACTGTTCACCAATAGTTTATTAATTTGTCTATGATTTGAAGTCTCTAAACTACCTAAAACAGCAACTTCAGCATCTTTAAGAGTCACTTTCTTGTTTGGGAAAGTTTTGTGAGCTGGCGCAGAGTTGATATATAGACGTGCTGGATTTTTCGGATCTTTAGAAGCCATAGTAACTTCTTTGTTTCCTGCACCTAAATAAAGAGCTTCTTTATTATCTAAAGTGTATTCAGTTCCATCAGCAGTGATAACCGCAGTTCCTTGTCCTACATTAATGAAACCTACTTCACGTCTCTCTAAGAAATACTCAGCCTTTAACTCTTCAAATGTCTCTAATTTTACTACTTTATTAACAGGTACAACACCACCAGTGATAAAACGGTCATATAAAGAATAGACAAACTTTAAGTTGTCTTCTTGAAATAAATCTTCAATTAAAAACTCCTTACGAAGACGATCTGTATCGTATGTTTTAACATCTACTGGATTTGCTGCATACCTTAATTCCCAATTCATAATAATGTTTCTTTTAAGTTAATAAATTATATATATTCTATTTATCACATCTTTACTGTGATATTTGTTGTTTTATCTTTTACTGACGACTCTCTAACAAGCAAACGTACGGGCACTATCTCTTGATATGAATAATCTGGTGCCGCTTTTCTGTTTATAATATTGAGCATAGCCGTTGCTGCCATATTTCCCATATCATACGCATTCTGTTCTACTGACGACAGCTGCGGCGATATTAATTCTGCAAATGGCTCATTGGCAAATCCTACAAGTCCAACTTTAGATGGAATGGGAATATTCAAATCATTTGCAGCTTGAAATACACCAATAGCACTAAAATCGCCTGCACAGAAAAACGCATCAATATCTCTACTCTTCAGAACTTCCAAAGCCTTAGCATAACCCAACTCTTTTGTAATAGCGTTTTCATAAACCAATGAACTATCTACTTTACAACCCGACTCTTCAAGCGCTCTTACATAACCACGATAACGCTCTTTATATATAGAGTTCTCCAAAGAACCTGCAAAATGCGCAATCTTCTTATACCCACCATTAATCAAATGCTTTGTTGCCAAATATCCTCCTGTAAAGTTATCGTTAGCAAAGCGTGCACCAGGTACTTCCGCACTAACTCTATCAAATTGCACTACAGGAATTCTATTTTGAACCGCCCTTAAAATATGTGAAAAATTATCAGTCTCATTTGAGTGCGACATTAATATTCCTGCAACTCTATTTTGAAGCAAGACATCTATTGCTTGCTTCTCTTTTTCTAGTTTTTCGTGACTTTGAATTATCAAAGACGCAAAACCTGCAGGATTTAATACCTCTTCTATCGCACTAACTACACCGCTAAAAAAATGTCGATTAATACGAGGGACTAATATACCTATAGTATTATTCTGCCCTTTTCTTAATGATGAAGCAACAAAATTTGGCTGATAATCAAGCTCTTTAGCTTTATCTAAAACGCGTTTTATTGTATCAGGATGAACGCGAGTACTACCAGACAAAGCGCGTGAAACAGTTGAAGGTGCTATACCTAAAGCATTTGCAATATCTTTTATAGTAACTCTTTTCATCTATATATACACGTAAAACACTTTTTATTTCAAAATTCTCAGCAAAAATACAAACGTTTGCACAAATACACAATTTTTTTAGCGACTTTTATTTATTTATTTTTACAATATTAAAGTATTGAGCTTTTTGAAATAACTAACAACTATCCAACATTACAAAAAACACAAACACAATAACCCCTAATAATCAACAGGTTACATCTATGGTGAAAAAGATTTAACAATATTATATTTGATTTGTCTATAAAATATTTGCTTTTTAATTTAGGCTTTTTTATCTTCGTGTTCGTTAACGATTTTAAAACATTCTTATATTATGGCGAATTTTATTCACTCAGATTTTGTTTTAGAGGGAAAAACTGCACAAAAGTTGTATCACGACTATGCAGCGGACCTTCCAATTATTGATTTCCATTGTCATCTACCTCCAGACCTTGTGGCAAAAAACCATAAGTTTGACAGCTTAGGCCAAATTTGGCTTGAAGGCGACCATTACAAATGGCGCGCAATGAGAACAAATGGCGTAGATGAGGAATATTGTACAGGAAAACCAAACTTTAGAGATAAATTCCAGAAGTGGGCAGAAACAGTACCTGCAACCATTGGGAACCCTCTACATCACTGGACACATTTAGAACTTGCTAGATACTTTGGCATCTATGAGTTATTAACTCCAGACACTGCAGAAGATATCTATAATAAAGCAACAGAGATGTTACAGCAAGATGACTTTAGCACTCAAAGCATTTTACAAAAAATGAAAGTTGAAGTTGTTGGAACTACTGACGACCCTGTTGATTCATTAGAGCATCACAAAGCATTAAGCAATTTTAGCGTTAAAATTGTACCAACTTTTAGACCTGACAATGTATTAAAAGTTGAAGACCCTAAGTTTTTCAATGAATATATTGGAAAATTAGAGGCTGTTACAAATAAAAGCATCAAGACAATAGAAGATTTAATCAGTGCATTAGATGAGCGTCATGAGTATTTTGACAAAATGGGCTGTAAAGCATCTGACCACGGATTAGATAGATTATATTACTCAGAAAAATTCAAGGATAATCCTGAAAAATTATTCCAAGAATTACTTGCAGGCAACCAATTAAGTGATGAAGAAGCTGAGCAATTCAAAACATACTTAATGTATGAGCTTTGCAAAATGAATCACAAAAGAGGTTGGGCGCAGCAATTCCACTTAGGAGCAATGCGTAATAATAACACGCGTATGTTCAACAAATTAGGTCCAGACGTTGGTTTTGACTCTATTGGCAATCCACAAGATGCTGTTAAGATTTCACGTTTTATGGACTTATTAGATTTTGAAGATAAGTTAGCAAAAACTATTCTTTACAATCTAAATCCAGCAGATAATGAGATGTTTGTTACAATGCTTGGAAACTTCCAAGATGGACGTACGCCAGGTAAAATCCAGTATGGTGCTGGTTGGTGGTTTTTAGATCAAAAAACTGGTATGGAGAAACACTTAAAAGACCTATCAGCTCTTGGTTTATTATCAAGATTTGTTGGTATGGTTACAGACTCAAGAAGTTTCTTATCATATCCACGACATGAATATTTCAGACGTATATTATGTAATCATCTTGGAAAAGAGATTGATAAAGGAATGATTCCTAATGATCAAGCTTTATTAAAAACAGTTATCCAAGACATATCATACTATAACGCTCTTAATTATTTCAATTTTAACAAATAGTAATTAGAATATAAATTAAAATTATTTTATAAAGCATGAATCCAAAAGTTATTTCTTTCGGTGAGATTATGTTACGCTTGTCAACCCCAGGTTATCAGCGTTTTACTCAAGCTTCTTCATTTGAAGCTACATTTGGTGGCGGTGAAGCAAACGTTGCTGTTTCACTAAGCAACTATGGTATTGACTCTGCATTTGTAACAGCTTTACCAAAAAATGATATTGGTCAAGCAGCACTAATGGATTTAAGAAAACAAGGTGTAGATACACAACATATCCAGATGATGGATAATGAGAGAATGGGTATCTATTTTTTAGAAACAGGTGCTGTTGCTAGAGCTAGTAAGGTTGTTTATGACCGTGCTAACTCAGCATTATCAAATGTAAAACTTGGTCAATTTGACTGGGATAAGATTTTTGATGGTGTTACTTGGTTTCACTGGACTGGTATTACCCCTGCAGTATCTCAAGGAGCTGCAGATGTTTGTTTAGATGCTATTAAAGAAGCTAACAAACGTAATATTACTGTATCGGTAGACTTAAACTATAGAAAAAACCTATGGCAATATGGTAAAACTGCAAATGAAGTTATGCCTGAGTTAGTTGCAGGTTGTGATGTAGTATTAGGTAACGAAGAAGATGCAGAGATGGTTTTGGGAATTAAACCAGATGGTATTGATATTACTGGTGGACACGTTGAAGCAGAAGCTTACAGAAGTGTTTCTCAACAAATTATGAAAGAGTATCCAAGAGTTAAAAAAGTTATTACAACTCTTAGAGGTTCAATCAATGCAAATCACAACTCATGGTCTGGTGTTTTATATGATGGTGAGAAATTATATACAGCTCCTACATATCAAATCACGCACATAGTTGACCGAGTAGGTGGTGGAGATTCATTTATGGGTGGATTAATCTATGGATTAATCACTTATGATGATAATCAAAAAGCTGTGGAATTTGCAACTGCAGCATCTTGTTTAAAACACACTGTTTTTGGTGATTATAACCGTGTATCAGTTGAAGAGGTTGAAAAACTTATGTCAGGTGATGCATCAGGTAGAGTTTCAAGATAATTAAAACATAAAGCTGGCAAAGATTTTCAAATATCTTTGTCAGTTTTTTATTTAAAATAGATATAAAAGATGGCAAAATATAGTCGTAGTGAAGTTTTCACTGCAATGAAAGAGACTGGAGTTGTTCCAGTGTTTTTTAACTCTGATGTTGAAGTAAGCAAAAAAGTGCTTAAAGCTTGTTATGATGGTGGAATCAGAGTATTTGAATTTGTTAATAGAGGTGACTTTGCTCACGAGGTATTTTCTGAGTTAAACAAATATGCTTTAGCAGAACTACCTGGAATGATTTTAGGAGCAGGCTCAATTGTAGAAGAGGCTACAACAGCACTATATATTCAGCTTGGAGCTAACTTTATTGTTTCGCCTTTACTAAATGAAGAGATGGCAAAAATTTGCAATTGTAGAGGAGTATCTTGGTCGCCAGGTTGTGGTACTATTTCTGAGATTAACAAAGCTCAAGAATTAGGTGCTGAAATAGTGAAATTATTCCCAGGTTCAGAGATTGGTGGTCCATCATTCGTTAAAGCTGTTAAAGGCCCTATGCCTTGGACAAATATTATGCCTACTGGCGGAGTTAGCACAAGCGAAGAGAATCTTAAAGGATGGTTCGACTCTGGCGTGACTTGCGTTGGTATGGGTTCAAATCTTTTCCCTAAAGATATAATCGAAAATGGAGATTATGATAAATTAAGAGACAATGTAAAAGCAATGATGGAGACAATTGCAAAAGTTCGAAAATAATTTTTTGTTTCTACAACTATTTCATTTACATTGCTTTTTATTAAATTAATTTCAAATTAAAACACTAAATAGAATAAAATGAAAGCACCTATTAAAGATTTAAATTTAAAAGATAAAGTAGCTGTTGTAACTGGTGGAAGCGGCGTTATATGCTCTGCCATGGCCAAAGCTCTTGCTATGCACGGAGTTAAGACAGCCATTTTAAACAGAACAGAAGAGTCGGCTAAGAAAATTGCTCAAGAAATTATGGAGATGAGTGGAGTTACCTCAATTGGTATTTCAGCTGATGTTTTAGACAAATCCTCTTTAGAAGCAGCTAAAAAAACAATCAATGAACAACTTGGTTCCATTGACTTTTTGATAAATGGTGCAGGTGGCAATTCGCCTTTAGCAACCACAAAAGTAGAAGAGATGACTGAAAATGATTCTTTAGAGGACACCTTTTTCGGTTTAGAAATGGAAGGAGTTGACCATACTTTTAAATTAAACTTTAATGGAACATTACTACCTACTATGATTTTCTCACGAGATATGATTGAGAAAAAAAGTGGTGGAATAGTAAATCTTTCATCAATGAGCGCTTATGAACCAATGACAAAAGTTGCTGCATATTCAGCTGCAAAAGCTGCTATCAACAATTTTACATATTGGCTTGCTGTGCACTTCGCAAAAACAGGTGTAAGAGTTAATGCAATTGCGCCAGGCTTTTTATTAACAAATCAGAATAGATTTTTATTAGTTGATGAAAAAACTGGAGAATCGACACCACGTGGCGAAAAGATAATAAATAACACACCAATGGGTAGATATGGTGAGCCTGAAGAGATGACAGGAACACTATTATATCTATTATCAGACTGGTCTGAATTTGTTACTGGTACAGTTATTCCTGTTGATGGTGGATTTAACGCATTTAGTGGAGTTTAATTGAATAAGATCATTAACAAACATTTTATATAAAATTATAACTTATGGCTAGTAAAGCTTCAAATCAAAAAATGACGTACTACAGATGGTACATAATAGTGATGTTGTTTTTTGCAACCACTGTTAACTATCTTGACCGTCAAGTTCTTTCTTTAACATGGAAAGATTTTATTGCTCCAGAATTTCACTGGACAAACTCTCATTATGGTGACATTACAGCATGGTTTTCAATATTTTATGCAGTAGGAATGTTATTTGCAGGAAGATTTGTTGACCGCATGGATACCAAAAAAGGTTTCCAATGGGCAATTGGTGTATGGTCTGTAGGTGCAGTCTTACATGCATTTTGTGGAATTGCTACTTCAGGTATCCTTACAGGAAACTGGTTTGTTGGATTCGAAGGTGCAAAAAACGCAATTGAAACTGTTGGAGATTTCAGTTTAGTAATTTCAACTAGTGTGACCCTCTTTATTGTAGCTCGTTTTGTACTTGCAATTGGAGAGGCTGGTAACTTCCCTGCAGCCATTAAAGCTACTGCAGAGTTTTTCCCTAAAAAGGATAGAGCATTTGCAACAAGTATCTTTAATGCTGGTGCAACTGTAGGTGCTCTTGTAGCTCCGATAACTATTCCTGTTATTGCATATCACTATGGATGGGAGATGTCATTTATAGTTATTGGTGCTCTTGGATTTATCTGGATGGGATTCTGGCATTTTATGTATCATAAGCCTGATAAACATCCTAAAGTTAATGAACTAGAATTAGCTTATATTAATCAGGATGGTGAAGAGGAAGAGATAGATACCGATGGCGATAGTAAAAAAATGTCATTTATTGACAGCTTTAAATATAAACAAACTTGGGCTTTTGCTGTAGGTAAGTTTATGACAGACGGTGTATGGTGGTTCTATCTATTCTGGACTCCTGCATATTTAAGCGATGTTTATGGCTTAACATCTGATACTCCAATGGCTCAGCTGTTACTATTTACACTTTATGCAATTACACTGCTTTCAATTATTGGCGGATGGTTACCTACTTATCTTGTAGACAAAAAAGGTATGGAACCTTATGCGGGTAGAATGAGAGCTATGTTCTTATTTGCACTATTCCCACTATTAGCTCTTGCGGCACAACCGCTTGGAGCCTATTCATACTGGTTCCCAATTCTAATAATTGGTATTGCTGGAGCAGCTCACCAAGCTTGGAGTGCGAACTTGTTTTCAACCATTGGTGATATGTTCCCAAAAAGCTCTATCGCAACCATTACAGGTATAGGTGGTATGGCTGGTGGTGTTGGTTCTTATATTATTAACAAAGGATCAGGTAGACTATTTGACTACACTGATGAAATTGGACTAAAACTATTTGGTTTCCAAGGCATTGAGTCAGGATATTTCATTATATTCTCAATTTGTGCTGTAGCATACTTGATAGGATGGACTATTATGAAAACTTTAGTACCTAAATATAAGCCAATAAAGCTATAAGAAATTGATATTATAAAACACTATATCGTCAAGTTATTTGATTGATATAGTGTTTTTTTATGAAGTAGAATGAGAAAACTATTATTGCAATGAAATTGGTTAGAATAAAAGATATTGCTGCTGAAGCAGGTGTTTCTATCGGCACTGTAGATAGAGTTCTTCACAATCGTGGAGAGGTAGCACCAAAAACAAGAGAACGAGTTTTAGCAATTGCAAAAAAGTTGCAATATCAACCAAATATTGTAGCGCAAGCACTTACTGCAAAAAAACAGTATCATATAGCTGCATTAATTCCAAAAGATGATAATGACAATACATTTTGGACATTTCATCCCAATGGAATGGAAAAAGCTATCCAAGATTTAAAGCCATTCTTAGTAGAGATAAAATTTTATTTTTTTGAAATCCATAATGAGATAGATTTTATAAAAAAGTCTGAAAAACTACTTGCTGACAAGCCTGATGGAGTAATTTTTGCCCCAATTTTGAAAAAAGAGGGTAAAGAGTTTACTAAAAAGCTTGACAAAAAAAGTATACCATATATTTTTATCGATACATTTATTGAAGAGTCAAACTGTTTATCATTTATTGGTGAAGACGCATACCAAAGTGGAAGAGTATCAGCCAGTATCATCGATTATGGATTGGGAATAGATAAGGATATACTAATTGTAAACCTTGCAAAAGATTTAGAAAATACTCAACATCTTAATAGAAGAAATCAAGGATTTATGAGCTATTTTTTAGATAAAGGCAAAAATAAAGGGATGAAGATTACTGTAGAAATTCCATCTACAGAGCGAGAAGTTGTGAAAGAGAGAATGGATTTAATATTAAATAATAATCCTAACATTGGAGCTATTTTAGTGTCAAGTGCAAAAACCCACATAGTAGCCCAATATTTACAAAACAAGAAAATAAACGATATAATTTTAGTTGGATATGAACTAACTGATGAGAATGTTGGTTATCTTAGAAAAGGAATTATTCGTTTTTTAGTTGGACAAAAACCAGCTGAGCAATCAGAAAAAGCTGTGAAAAAACTTTTTGATTATTTAACTACAAAGCAAGTACCTCTAAAAAAAGAATATCAACATGTTGAAATAATAAATATCGAAAATATCGATTCATATTAACTAAATATATTCGCAATGAAAAAATTATCTAAATACTCCTTTGGAATGGGAGATAGATTTGCGCATCAAGCAAAATATCATCTTCAAGCAATTATAGATGCAGCATCAAAAGGAGTTGATGTTACTCCAGTTTGGAACAAATCTAACCGCGAACACACTACTATTGGAAGTCAACCCAAAGACACATTAAAAGCTGTTGAAGAGACTATAAAGTCCAAGAATTATAACCATCAATATTTCATTGACGCAGATCATATCAATTTGCAAACTGTTGAAGGATTTCTTGATTATGCGAACTTCTTCACAATAGACGTTGCATCATATATCGGCACAAAAGCTGACGAAAAAGAGAAAGATAATTTTTTAAAAACAGTAGAAAAATATATTACCAACTTAGAAGTTCCTGGTATTAATGAGAAGTTTGACATCTCTAAAAGCTATGTAGAAGAACTTATTGATACATATCTATATGCTGCTGAAATGGCTAGCAAAACATATAAAATAATTGAAGATGCTAAGGGAAAAGGTAACTTTATAACTGAAGTTTCTATGGATGAAGTGGAGAATCCACAAAAACCATCTGACCTCTTCTTTATATTAGCAATGCTTGCATTTTATAATGTTCCAGCACAGACAATTGCACCTAAATTTACAGGTAGATTTAATAAAGGTGTAGACTATGTTGGTGATGTAGCAGCTTTTAGACAAGAGTTTGAAGATAATTTAATGGTAATAGACTTTGCTATTAAAGAGTTTAATCTTCCAGAAGAACTTAAGATGAGTATTCATTCAGGCTCTGACAAGTTCTCAATATACCCTGCAATTAAAGAGATTACCCAAAAACATGATAAGGGTTTTCATATAAAAACAGCTGGTACTACTTGGCTTGAAGAGGTTATTGGACTTGCAAAAGCTGGTGGAGATGCTCTTAAACTTGTTAAAGAGATTTATGCAGAATCACTTACTGATATTGATGGATTGGCAGCACCATATGCTGATGTTATAGACATTAACAAGGATGAATTGCCAACTGCAGAGGTTACTAATAAGTGGAGCGGTCAAGACTTTGTAGATGCACTTTTACATATACCTAATTCTGAAAAATTTAATCCAAATATGAGACAGCTTATACATGTTGGATATAAATTAGCAGCTGACAGGATTGATGAGTTTAATAAGCAAATAATAGCAAATAAAGAGGTGGTTGGTCAATGTGTTTATGACAACATATATGATAGACATCTAAAGCGACTATTTGAGTTTTAAAAAGATTAGTAATCCCCATAAATTGGGGATTTTTTATTGGCTTAAATTAACAGAAACTGCCCAACTATACTCAATGCTACTAACGCTATAAATAAGAGTTCGCGCAAAAATCGTCTCTCTATAGTTTCAAAAAAAGAGGCTAATAAAACTGAAGCTCCAATCACAGCCATGGGTAAAATCTCAATTGAGAAAAATGATGTTAACACCAAAGCAGTTGTATATAACAGAATCCAGATAAATATTCTAAAATAGAGTCTTACATTTATCTTTCTAATACTTAATCTTCTCATTTTTGAAATTAGTGACAGAGCAATAAAGAAAATTACAGCTCCCATAAACACTTGAGAATAAACAGTATGATTATATTCTCCCGGATTGGCTAAAATATTATCATGCATTTCTGATAAAAACCATAAAAGCTGATCTGTATAGAAAAGATATGTAAATGAGAGAAAATAAGGAAGCAAAAAACCAACAATTGAGACCATCAGAGTCCGCAAGTTTAACACTCTTAAAATTCCCATTACAATAATCAATGCAGGGTAGAAAAATGCCCCTTTTAGGTATATCAATGTTCCAATTCCTAAGAGAAAAGCAGAATCAAAAAAGTGTCTTAACTCTATTTTTCTATTATTAACATCGCCGAGCAGTCGCCCTATGGAATGTATCATAATAAAAAGGAAGAAAAGTTGCGGATTTAGCTTTTGCACAGAGAGATAAGCACTAATTAAAAGTGAAAAAATAAACATAGTAATCATACTCTGCGATAGCAGTAGCATATTTCTGTTTACTATCTTATTAAGTGCCAATCCGCTTAACACCACCAAAATCAATGAAGTCAATGCAGCTGTGAACTGTGTAGTTCCAAACCAAGGCTCTAAATAATTACTCCACAGCGGCATTGCTGGATTATTTATAACTGTGTTAGAGCTTAATTCTGACACAAACAACCTTAACCACAGTAAAACTATCAAAATAGGAGTTATAATTACTGTGATTAAAGAGTTATTATGTAGTCTTTTGAAAAGCATAATTACATTATATCAAATCCTATATCTTTTCTATAATATTTTCCTTCATACGTAACCTCATCAGCTTTGCTTAAAGATCCTTTCAAAGCCTCTTCCATTGTATCTGCAAGTGATGTGAGAGCTAACACACGACCTCCAGAGGTTATAACTTCTCCATCTTTCAGTGATGTTCCAGAGTGGAAAATCATACTGTTTTCAGAATCTTTGAGATTAGTAATAACATCGCCTTTTCTATAATCATCGCTTGGATATCCACCTGACACTAAAACTACTGTAACGGCTGATTTGCTACTATGTTCAGCTTTATGTTTGCTCAACTCACCTTTCCCTGTCGCAACAAGGAGTTCAACTAAATCATTATTTAACCTTGGAAGAACAGCCTCTGTTTCAGGGTCACCCATTCTCACGTTATATTCAATAACATAAGGCTCTTCGCCAACTTTTATTAGTCCTAAGAAAACAAATCCTTTAAAATCAAGATTATCTTTCTGAATACCCTCAATTGTAGGAATCACAACTTGATTTTCTATCTTGTCCATAAACTCTTTTGAAGCAAATGGCACAGGTGAAACAGCTCCCATACCTCCAGTATTAAGTCCTGTATCTCCCTCTCCTATTCGTTTATAATCTTTTGCTTCTGGTAATATTACATAATCTTTACCATCTGTCAAAACAAATACAGAGAGCTCAATTCCACTCAAGAACTCTTCAATAACAACGGTATTACCTGCTTCGCCAAACTTACCGTTTAGCATATTATCTAGTTCCTCACAAGCTTCATTATAATCATCTAAAATTAACACCCCTTTACCAGCAGCTAAACCATCTGCCTTTAGTACATAAGGTGCATCCAATGATTTAAGGAACTCTTTACCTTCATCAATATTTTCAGTAGTTACAGCTAAATAACGTGCAGTTGGGATATTATGTCTAAACATAAATTGTTTTGCAAACTCTTTGCTACCTTCAAGCATAGCTCCTTGCTGTGATGGACCAATAATCATAACATCTGACAGCGATTCATCAGATTTAAAACTTTCTACAATCCCTTTAACCAATGGCTCTTCTGGACCAACAACAACCAAAGAGATATTGTGCTCTTTAACAGCTGCTTTAATTTTGTCAAACTCTGTAACTTTATACGGTAAGTTTGTACCTAATTCAATGGTTCCAGCATTGCCTGGTGCAAAGAATATATCCTTCACTTTATCACTTTGCTTTATTTTCCATCCAAAAGCGTGCTCACGGCCACCGCCACCAACTATTAAAATATTCATTAGTTAATCTGTTTACTCTTTTATTAATTCAAACTTATATCCTTCTTTTATCAAATATTCTAAAGTCATAGGTAGTGCTTCTTTTAGTCTCTCCCATGCTTTTACAGAGTCATGAAATACAATAATTGACCCTGGACGAACATGATTTTTAACATTATTGAAAACATCCAATGGTGTAAAATCATCTCGATAATCCATCGACAAAACATCCCAACAAACAATTGTAGAAAAATAATTCTTTAGTTTTCTAACATGCCATGGATAAATTATTCCATGAGGAGGACGAAATAGTGATGACTTAATATATTTAACACTTATCGCAATATCTTTCAAGTAGTTATCAATGCCTACTTTTGAAACAGGATTGTGCGAATAGGTGTGATTTCCAACTCTACAATCCTCGTTCGACAATGTTTTATATATTTCTGGATACTTTCGTACATTATCTGCTACACAAAAAAAAGTAGCTTTTGCACCATAACTTTTTATGGTATCCACAACCCAAGGTGTGATTTCAGGAATTGGTCCATCATCAAATGTAAGATAAACGACTTTTTTATCAGCCTTTTCTCTCCACAAAACATTAGGGTAAAAACTTCTTATAAACGACGGTGGTTGAATTGCCCACCTACTTTTATTCATACAATCCTAATCTATGGAAAATCACATCATATTTTTGATCAATCTCATCTGCAATCTCTTTTCTAGAAAAATTCGTCAGAGTTTTAAATATCTCTTGATATATAGCCATATTTCTTTGTATTTCTTGCAATCCATAATTTCTTAACCTAGGATTGTGAGTAAAGAAGTCTAACTCTTGACGATTAAGTTCTGCTAATCCCATAATTACCTCATCACCCTTGTCAAACTCCTCTATTTCATAATACCCCTCAGCTATAAAAAGTGAAAAATAGTTATGTGGAATTCTACTTGGTGGAAGTTTTTCCATTGTAAAATCTAAAATCTCTAAAGCCCTCTCTTTATCACCTTCTTCAATTAATGCTGTCGCCAATCTGGTCAAGTTATTTCTAATGTTAATTCCCATTCTCTGGTGGTTTTCATCAAGATATACTCTATCATCATTCCAACCATTAAATAAGAACTTTTGTGTAACATTTTCATACATTCTATCTGTATCAACATGTCCATACTGGCCATCATTTGAACTATGTGAAACTGGAGTTACTCGATATCCAAATCCTTCAAGTTGGAAATAATCTTCTAGTCCTGCATAATTCTCACTACCTACTGTAACAGCATAATATATTGGTCTTTCCCAATTGCTTTCTGCAATTAAATCAAGTACCATCAACTCATTTTTCAAAATTCTCTCCTTATTTAAATCGAAGTATAGAAGAGAATCAATCATATCATAATTATTTTCAGATACAACTTTATTTTTTATAACCACCTCTGCATCAATTGGCAAATAAAACTGCTTAGCTGGAAGATGCTCAATAGTTCCGCTATATCCAGGTATTTGCTTAGTTCGTGGGTCTGTACTTTTTAAGAATTTAATAGCTTCTCTTAAATCAACAACTCCCTCAACTCTATTAAAAAGATGAACAACATCGTTAGTTCCTGTTTCATATTGCTTTCTTTCAAAAGAGAATGGAAGAGGCTCTGAATCATAAGCTTTTCGCTTCATTTGGTCAATGTACCAATCTGTTTGCAAATAGCTTAAATTACAAACTCGAACATCAGATCTAACCCCCTCTACTTCTTGAATATACCAAAGTGGGAATGTATCATTATCACCATTGGTGAAGATTACTCCATTTTCTCCAACTGTATTTAGATAGTTATATCCTAAATCTCTTGCGATTGTTCTATGAGAGCGGTCATGGTCATCCCAGTTTTCAGTAGCCATAAGTCCAGGAACAAAAACAAGTGTTAATGCTGCAGCCAGTGGTGTAGCAATATTTCCTTTAAATACTTTTCGCAATATTTCTACAATACCCAACACGCCTAGTCCAATCCAAATAGCAAAAGCGTAGAATGAACCTGCATAAGCATAATCTCGCTCACGTGGCTGATATGGCGTTTGATTTAGATAGATAACAATTGCTAATCCTGTAAAGAAAAAGAGTAGCATAACAACCCAAAAATCTCTTTTTCCTTCCCGTCCAGCTCCAAGTTGAAATAGTAATCCTATAATTCCAAGTAGCAACGGAAGCATATAATATTTATTATTTCCCCTATTTTCTTTCAGATAGTCTGGCAATTTAGATTGATCGCCATACATATAGTTATCTATAAACGAAATTCCTGTAATCCAGTTTCCATGATGAATTTCACCATGGCTTTGAATATCATTCTGTCTTCCAGAGAAATTCCACATAAAATATCTGAAATACATAAAGTTGACTTGATAATTTATAAAGAATTTAACATTCTCAATAAATTTTGGCAATTTAACAGAAGATGGTTGACCAGTTCTATAATCTTCAACAACAACATTTTTTCCTTTAATATTTCCCCAATGTTTATAAGCTTCAATATGTCTATCTTCTCTACTGTACATTCGAGGGAACAGAGTCGTTGTTTTTGAATCAAATTTATATGTTGGTCTATAATCAACTATCTCATATTTTTTATCTTTTTTGGCATAAATTGGTTTTCCTTTGTCGCCATCCATTTTATTCCAATCAAGCGGAGAGTTATAGTATTGGCCAGAAAAAAGTGGTCTATCTCCATACTGCTCACGATTTAGATAGTATTGTAGTGAAAAAACATCCTCTGGTGAGTTTTGGTCCATTGTTGGATTTGCTGCAGAACGGATAACAACTGTTGCAAAAGAAGAGTATCCCATTAAAATAACAGCAATACCTGTAAGGATGGTGTTCATTATCGGCTTGTTCTTCGTATATGTATAGTAAATTCCGTAACAAAGTCCACCGATAAGTAAAATTGCATAAACTACAACTCCACTATTAAATGGAAGCCCAAAATTATTTACAAATAATAATTCAAACCATGATGCAATCTTAACTACGCCTGGAATAATTATATATAAAATTGATATTAATAACAGACCAGCTATAATTAATGCCTTTATTGTGTTGTTTCTGTTAACCTCATATTTCTTAAAGTAATAAACCATTACAATTGCTGGAATAGCTAATAAGTTTAACAGATGGACACCAATTGAAAGTCCCATTAAATAGGCAATCAATATCAACCATCTATTTGAATGCGGTTCGTGAGCTACATGTTCCCATTTAAGAATTGCCCAAAAAACAAGAGCTGTGAAAAGTGAAGACATCGCATAGACTTCTCCTTCAACGGCAGAAAACCAGAAAGTATCAGAGAAGGTATATGCCAATGCGCCTACCATACCAGCTGACAAAACAGCCAAAATTCTCCATGGCTCTGGATTTTCTTGTTTTGAGATAAAAATTCTATGCCCCAAATGAGTAATTGACCAAAAAAGGAATAAAATTGTAAAAGCACTTGCCAAGGCAGACATTATATTTATTGTAATTGCAACCTGACTAACATCAGCGGCAAAAAGTGTAAAAAAACGTCCTAACAAGAGGAAAAAAGGTGCACCGGGTGGATGTCCGACTAATAGTTTATTTGATGCTGCGATAAATTCTCCACAATCCCAAAAACTAGCGGTTGGCTCCACAGTTGAGATATATACTACAGAGGCAACTAGAAAAGATATCCATCCAAAAATTAAATTTAATCTTGAGTATTTTGGCATTTCTACAAGTTTATATTTTGATATTTTATAACATTTTTTTCAACATCGTCAAAAATACAATAAACTTATGATTTTCATAGGATATTGTTTCATTTTTTGAAAAGTTACCAGATAAAATTAGCTATGCAGAACTTGATTGTAGATTTATAGATTTTCAGGTTCTTTGAATATATATATGATTTTGATAAATTTTCAACTTTTCAGGTTTTATCGATCACACATAACCTTCTGACTAAATGCCTGATGTATTTGTTCTGAAAGTTTATTATACATTTTCTTTATCTAAAATTTGGATTATTAAAATTAAATGTATTATATTTGCACAGCTTTTAAGGAAAAAGCATTAGAGATTGTCCCGTGGTGTAACGGTAGCACAGGTGGTTTTGGTCCATCTAGTCAGGGTTCAAATCCTTGCGGGACAACATTTAAAAAGTTCTTATTGATTTATCAGTAAGAACTTTTTTTATGCAATCTACTGAATAGCCTAGCTTACAGCACTAAAATAATTATCTTTTAAATGACTGTTCAACTTCAAATTATCATTTAGATTGTATCATATTTGTACTAAACTTTTCTCTTAAAGAAATTAAACTCTCTTTTATACTAATTCTCACATCAAACAAAACTTGTCTTCATCAGTTCAATACCCAAAATCTGCTAAAAAACACCACAACAAACAATTCATTATGTACGAATTACAGCTAACTGCTAGTAAGACTAGACAAATAATTACAAAGACTCTAATAACAAACAAGCATATTTTAATATTATTTTAAAACAAAAATTGCACTTATCAGTATGAAAATTTGTAATATTACAATATAACAACCTAAGAATAAAACATTAAAATGAAATTTAGTCGCATAAAGAAGTGGAAATCTAAAATGATTGGTGAATATTCCAATATTGACATTTCATGTCGCCTACTTATGCAAGCTCATTTTGCGTTAATAATTATTACACTAGTCTCCTCATTCTTTAATTACATTCTTGATTTAGGCGTAGTACTATCTATTGTTCTACTAATTACTGCTTTGTTCTATTTTTTTGGATATATCCTCATATATTCAAAGCACAATTTCATGATGTCATTTATTGTTTTTGTAGTCGTTTCCCTATTCCTTATATTTTATATTTGGATTAACAATGGAGGAATAGATGGAGGAAATTTGCTACTAGTTTATGCATTTTATACAATACTGCTTTTTATTAGTAGATCTAAATATGCTATATATATCATTATATTATACATATTAACAACAATGTTGCTGTTTTATATAGAACTAAGTTTCCCTGAATATATTGTTGGTTATAAAACAGAGAAACTAAGATATATTGATATAATAATTGTCTCTTATTTACTCTACTTGTTGGCATCACCAATGCTATTATTTGGCAAGAAATTATTTGAAAAAGCAAAAACCAAGGCAGAGGAATCTGAACGATCAAAAATGGAGTTTTTAGCCAATATTAGCCATGATGTTAGAACTCCTTTAAATGCGATTATTGGATTTTCAGAATTACTAAACAGTGAAGAAATAAATGAAGCAGATAGAAAAGTTTTTATTCATACCATAAAAACCAATAGTGAAAATCTTCTACACATGGTAAACAATATCTTGAATCTATCACAAATAGACTCAGGATTATTAAAAGTTGAAAAGTCTCACTTTAACATAAATAGCTTCATGAATATGATATTCCAAACCTATAACCCACTAATGGTTTCTGATTCTGTCAAATTAATAATGAAAAATCAGATTTCTAAAAAGAATATAGAAATAAATAGTGATCAAAACTTAATCTATCAAGTATTAACCAACTTGCTAAACAACTCACTAAAATTCACTAAAGAAGGTGAAATTATTTTTGGAGTTAAAATGGAAAATGAAATAGTTTTCTATGTTAAAGATAGTGGCCCTGGAATACCGAAAGAGATGCAGAGTATAATCTTTGATAGATTTAGGCAAGTAAAAAGAGATAACGAGAGTCAGAACAAAGGCGTAGGTTTAGGATTAGCTATATGCAGTGACATAGTCAAACTTTTAGGAGGTAAAATACTCCTAGAATCTGATGAAATTAACGGAACGACAATTAGTTTTACAATACCGGTTTAATTAAATAAAAAATGCTGCCCCAATCGAGACAGCATTTTTTGTTTTTATAACTATTTTGTTTTTATAATAGTTTCTGCATAATCTAGCCAAGGCGAGGTAAAGCGAACTTTAATATCACCTTCAGCGTCATTTTTAAGCTTTATATAAGCTACCATTCTACCATGAAATACTCTGTGAACATTATCTGTATAATCAGTCATGTCAGAGTTATTACTACTTTCAAGTCCTAACAATTCACCATTTTGACTAATGTGACAAGTAACCTCATCATCAGACAACATTACTGGAATACCATTTTCGTCAACAACTTGGATTACAACTTGTGCAATTCCATCTTTAGTAATCACTTGCTCTTCTGATATAATTTTTATCTCAGTTGGTCTGTTAGATGACTTTATCTCATTTGTAGCAATCTCTTTTCCGCTATTGTCCATGCCAACAACTTTCAAGACACCTTTTTCATAAGGAATGTCCCAATATACAACTCCACTATCATCATTATAGTCTTGAGTTTTTCCAACTTCTTTACCATTTAATAAAAGTTTAGCTTTTGGAGCATTGGTATAAGCAACAACTCTGATAGATTGCCCTTCTGCATAATTCCAAATTGGCCAAGCATCAATAGATGGTCTTCTTTCTACATAATTTGATTCATTATCTGCATCAAGTTGTGACCATACATCTTGCATTTGATTTCTACTTCCCTTTACAGGCGTAGGATATGTACCAATATATGCCATTGGCTTATCAGCCCAAAGCGATTGTCTAAAATATCCACGAGGTTTGATAAAGCCTCCAAAATCTAACAGCCCAGAGTAGAAACCTCTAGATGGCCATCTTCCAGATTCTCCTAAATAATCAATTCCTGTCCATAAGAACTGTCCAAAAATAAACTCTTTATCTCTAACATATTTCCACGGCTCAAGCTCATGTCTATTTTCACTACCATAAATTACTCTATTTGGGTATTTTTTATGGTCGCTGTCATACATATTTTCAGTATAGTTATATCCAGCAATATCTAAAGCACCAGGATATTCTGTCTCATTTGACATAGCCACTCCAGCAAGTCCAGCAGTAACTGGTCTATATGGATCATGCTCTTTAGTAACCTTAACTAATCGCTTAGCTATATCACCTAATCGCATTGCATCAGGAGCATCCTTTTTGTATCCTCCAAAAATTGGCTGTGTAAATCCTGTATTTTCACCACCATCAAGCACTGGGTGTGAATATGGGTCATTTGGATAATCAACTTCATTTCCAATACTCCAAGCAAAAATTGAGATATGATTTCTATCACGCTTTACAACGTCAGCCATGTCAATTTCACCCCACTCTTTAAAGATATCATAAGTACCCTCAAATCCAGGAGTACCAACGTTCCAGCCACTTAACCATTTACGCTTAGGGAACTCCCACTCATCATATACTTCGTCCATCACAAAGAATCCAAGCTCGTCACATAGCTCATAAAGATCAGAAGATTGAGGATTGTGACTTGTTCTAATTGCATTTACACCAATCTCTTTAAGATTTAGAAGTCTTCTGTGCCACACTTCACGCGGAACTGCAGCCCCCAAAACTCCAGCATCATGGTGAATACAAACGCCTTTCATCTTCATCCATTTGCCATTTAGTGCAAATCCTTTGTTTGGATCAAATTTAAAATCTCTAAATCCTGTTGTAGTAACAGTCTCATCGATTACAGCACCATTTTTAACAATAGATGTTTTAAGTTTATAGAGATTTGGATTCTCTATACTCCATAACTTAGGTGAACTTATAGATATTTTCATAGAAACTTTTGAATCTTTGTTAGCATCTACACTTAAATTTTGTCTCTTTCTTGAAATAACTTTTCCGCTAGCATCCATAAGCTCATTAACCACAGTCACTTTCTCTTTAGAAGAGCTATTATTCTTAACATCAACACTAATTGCAAGCTCTCCTCTTCTACTATTTGCTACCGTTGGGTATGCAAAAACTCCCCACTGAGCAATATGTGTCTGGTTTGCATAGACTAAATAAACATCTCGATATATACCAGAACCAGTGTACCACCTTGAATCGGCTTGTTGACTATGATCAACCTTTACGGCAATCACATTTTCTTCGCCAAATTTAATGTGCGGTGTAGCGTCATACATAAATGAGATATAACCATTTGGTCTTTTTCCTAATAGTTCACCATTTATATATACTTCACTTCTATTATATACACCCTCGAAGTAAATGTAAACCTTTTCATTTTTTCTGGACTCAGGAATAATTTCAGTTTTTCTATACCAGCCAATTCCTCCTGGTAAATAGCCTTGACAGCTTGCCAATGTAGGGCTTAACTGTTGTTTCACACTCCAGTCGTGCGGTAAATTTACCATCTGCCATCTGTGGTCATTAAAATTCTTTGCAGAAGCATTTTCAATATTCTGAAGAGTAAATCTCCAGTAATTGTTTAATTTTACAGCTTCTCCAAAACCTGGCTTTGCAAACAAAACCGTAGCTTGAAGAGCAATCATCATAAAAAATGATAATACTTTAATTCTCATGATTAAAATTGTTTGTTGTTTTCTATAAATTTAATTTTTGTTTGTTGTTTCAAAAGCATATCTACAACAAGTAGACAATTTTTCATATAAGGTAAACTTTTGGGTAATTAAGGTTACAAATCATAAAATAAATAAATTTTATTATTAGATTTGTTAACGAGTACTATAAATCCGAGGTAAAAATAAGAAAAACTTAAATAATTTAATAATCTAAACGAGTTTAATTATGAGACAAATATTATTGTTAACGTTAAGCCTATTCATTTCATTTGCATGTGTTGCTCAATCTAATGAGTTTGTAGTTCAAACAAATCAGCTTGGAGCAAAAATTCAACCTACCATGTATGGTCTATTCTTTGAAGATATAAACTATGCTGCAGATGGTGGTATCTATGCAGAAATGATAAAAAACCGTTCTTTTGAATTCCCTCAAGCATTTATGGGTTGGGAAAAATACGGAAATGTTGAATTAAAAAATGATGGTCCTTTCGAGAAAAATCCACACTATGTAAATCTAAAATATGCTGGCCATGACCATAAGCACACTGGTTTACAGAATGAGGGGTTCTTTGGCGTTGCAGTTAAGAAAAATGCAGAATATCGCTTTTCTGTTTGGGCAAGAGCTATTGATGGTAACAGCAAAATCCGTGTTCAATTAGTAGATGAGTCATCTATGGGTGAGCACCAAGCTTTTGTTTCAACAGATTTAGAGATCACTTCAAAAGAGTGGGAAAAGTATACTGTTATACTTAAATCTCCTAGAACTTTTGCAAAATCAAAACTTAGAATATTCTTAGCTTCTAAATCACAAGTTGACTTAGAGCACATTTCACTTTTCCCTGTTGACACTTGGAATGGACATGAAAATGGTTTAAGAAAAGATTTAGTTCAAGCACTTTACGACATCAAACCTGGAGTATTCCGTTTCCCTGGTGGTTGTATTGTTGAAGGGACTGACTTAGACACAAGATATAATTGGAAAAACAGTGTTGGCCCAGTTGAAAATCGTCCTTTAAATGAGAATCGCTGGCATTACACTTTCGCACATCGTTTTTTTCCTGACTATTTCCAAAGCTATGGTTTAGGTTTCTATGAATATTTCTTACTATCTGAAGAGATAGGCGCAGAACCTCTACCAGTTGTAAGCTGTGGTTTAGCTTGTCAATTTCAAAATAACACAATGGACGCACACGTTGCTTTGTGTGATTTAGATAGCCACATTCAAGATGCGTTAGACTTAATCGAATTTGCAAACGGTGACGTAAACACAACCTGGGGTAAAGTCAGAGCTGAGATGGGACATCCAGAGCCTTTCAATATGAAATTTATCGGTATCGGTAATGAGCAGTGGGGTGAGGAGTATCCAGAAAGATTAGAGCCATATATGAAAGCCATTAAAGCAAAATATCCAAAAATGTTAGTTATTGGTGGTTCAGGCCCAGGTTCTGAAGGTAAAGAGTTTGACTACCTATGGCCAGAGATGAAGCGTTTAAATGTTGATTTAGTTGATGAGCATTTTTACAGACCAGAGAGCTGGTTCTTAGCTCAAGGAGCTCGCTATGACAACTACGATAGAAAAGGTCCAAAAGTATTTGCTGGTGAATATGCTTGTCATGGCGCTGGTAAGAAATGGAACCATTTTAACGCTGCACTTCTTGAAGCTGCATTTATGACTGGCTTAGAAAGAAATGCTGATATAGTACACATGGCAACTTATGCACCACTTTTTGCCCACGTTGATGGATGGCAGTGGAGACCAGATATGATTTGGTTTGATAATTTACGTTCTGTAAAAACAGCTAGCTACTATGTTCAGCAATTATATGCTACTAACAAAGGTACAAACGTTTTACCTCTTAAAATGGATGGTAAAGCTGTAACTGGTGCAGATGGGCAAAATGGACTTTTTGCAAGTGCAGTTTGGGATGCAGATACAAAAGAGATTATCGTAAAAGTTGCAAATACATCTGATAATAAACAGAGTCTAAAATTAAATCTACAAGGACTTAAAAAGAGGGATAAAATAAATAGTGCTAAAGCAATTGTATTACAATCAAGTGATATTATTGCAGAAAACACTTTAGATAATCCAAATCTTATTGTCCCTGTTGAATCGATAGTAAAAGTTAACTCAAATGTAGTAGATGTAGAGCTTGACGCAAATTCATTTTATGTTTACAAATTTAAAGTTAACTAAAAAATAGTAGTTTTTTATGTTTAAAAACACGGTTTTAACATTATGTTATGACCGTGTTTTTTTATATCTTATATTTTAATACATTTTTGATACATATCAGAATAGTATTATTAAAAATGTTATTTTTGAACAATTAAATCTCTATTATCTATTATTATAAATGAAATCATTTTTACTCTCAGTAGATTACGAACTTTTCTTTGGCTCTAATTCAGGCACAGTTGAAAACTGTATGATTAGACCAGTGCGAAGATTGATTAAAGAGTTAGAGATTTGTAATTGCAAAATGACTGTCTTTTGGGATATAATGCATTTTTACAGACTCAAAGAACTTGAAGAGAGTGTAAAGGATCTATATTATGATAGATTAATAATTCAAAAACAGATAGAGACGCTAATATCTAAAGGTCACGATGTTCAGATGCTCATAAATCCACACTGGCTTGATGCTAGATGGGAAAACAACAAATGGCATTTTAGTTATCAAAGATATTCTATCCATAGATTATGGAACGATGACGACCCCAATGATATTTACACAATATTTGGGTGCATTACAAAGTCTAAAAACCTTATGGAGGAAGTATGCCAAGCTGTTGACAAGAATTACAAAGTGAGAGTTATAAGAACTGGTGGCGGACGTGTTGAGCCTTTCTCTCAATTAAAAAGTGCACTTATAGCAAATAATATAAAGATAGATTCATCATACTTATGTGGACTTAAGACAAAAAGCCCATTCCCAGTTGACTTTACAAAAGGCCCAAAATGTGAACTGTTCTATAGATTTGAGAACTCAATTGTAAAAGGAGATGAAAATGGTTCATTTTGGGAAATTCCAAGGGGTGTTATAAGAGTTCCTTTTTTCTTTAGAGTAATTTTTTATCTTCAAGGTCTTTTTTCAAAAGAGACATATAGTAGGTACGGCGACGGTACGCCGCTTAAATTTTCATATAAAGAGACTTGGGGACACCAATGGTTTAATTTTAGAGCAAGATACTATAGATTATCATTGGAATATATAACTCCCTATAGATGGAAATATATTTTTAAAAAAGCTGTTGACAAAAGTCAAATAGTTATAAACTCAAAACATATTGGACCTCATACCATAAGATTTATTAGAGCTATGCTTAAAAACAGAGAAGTGAGATTTTTTTCTTTCAAAGAGAGAATAGAAGAACTATCAATATACGAAAACTAATTTTAACTTATAATATATCTTAATTATGACTCAAAAAATGGAGATGGTAAATTTACAGAAGCTGCATAACAGACATAAAGAGGAGCTACACGCAGCTATGTTAGAGGTGTTCGAAAATGGGCAGTTTATTAATGGTCCACAAGTAGGAGAATTTGCTAACAATTTAGGAGAATTTATAAACTCTAAATATGTTATTCCTTGCGGCAACGGCACTGATGCTCTGCAATTAGCACTTATGGCTTTAGATTTAGAACCTGGCGATGAAGTTATAACAACAACATTCTCATTTGTTGCAACAGCCGAAGTTATCGCTTTGCTAGGATTAAAACCTGTGTTTGTAGATGTTGACGATAGAACATACAACATATCACCAAAGGCAATAGAGAGTGCCATTACAGAAAAAACGAAAGTGATTTTACCTGTTCATCTCTTTGGGCAAAGTGCAAATATGAATGCAATAATGAAAATTGCTGAGAAGCATGATCTGTTTGTTATCGAAGATGCTGCGCAAGCTTTAGGAGCAACATATACCATTGACGGTGAAAGTAAATATGTAGGAACTATTGGTCATATAGGTTGCACATCATTCTTTCCATCAAAAAACTTAGGTGGATTTGGAGATGGTGGGGCTTGTTTCACACAAGATGAAGAGTTGGCAAACAAGATAAGAACCATTGCGAACCACGGTTCTACAAAACGATATTTTCACGATGTTACTGGTGTAAACTCTAGACTTGACACTCTGCAAGCTGCAATGCTCAATGTAAAACTAAAGTATTTCAGACAGGCATTAAATGCGCGAGCAATTACAGGCGAACATTATAATAATCAATTTATAGAGATAGATGAAATTTTAATTCCACGACACGAACCGTTGGCAAATCACACATATAATCAATATACAATTAGAGTTTTGGGAGGCAAACGTGATGAATTAAAAAACTTTCTGCAAGAAAAAGGAATTCCGTCAAGAGTCTATTATCCATTGCCACTGCACAAGCAAAAGGCGTTTGAGAACAATTCTATTTCTGTTTTTCCGTTAGAAAATTCTGATATTTTATCTAATGAAGTGCTATCGCTCCCAATTCACACAGAGATGACAAAAAATGATGTGCATATGATTACGAAGTATATAAAAGATTTTTTTGTGTAAGGAATAGCATAAAAATGCCCACATATTGCGGTCGCCCACGTAGGGGCGCCCCTACGTGGGCGACCGCAATATACATAAATCCAAAAAACCAAAACGCATTTTTCAATTTGGGATAAAATCTATGATAAAATTATTGTTCTTAACATTTTGTGAGTAATTTTGGGAATATTTTTAAAAAATGATACACGAATCGGCAATAATAGATGAAGGATGCGAAATTGGTGAAGGTACACGAATTTGGCATTTTTGTCATTTAATTACAGGTTGCAAAGTGGGCAAAAATTGCTCTCTTGGACAAAATGTAATGGTGGCTAATGGCGTTGTTCTTGGCAATAATGTAAAAGTGCAAAATAATGTCTCTTTATATGAAGGCGTTGTCTGTGAAGACTATGTATTCATTGGTCCATCGGCAGTTTTTACAAATGTGATAAATCCCCGCAGTGGAGTTGTTAGGAAAGATGAATATAAAAAAACAATAGTCCGACAGGGTGCCACAATCGGCGCAAACGCAACTATTGTGTGTGGTGTAGAAATTGGTAAATATGCTTTTGTTGGAGCTGGGTCTGTTGTTACAAAAAATATAAAAAACTACGCTTTAGTTGTTGGAAATCCTGCCAAACAGATTGGTTGGATGAGCGAAAAAGGCTACAAACTAGATTTTAACTCTGACGGTAAAGCAACTTGCATTGAAGAAAATAGCGAGTATATTATTGAAAATGGTGAAGTGAGAAAATTATAAAGATGACAAAAAATATAAAATTTGCAGTAGTTGGTCTTGGGCATATTGGGAAACGACATGCAACAATGATTCAGGAAAATAAAAATGCTGAATTAGTTGCTGTTTGTGATATTTTAGATGCATCGCACACAAATTTTAATGATAAAGAGATACCATATTTCAATAATATTGATGAGCTTTTAAATTCAGATATAGAATTTGACATTTTAAATATTTGCACACCTAATGGACTACATGCAGAGATGACTCTCAAAGCACTGGATAGGAAAAAGCATGTGGTTGTAGAAAAACCGATGACACTATCTAAAAAAGATGCAGAAGAGGTAATTTTCAAATCTCTTCAAGTTTCTAAAAATGTGTTTGTGGTTATGCAAAACAGATATTCTCCACCATCAAAATGGCTAAAGCAAGTGATTAATGATAATCTGTTGGGGAAAATATTCTTTGTCCAATTAAACTGTTTTTGGAATAGAGACGACAGATATTATGAGTCTGGCGGATGGCACGGCTCACCTGACTTAGACGGCGGTGTACTTTTTACTCAGTTTTCACATTTTATAGATATAATGTATTGGCTTTTTGGAGACATTGCCAATATAAAAGGAAATTTTGCAAACTTTGCTCATCACCACTCTGCACCATTTGAAGATGTTGGCTCAGTGGTTTTTGATTTTGTAAATGGTGGAATGGGAAGCTTAAATTACTCAACAGCTGTTTATGATAAGAATTTAGAAAGTAGCATCACAATAATTGGCGAGAAAGGAACTATAAAAGTTGCTGGACAATATATGGACAGTGTAGTTGAGTGCAACATTGCGAATTATGAAATGCCAGAATTAGAGGCATCAAATCCGCCAAACGATTATGGAACTTATAAAGGTTCTGCATCAAATCACGGTGCTGTAATAGAGAATGTAATTCAGACATTGCAAGGAAATACATCTGTTGCTACCAATGCGCTGGAAGGTATGAAAATCATAGATATGATTGAGAGAATATACGAAGTGCGTGGCGCAGGAGAAAAAACTTTTAGATAGTAAAAATCATTTAATATTAAAGAAAATGTATCAGGACTTAATTAACAAAAAAACAAAACTTTCAGTTATTGGATTGGGGTATGTTGGATTACCAATTGCTCTTGAATTTGCACGAAAAATGCAAGTTGTAGGCTTTGATATTAATGAAGAGCGCATTGAAATGATGCGAAATAAAATTGACCCCAGTAATGAGCTAAGTTCTGAAGCGTTTGATGGTTGTGATATACTTTTTACAAGTAATATAGATGATTTAAATGATGCTACTTTTCATGTTGTGGCTGTTCCTACCCCACTTACAGACCATAAACTGCCCGACCTTAGACCACTTTTAGGGGCGTCTGCAACAGTGGGTAAAATCCTAAAAAAAGGTGATATAGTTGTATTTGAATCAACTGTTTATCCTGGCTGCACAGAAGATGATTGTGTGCCTATTTTAGAACAAGAGTCTGGTCTAAAATTTAATAAAGATTTTAAAGTTGGCTACTCTCCCGAAAGAATAAATCCAGGAGATAAAGAGCGAACATTAACAAAAATATTAAAAATAGTTTCGGCTAGCGATGATGAAACTTTAGAAGTTGTTGATGAAGTTTATAGCTCTATTATTGAAGCTGGAACCTATCGAGCAAGTTCAATTAAGGTTGCAGAAGCTGCCAAAATTATCGAAAACACACAGCGTGATGTCAATATCGCATTGATGAATGAACTTTCGCTAATTTTCAACAAATTAGATATAAACACTTATGAGGTGTTAGAAGCTGCTGGAACAAAATGGAACTTTCTAAAATTCTTCCCCGGCTTAGTTGGTGGACATTGCATTGGTGTTGACCCATATTACTTGACATACAAAGCTAGTGAGTTAGGAATTCATTCTAAAATAATTACAGGAGGTAGAGATATCAATGACTCTATGGCTTCATATATTGCCAATGAAACTGTAAAAAGACTTATTTCATTAGGACATCCGATAAATGGCTCAAGAGTGCTAATAATGGGTGCAACTTTCAAAGAGAATGTTAGTGACATTAGAAATTCTAAAGTGGCTGATTTGGTGCACGAACTAGAATCTTTCAGTCTTGATGTTGACATTGTTGACCCTTATGCCTCGTCTGATGAATTAAAAGAGGAATATGGATTTTCACTTAGCGACAAACCTACAGGCAAATATAATGCAGTTATTGTGGCAGTTAATCACAAACCATATTTAGAGTGTGATGAGAAATATTTCAAAAAACTGCTTTCAAAAAACGGACTTTTTATAGATGTAAAAGGAGTTTATAGAGGAAAGATTGAGAAGCTGACTTATTGGAGTTTGTAATTTTTTATGGAATGCTGATTGCTTATATAGAACGCTGATTGCGCTGATTGCGCTGATGATGTTTTTGTTTCTTTAATCTGTGCAAATAAATTTAAAACCGTGTCACC
>CAZHHH010000010.1:0-24957 GCA_964532085.1 uncultured Marinilabiliaceae bacterium
GAAAAAAATATTGAAATAAGCTCCATAATTAACTCATTCGATTTTTATAATCTTCGTAGTTATACTCTTTTAAAATTTCCACCTCTCCATTTTCTCTTAACAATGCTATAGCAGGATGCGGAACACCATTAAACATCGTGGTTTTTACAATAGTGTAATGTATCATATCTTCAAAAATAATTTTATCTCCAACTTTTAAAGGTTTGTCAAATGACCAATCGCCCATAAAATCACCAGAAAGACAGCTGTTGCCACCCATTCTATATGTTGGTTTGTCTTTTACAGGCTCTTGATATGCACCTCTAATTTCTGGTTTGTACGGCATTTCAAGACAATCAGGCATATGTGCAGTGAAGGACACATTTAAAATTGCAGTTTTAATACCTTTATTTTCAATAATATCAACAACTTCCGATAATAAAAAACCTGTTTCCCAAGCAAATGCACTTCCTGGCTCCATTATTATGTCAATATTCCATTTTTTCCTGAAGTTTTTTAAGAGTGTTATTAAATGTTCAACATCATAATCTTTGTGAGTCATAAGGTGACCACCACCCATATTTATCCATTTTACTTGTTTTAGATATGGAGCAAAGTTTTTCTCAATCGCTTCTAATGTTTTTTCAAGTGTATATGAATTATTTTCACAAAGTGTATGAAAATGTAATCCTTCAATCTCAGCTGGTAGTTGCTCTGGCATTTGTGAAGCTAAAACTCCCATTCTTGAACCGGGTGTTGCAGGGTTGTATAAATCTGTTTCAACCTCGCTATATTCTGGATTAATTCTAATACCTAATGAAACTTTTCTTTCATAGTTTTTTGCCATTGGTAAGAATCTTTCAAACTGCGAAAATGAGTTGAAAGTTATATGGCTACTATATTTTAGAATTGTAGAAAATTCTTTTTCTGTGTAAGCTGGAGAATATGTATGAGCTAGACTTTTCATCTCTTCAAATGCAAGTCTCGCTTCGTGTATTGAACTTGCTGTTGAATATGGAATATATTCTCTAACAATTGGAAAGGCTTTCCAAAGTGAAAATGCTTTAAAAGCTAATATAATATCTACTCCAGCTCGCTCTTTTATAGATTTTATCAATGATAAGTTTTTTCTAAAAAGAGACTCTTCTAATACATAGCTTGGAGAGGGTACTTTATCAAAATTGATATTCATTTTGTAAATAACGGAGTTAAAAGAATAAGGAGTTTTTATGAAAACTCCTTATCTCTATTTTAATATTATAATTCTAAATCAACATTTTCAAGTTCTACCCAAGGTAGTCCGTGTATGTTTAGTTGTTCCATAAATGGATCTGGATTAAACTCCTCAACATTAAATACTCCTGGTTTTTTCCACATCCCTTTAAGATACATCATTGCGCCAATCATACACGGAACGCCGGTTGTGTAGCTTACAGCTTGTGTTCCAGTTTCTTTGTATGCTACTTCGTGGCTACAATTGTTATATATATAATATGTTTTCTCTTTTCCATCTTTTATACCTCTAATTCTACAGCCGATAGATGTCCAACCTGTATAGTTTTCACCTAAATCGCCGGGATTTGGAAGTACAGCTTTTAAGAATTGAATAGGAACAATGTCAACACCATTATAATTTATTGGTTCAATTCCTGCCATCCCAATGTTTTGAATCACACGTAGATGAGTTAAATATTCTTGTCCAAATGTCATCCAAAAACGTGCTCTTTTTATAGTTGGAAAGTTTTTAACAAGAGATTCTAGCTCTTCGTGATAAATTAAGTATGACTCTTTTGGTCCAATTTCTGGATAGTTAAGAGGTTTGTGAATTTCGTGTGGTTCTGTATAAATCCACTCTCCATTTTCCCAGTATTTACCTTTTTGAGTAACCTCTCTAATGTTAATTTCAGGGTTGAAGTTCGTAGCAAATGCTTTACCGTGGTCGCCTGCATTACAATCAACTATGTCTAAATAGTGTATTTCATCAAAGTGATGTTTAGCTGCGTGAGCGGTGAAAATATTTGTCACACCTGGGTCAAAGCCGCAACCTAATATTGCAGTTAGTCCAGCTTCTTTAAACTTCTCTTGGTATGCCCACTGCCATTTGTATTCAAATTTTGCTTCATCAATTGGTTCATAGTTTGCTGTGTCCATATAGGAAACGCCTGTTTCTAAACACGCATCCATGATTGTTAAATCTTGATAAGGCAATGCAACATTCACAACCAAATCAGGTTTAAATTCATTAATTAGTTCAACCAATTCGGGAACATTGTCAGCATCAACCTGTGCAGTTTTAATTCTATCACCACCAATTTGAGCTGCAATAGCGTCACACTTGCTTTTTGTGCGACTTGCTAGCATAATATCAGTAAATACTTCTGGCAAACCTGCCATTTTGTGAACCACGACTGTACCAACGCCGCCAGCTCCAATAACCAATACTTTACCCATTTATTTAAAAAGTTTAAAAGATTTTTGTGCAAGATAGAAATATTAAATATAAAAACATCCCTTTAGTAAAATATGAGCTGTTTTTAAGTAGATTTTTATATATTTTGTCAATATTTAAATAAAAGTTTTTGAATTGAGCTATTATTTGTACTTTCATACTGTTATTATAAAACTAATGAGGATGAAATTCAGACAAAAAGTTATATTAGGTGGAGTTGTATTGATAATAATAACTTTCCTTTTTATAGGAATTAAAAAGTCTACTTCGCAAGAGTTTAAAGGTAGTTTGGTAGCCTTTTATAATATAGAAAACCTATTTGACACAATAGATACCCCTGGAGTTAGAGATGGAGAGTTTACTCCTGAGGGATCTAAAAATTGGAATTCTGAAAAATATTGGGACAAAATTGAAAACTTGGGAACTGTGCTCTCTAAAATTGGTAATAGAGAGGGTTTCTCCAATCCTGCAGTTATTGGTTTGTGCGAAATGGAGAATTATGCTGTCTTAGTCGATTTGGTAAATAATGATAATATTAAGAATCTAAATTATCAGATTGTTCATTATGATTCTCCAGATTTACGTGGAATAGATGTAGCCCTTTTGTATCGACCAGATATGTTTGAATTTATATCTTCTCGTTCAGTTCCACTGGCCTTATATTTGGATGATGGTACATCTTTACATACACGCGACCAATTAGTTGTAACAGGAAATTTAGATGGAGAGAGGATGCATTTTATTGTAAATCACTGGCCGTCTAGATATGGGGGAGAAGAGGCAAGTAGAAAATTTAGAAATGAGGCTGCAAAACTTACCAGAGCGCTAATAGATTCAATAGTTGATGTAGAGCCTGATGCAAAGGTTATAATGATGGGTGATTTAAATGATGATCCTAATAATGAAAGTGTCAGAAAATATTTGAATGCAAGGGATGATAAAAACAAACTTAAACCAGAGCAACTTTTTAATGCTTCAGAAACTCTGTTTAAACAAGGAAGAGGTACATTAAAGTATCGTGGCAAATGGAATATGTTTGACCAAATGGTTTTAACTCCTGCACTTGTAGATAATAATATTGGTGGATATCAATTTCACTCTTTTCACGTTTTTGATGATCCATTTGTGTTAGAACAAGAGGGAAGGTTTAAAGGAACACCTTTTAGGTCTTACGTCGGCAAAAAATATTTGGGAGGTTATTCAGACCATTTGGCTGTTTATCTTATTTTGATAAAGGAGATATAAAACAGTGTTATTTATAAAGATTATTCTCTAATATATAGTCATAAACTCCGTGTGGTAAAAAGAAATTTATCTTTTTATTATTCTTTATTGCACCTCTGATTTGTGTTGCTGAAATATTTAAAATAGGAGCATCTACTATTTTAATATCGGCTTGTGTTATCGGTGCATAGTCTTGTTTATCAACTCGTGGATAGCAAAGTATTGAGTAATTGGATATTATTTTCTCATACTCTTTCCATAAATGTAGAGTTGCAAGATTGTCTTCCCCCATTATAATTGTAAATTCTTTCTTAGGAAATCTTTTTTTTAATTCGTTAAGAGTTTCTACTGTATATGATGGTTGTGGAAGTGTAAATTCTATATCAGAAACTTTAAACCGTTCGTCGCCCTTAATAGCTATTTCAGCCATCTTTTTGCGGTCAGCTTCTGCAGCTAAATCATCTTTGCTTTTCAGAGGATTGTGAGGTGATATTACAAACCACAATTGGTCAATATTGTTATGTTCAACTACATAATTTGCAATTGCCAAATGCCCAATGTGAATTGGATTAAAGGAACCAAAAAACAATCCTATTCTCTTCATCTATTTAGAATTAATAAATTCTTTTACAATGTTTTTTGTCTCTGAGATTGCGTCTTCTAATTTATCATTAATTATAATTTTGTCAAATTTTTCTGCAAATGTAAGTTCATATTCAGCTTTCGCTATACGTTTTTCAATCTCTTCCATTGAATCGGTATCACGAGAAATTAAGCGTTGGTTAAGAACTTCAACTGATGGTGGTTGAATAAATATTGCTAATGCTTCATTCTTGTAAAAGTTCTTAATATTAACACCGCCTACAACATCCACATCAAAAATTACATTATGTCCCGACTCTATAATTCTCTCAACTTCACTTTTTAAAGTACCATAATAAACATCTTGATAAACCTCCTCCCATTCAAGGAAAGCATTTTCTGATATTCTTTTTTCAAATTCAGTTTTATCTAAAAAATAATAGTCAACACTATCTTTTTCAGTATGACGAGGTTTACGACTGGTGGCTGATATTGAAAATCTAAGATTTAGATTCTCTTTTAATAATTCTTTTATTATTGTTGTTTTTCCAGAACCTGATGGAGCTGAAAAAATAAATAATTTCCCACGTGACATAATTATAGTATATTTAAAATTTGCTCTTTTATTTTCTCTAATTCATCTTTCATTTGAATCACAATCTTCTGCATATCTGCATCATTAGCTTTTGCACCGAGTGTATTTATTTCTCTACCAATTTCTTGAGTTATAAAACCTAGTTTTTTACCAGCATTACTTTCATTTTTAGCCGTTTCAATAAAGTATATTAGATGGTTTTTTAATCTTGTTTTCTCTTCAGAAACATCAAGTTTTTCAATATAGAAGATTAGTTCTTGTTCCAATCTATTTTCGTCAAAGTTGCTTGGACTTATTACTTCATTTATATTCTCCTTAATTCTACTCTTTATTCTTTCAATTCGTTGCTCTTCATAAGGTTCTATTTCAATAAGTAGTTTGGAAATATTTTCAGCTCTTTGCATAATATCTTTGCCCAGCGCTTCTCCCTCTTGAATTCTAAATTCATCAATGTCGTCAATTGCTTTATTTAAATCATTTATGATAACTTCCCACTCTTTTTCATCCAACTGAGCCTGTTCAACTTTAAGTGTGTCAGGAAGAGTAAGTAAAATTCTCATAAAGTCAGTATTATTTTCTACACCAAAGTTGCTTGATATTGAATGAAGCTGTTTAAAATATTCCTCAATTATTGGAATATTAAATTGTGTGGTCCTATCTGGTTGTGAGGATTCTATGTTAAAACTTAGCTCAATCTTCCCTCTATCTAGTCTTGTGGATAAAATATTTCTAATTTCTACCTCTTTCTCTTTGTAAATAGGTGGAATTTTGATATTTATATCTAATTGTCTACTATTTAAAGATCTAATTTCGATATTAATTTTTTTGTTTGGTAGTTCACAAATCATCCTACCATAGCCAGTCATTGATTTTATCATACTGCGTGTTATTTATTTTTAACTTTCAACAAAGTTAACCAAATTTGTCTATCTAAATAGTTTGCCTTTGTAATTTGTCTTTAAAATTTTTTATTTTTGAACTTTTTTGCATTTTATTCGTTGTTTTAAGTAGTTATTTTTCGAGTTAATCAACATCTATGGGTCGTTATTCTATAAAAGATTTAGAGCATATCTCTGGAATTAAGGCACATACTATACGTATGTGGGAAAAACGCTATAATCTTATAATTCCAAAACGTACAGAAACTAATATCCGTTATTATTCTGAAGATGATTTACGTCATTTACTTAATGTGGCTATGCTTAATCAGCAAGGGCTGAAAATATCTTTAATAGCAAAAATGGATCGACTCGAAATCAAGCGTCGTGTAGCTGATATTTCGATGGAAGCTGTAAGGAGCGAGGATTGTGAGCTAGATACTTTTGTAGCTGCAATGCTTGAGTTCAATGAGGTTAAATTTACCACAATTTTATCTGGCTATATTTTAAAACTGGGATTTGAGAATTGTGTTGAAAAAATACTTTTCCCTCTAATTGAGCGCGTCTATTATCTTTGGAGGATAGGAACTATTATGTCTTCTCATAAAAATTTTGTTTATACTCTTATAAGGCAGAAGATTGCTGTTGCAATTGAAAATGAGATTCAGTTTTCTGGTAAAAATAAAAATATGCGTGTAATTATGTTTTTACCTCATAAAGAGATTATTGAAATTGAGTTACTTTTCTATAACCTGCTAGCAAGAAAAGAGGGTTTGGAGGTAATTTATTTAGGTCCAGATGTGCCAATTAAAGAGTTGCAGGTTATTAATGATAATAAAAAAGCTGATTTGTTTTTAACTTCTTTTTCAAGCGTCTCGTCTGCAGAAGTTGTTAGTAAACAGTTAGTTGTCTTTAAAAAGAAATTTCCAGATATGCCTTTTTTTGTTGTAGGTAAGCAATTGCAAGATAAAGATGTTGTTTTTCCTCCTGGTTTTGAGTTTGTTAATAGTAGAAATGACTTTATCAAATCTATTCAGTTATTAGAATATTCAGACTAACTATTTTGTTACATTCTTATTTTTCCATCTTCCAGATTTAAAATATATAAGTGTTACTATTAATCCTAAAATCCAACCAGCAGGTATACTCCACCATATTCCTACTTCTCCATATTTAGATGATAAAAACCAGGCAAATGGTATTCTAATTATCCATAATGAGAGAAGTGTAATAAACATTGGTATTAATGTTGCACCTGCACCTCGTAGAAGTCCGTGAAAAACAAATATTGTTGAAAAGACAACATAAAACGCACTTACAATTACTAAATACTCTTTTCCTTGTCGAATTACTTCTGGATTTGTGTCAAAAAGTGAAATCAGCTGATCGCCCCATATAAAAACGACAATCATTATTATAATGCTTATCGCCCAAGCCATTTTCAGAGTAGCCCACAAACCTTTTTTTACTCTTTTAGGAAGATTTGCGCCTATATTTTGCCCAACAAATGAGGAGAGTGCAGAAGAGAGTGTCATACAGGGCATCGAGGCTAGTGCATCTATTCTGCTCGCTGCTGTATAAGCTGCTAATGTTGTAGTGTCAAAATTATTAATGATACGAATAAGAGCCATCATTCCAAGAGCAACAAATGTTTGTTGAAATCCTGTAGGTAGACCAATTCTCATACTTTGTAAAAATACACTTTTATCAAACTTAAGTGAGCTTATTTTTAGTTTTATTATATGACCTTTTCTGTTTAAGAAAAATATTACTCCTATAAAAGCACCACCTTGCGCAATTACTGTAGCCCACGCTGCACCAGCAATTCCCCATTTGAAAACAATTATAAATAACAAGTCCAGACCAATATTTACAAATGTAGAAATTGCCATTAAAATCATAGGTGTTTTACTGTCACCAAGTCCCCTAAGTATCGATGAAGTACTATTAAATCCAAAGAATCCAATCATCCCAATCATATATATATTAAAATAATTGAGAGCTTCTTCTTTTACAACGTCTTCTAATTTTAAAAATGAAAATATATATTCACTAAATGTAATTCCAATAATTGTAAGAAAAATACCCGCAAGAAACATAAAGATATAAATAGTTGAAATTGCATTTGCAACCATTTTGTGATTTTTTGCTCCAAAATATTGACTAACAACAACAGTTGCACCACTTCCAATTCCTATTGTAAAAGCGATTAGTGTGTAAATTATTGGGAAAGATGCGCCAACAGCAGCAAGAGCCTCGGTGCCTAGTATTTGTCCAACAATTATTGAGTCTACAATGTTATATAATTGTAGAAACAGATTGCCGACAACCATAGGTATTGCAAATTTAAAAATCAAAGGTGCTTCATTGCCAGTTGTCAAATCTCTCATACTATAATTCTCTTTGAAATGATCTGTTTTGTTTAAAAGTGCCTACAAATCAATGAAAAAATATAGATAATTAAAATTTATTATCCTTATATTTTAATTTGTGGCATAAAATTAGTTGTAAATAATTGTAGTTAAATTGTAAATTATACAAAAAATAGAGTGTTTAAGCCATTGATATTATAACCCTGGCGTATTTATTGAGTATAATTATCTTTTCAAATTAAATTTTAATAATGAGATATTTTTTAAGTTTAGTACTTTTATTAATATCCTTATACCCAAATTTTAATATTTTGGAAGCTCAAGAAAGTTTCCAAATGGAAAGGTATTTTCAAAGTTATGTTATCCCAGAAACTTGGCTTCCAAATATATCACCAGAAGAGTATAGATATTATGTTGAAAAACAGAGAAATATAAATCAATTAAGAGTAAATTATTTTAATTTGCCTCATTATTATGCTTTTGAAAAGAATATTCCTAATGGTTCGTTAAATTTATTGCTTAAAAAAGAGAGAATAAATTCTGCACTTAAAAAGCAGCCTTTTAATGCTACTCGCAGTCAGATTTTAACTACAAAAAGTTATAATAAAAAATGGTTTGTAATGTCTCTTTTTTATAAAAGTGATACTCTGCCAGATTTGACAGAAAGAGAATCTATCTATTCTGATGGCTATAGAATAGAAGAGAATAAATATGGTAACAACTTGGTAAATGATTTTGGTTTATGGATGGAGCATAATAAGTTTGACCAATCTAAATTTTTACGAAAAATTATTAATGAGTCACCCGATTTAGTTTCTTATGATTGGGCTGAAATTCCTGATGCTCCAAAAGATTTATTTAAAGATCGTCATAAAATAAAAAATCATTATAATGGAGATTTAGGCGTTGTTTCTATGCGAGATATGAGTTTGCGTCCTGTTCAAAGATTAGAGAAAGTAGAAAGGCCCAAGCAGAAACTTATCTATTCTGGTACTGAAAATATTCAATTTGCACAATCGTATCTTGAAAATTGGGTTAAAGGGGGCCAAAGTTCTACATCATTATTAAGCGATTTGCGTCTGAATATAATTTATAAAGACGATAAGGTTGAGTGGGAAAACAGAATTATTCACAAATTAGGTATAATAACAGATGATGAAAGCAAGTCTCGTATCAATGATGATTTGTTTGATTTTTCTAGTAAATATGGTATTGTAGCTAGCAAAAAGTGGTTTTATAGTGTGTTGTTTGATTTTAAAACACAAATTTTTAGAGGATATGATAAAGGTGATTTAGAAAAGGAAAATCCTCTTTCAGCATTTATGTCGCCAGCATATTTCTCTATGGCCGTTGGTATGGACTTTAAAACAAAGAATTTTACAATATTACTATCTCCTGTAACTCTTAGGGCAACAGCTGTATTGGATACAGTGCGAATTAATCAAACCCGATATAGTATTCCAGAAGATAAAAAAGCAACATTTTTAATCGGGGGTTCATTTCAGAATAACTTAACTTGGAATATTTCAAAGGATATTAAATTGACTTCTGCGTTAAATGTTTTCTACGATTATCTTGATAAAGAATCAAAAATACAATCAGACTGGGATATTATATTAGATATGAAAATCAATGTGTTTTTGAGTTCTAGAATCGTAAGTAATCTTCGATATTATGAAAATGAATCGGATAAAGTGCAGCTGCGGGAGGGGTTGAGTATATCCTTTAGGTATAATTTCTGACCTAAAACTACTTAGTTGATATTTTTGGCCGCATTTTTGTAATGTTATAAAATAGAAGTTTTTGAGTTATTTGAATAAAATAGGTTTTAAATGAAGACTTGTATGAAAAATTATGCAAGTCTTCATTTTATTATAAAATTCATTTTAAAATAGCAATGTTTAAAGAATAAGCTTGTTATATTTGTGAATTGATATTTTTTCAAAATGCAATTTTATAAAACAAAAAAGATGAAAAAGATTGGTTTAGTAATTTTTATAGCTTTTATTTTCGGAAGTATAAGTTTTTCTCAGTCAGAAAAAACGATACTATCAATTGGAGAACACGAATACTCTGAAGCAGAGTTTTGGCATATATATAATAAAAATAGGAAACTCCCTAACTTTACTGAGAGTCCAAAAGAATTTGCAGAACGTTTTCTAGCTTACAAATTAAAGGTTGTTGAAGCTATGTCGCAAGGAATGGATACAATTAATACTTTTAAAAGTGAATATGAGGGTTATGTGAAAGAGTTGAAAAAATCTTTTTTGGTTGATTCGGCAGCTCTTGAAAAAGTGATTGATGAAGCAGTTGAAAATATGGGTTGGATGGTTGATGCAAGCCATATTTTACTCACTTTAGATAAAAATGCACTTCCAGAAGACACTTTGAAGGTATGGAATAAAGCCACAGAGATAAAAAATATAGTTGAATCTGGTAAAGACTTTGGAGAAGTTGCAGTTGAAAATTCGCAAGACCCATCTGTTGTTAGAAATAAGGGGAGATTGGGTTACTTTACTGCATTCCAAATGGTTTATCCTTTTGAAAAAGGTGCATTTTCTACAGAAATTGGTAAAGTTTCAGAACCTATAAGATCTGATTTTGGTTATCATTTGATTTTTGTGCACGACAAAGTGAAGCATCCGGGTGAGATTAAAGTTGCTCACATTATGAAGATGTTTTCTCAGAATACAACAGAGGAGGTAAAAGATGCTTACAAAGTAGAGATAGATTCGATTTATCAGGTCTTACTTGATGGTGGCGATTTTGCTGAACTTGCACAAAAACATTCCGGAGATATGCATTCTGCCAATAGTGGCGGTGAAATGCAACCTTTCTCTTTAAATAATATGGTCCCTGAATTTGCGCAAGCCTCTTTTGCATTGGAAAATGTTGGAGATATTTCAGAGCCAGTTTTAACAGATTTTGGATGGCATATTATTAAGAAGCTTGAAACTATTCCGGCTGTAGATCCAAAATCACGTGTTGCAGAAGTTAAGCATATGCTAGGACGTGATGGAAGAGACAAAACTGGTCAGGTTGCATATTTGAAAAACTGTATAAATAGCGATAATTTCTCTTTAAATGAAGAGTTGAAACAGGCATTATTGGAATCAGCTTCTAAAGATAAGCAGCCAGTGGATGATGTGTTTAATAAAGTTAGTTCTAAGTTTGACGATGAATTAATTAGTTATAGAAAAGATAAGTTTTCACTAAAAGAGTTCTATTTGTGGCTAGAAAAAAGAGATAAAGAAGTTTCTGCACAAGATATTATTGCTAAGCTAGATAAATATATCGAAATTAAAGTAGAAGAAATTGAACTTCGTGATTTGGCTGATAATAATCAGCAATACAAGTTTTTAGCAAATGAGTATTATGATGGACTTTTAATTTTTGATATAAGTGAAAAAGAAATTTGGTCACAAGTTGATAAAGATAGTGCTGCATTAGCTAATTTTTATGACAATAACCACAATCTGTTTATGACTACTCCTAAATTATCAGGAAAAATATATGTTGTAAACAAAAAGTTAGAAAAGAGAGTAGCAAAACAGTTAAGAAAAAATTCTAATTTAGATGTTTTTGAATTTATTGCATCAAAAGATAAAAAATCAAAGGATAGTAAAGAGTACACAGGCGAGTTTGATTTTGTTGAAAATGTTGATAACCCTGTTCTAGGGGCTAATCTTCCCGAAAATAGTAGATATAATGAAGAGTCAATAATTTATTGGGATGGTGAAATAAAACCAGCTTTATTAATACCTATGAATCAAATTCGAGGTGAGGTGATATCAGCATATCAGCGTGAATTGGAGAGGTTATGGATTGAGTCTTTAAAAGAGAAGTATAAACCAGTGTTTAATTATAACTTGCTATAGTTTTAAAATGTTTTTTATTATGGAAATAGCATTTTTATGAAGTATCATAATATAATATATATATTAGTAATTCTCTTATATAATTCTTGCATTCCAACAAGTGAGAATAACTCTGAGCGTCCGATAGTTTCCATTGGCGATTGGGTGTTAACTGACAGGCATTTACAAATGTCTCTGCCATCAGATATAACGAGTGATGACAGTGTTGCATTGGCAGAGGATTATATCGGGAGATGGATACGAACAAGGCTGTTTTTATATCAAGCTGAAATTAATTTAGCACCAGAGGAGAGGAACATTCAGGAGCTTTTAGATGAATATCGCACATCGCTGTTGGTTCATCTATATCAACAAAAGATGTTAGAAGATAAACATCAGCCTATAGTTTCAGAAACAGAAATTGAGGAGTATTATAGATTGATGTTAGATAATTTTAAACTTCAGGAGAACATAGTTCGTGGTGTGTTTTTAGTTGTAAATAAAAATGCTCCAAATCAAGATGATTTAGTAAAATTATTGAAAAATAAGTCTTCTGATGATTTAGTTTCCATTGATGCTTATGCTTTTCAATATGCAAATATCTATGATCAGTTTATTGAAGAGTGGATTCCTTTTAGCAAAATTAATTTAGCTTTGGACAGACCACTAATTAATGAAGCTACCTTTTTAAAAAGAAATGATTTCTATCACACATCAGATTCATTATATAATTATTATTTTGCAAAATATGATTATCGTTTATTAGGTGAAGCATCGCCTTTGCCTTATGTGAGGGATAGAATTGAAGCAATATTGTTAAATAAAAAACGTATTGAATTTATAAGCAAGTTAGGTGAAGATTTATATGAAGAGGCTATTCAGAATAAGATAGTCCATTTTCATTGATATCAGATTATATGAAAAATTATTAATATGCAATTAAAAATAAATATTACTGTTTTCTTTATTCTTTTTGGTTCTCTATTTATGGGAATAAGTCAGACAAGAATAATTGATGAAGTTATTGCCGTTGTTGGTGATAATCCAGTTCTTCGTTCAGATATTGAGTACCAATATCAGCAAGCTATGATGCAAGGTCACTCTTTTGCTGGAGATTTAAAATGTCATATTTTTGAAGAGCAATTACTACAAAATTTGCTTCTAGAACAAGCCAAAATTGATAGTATTGAGGTCAATGAAAATATGGTTATAATGGCTGTTGATCGTCAAATTAATGAGTTTATTAATCGTGCAGGCTCAAAAGAGAAATTAGAAGAGTGGTTAAATAAACCTCTACATCAGATAAAATCTGAACAGCGTACGATAATGCGCAATCAGTCTCTAACTCAAGAGATGCAGGCAAATATAACAGCTGATGTAAAGGTAACTCCAGCACAAGTTCGAAATTACTACAAGAGAATTAGTGAAGATAGTTTGCCTATTGTTCAGTCGCAATATGAGTTTCAGCAAATTCGTATTGACCCAAAAATTGATGTTGAAGAGGTTGAAAAAGTAAAAAGTAGACTTCGTGAGTTTCAGCGTCAAGTGGCAGATGGAGATGATTTTGCAACATTAGCGGTGCTCTATTCAGAAGATCCAGGAAGTGCAGCAAGAGGTGGTGAACTGGGATTTATGACTCGTGCAGAACTAGTTCAAGAGTATGCAAAAGTTGCATTTAATCTACAAGGAGAGGGTAAAGTTTCTAAAATCGTGGAAAGTGAATTTGGATTTCATATAATACAGCTCATTGCAAGACAGGGAGATAGAGTAAATACTCGCCATATTTTATTAAAGCCAAAAGTGAGACCAGATGATTTTAAAAATGCTCAAATGAGAATTGACTCTATTGCAGGTTTAATCGATGAAGAAAAAATCTCTTTTGACGAAGCAGCACTTCATTTTTCAATGGATAAAGATACAAGAATGAATGGCGGATTGATGGTTAATCCTTATAGTCAATCTACAAAATTTGATATTCAAGAGATACCACCTACAATTACTCGCCAAATTGAAAAAATGGAGGTGGGAGAAGTCTCAAAATCATTCTTAATGAAAGATGAAAGACTAGGAAAAGATTATTTGGTTTTGGTAAAACTAAAATCTAAAACAGAGCCTCACCGTGCGAATATTACTGACGATTATGAACTTATAAAGAATATTTTAGAAAATAATAAGAGTCAGGATTTGTTTTTTGATTGGATAAAAAAGAAACAAAAAGAGACTTATATTACAATTAGTCCAAAGTGGGCAAATTGTAAGTTTGAATTTGATGGTTGGAAGAAGTAATAAGCAAATTGTTTGTTCTTAAAAGAATATTTAATGCGGTATAATCTTTTATTTGTTGTGGTTTGCTTTGTTCTTTTAGCTCCTTTTATTATGGCTCAAAAGAGTGATGAAAAAGGTCAGAAAACTACCGTAACTATTGAGCATGCAGACTATATGGAGGGTGCTGAACGATTTGGTAAAAATGTTCAAGCACTTTTTGGGAATGTGAAATTTAGTCATCAGGAGACACTAATGTTTTGTGATAGTGCTTTTTTTCATCGCGACTCAAATATGGTTCACGCTTATGGCCACGTCCATCTTATTCAAGCTGATTCTGTTCATTTATATGGTGATCTATTACGATATTTTGCTAATGATGAACTGGCTGAGGTTCGAGAAAATGTTAAAATGGTGAATGATGATGTCGTTTTAACAACAGAATTTCTTGATTATGACAGAAAACATAATATCGCTTACTATTTTAATGGTGGTGAAATTGTTAATGGAGATAATAACTTAACAAGTGAGCTGGGATATTATTATCCAAATTTTGATGAGGTTCACTTTAGAGATAGTGTTGTGGTTATTAATCCTGATTATACAATACATTCCGACACTCTCCAATACAATACTGTTAGTAAAATTGTTAAAATTGTAGGTCCTACAACAATTTATAGTGAAGAGAATATCATCTATTCAGAACTAGGTTTTTATGATACAGAGAATGATTTAGCTCAGTTGGAAAAAAATAGTTCTGTAAAAGGCGTTGAACAACATTTGTTTGGAGATACTATTCATTATAATAGAAATAATGGTTTTGGAGAAGTATTTTCCAATATGGCACTACACGACACCACCAATAATGTTATTATTAAAGGTGATTATGGATATTATAATGAAATAACCAAAAGAGCTCTTACTACCAAAAAAGCTTTAATGCTACAAATACAAAATGAAGATACGCTTTTTCTTCACGCTGACACATTGCGATTAGATCCGTTAGAAACTGATAGCACAACGAATCAGTTGGTTAGAGCTTATTATAATGTTAAGTTTTTTAGAGAAGACTTTCAAGGAAGATGTGACTCAATGGTTTATAACACTGTTGATTCTACTAATATATTCTATAAAGGGCCTATACTTTGGGCTATGGGCAACCAAATGAGTGCAAATGTTATCAAACTTTATACAAAAAATAATGAATTAGATAAAGCGGAATTTTTCGATAATTCTTTTATTGTTTCTCCTGAAACTGATTCTATTCATCTTTATAACCAAATTAAAGGTCGGAATATGGTTGGTTATATAAAAGATAATGATTTGTATAAAGTTGACGTTGATGGCAATAGCCAGGCAATTTATTATCCAAAGGATAAGGGAGTTATAATTGGAATGAATAAAGCTGAGGCAAGTAATATGACTATTTTGCTCGAAAAACAGCAAGTAAAAGGGATAATATTGCGACAAGAGCCCTCAGGAAATTTAAATCCACCTTTCTTGGTGCTAGAAGATCAGCGGAAATTAGTTGGTTTTAGGTGGCTAGATCATTATCGACCAAAGAAAAAAGAAGATATTTTTATAATTGAAGAAGTTACCGAAACTGCAGAACAATTTGATTATAGTCAATTCCAATTTGATAAAACAATGCCTTAATTTGATTTTTTGGAGATAATAAAGGTAAATTATACTTATTTGAACTAAATTTCACAGTTTAATGGTTAAGTTTTACTATTTTTGTGTTACTATTATAAATACTAACATAAATAAACAACATGAAACTTAATCATTTTATCTATTTTTTCTTTTTCTTGCTTTTGAGTTCTTCTTGTTCTCAAATAGAAAAATCAGAAATTAATTATTTTCCACTTTCTGATATTGAATTATTAGAGAGCCCATTTAATCATGCACAACAATTAAACTATGATTATGTAATGGCTCATGATGCTGATAGATTATTGGCTCCATTTTTAATGGATGCTGGTCTTACTCCAAAGGCAGAGCGATACGGCAACTGGGAAAGTGATGGTTTAGATGGTCACATTGGTGGACACTATTTAACAGCACTATCTCTTATTGTTGCATCAATGAATGACGAAGCAGCTGAAGCTCGTTTAAACTATATGATTGATGAGTTAGAGCGATGCCAACAAGCCAATGAAAAAGGATATGTTGGTGGTGTTCCTGGTGGTTTTGTTATGTGGGAAGATATTGCACAGGGTAAAATTAATGCAGGAGGATTCTCATTAAACGGCAAGTGGGTTCCGCTTTATAATATACATAAACTTTTTGCAGGTTTGCGTGATGCTTGGTTGTACGCTAATAATGAGAAAGCAAAAGATATTTTAATAAAGCTAACTGATTATTTCTATAGTGTAATTGAAAATCTTTCGGAGGAACAGATGGAAGATATGTTAAGGTCGGAGTATGGAGGTTTAAATGAGACATTTGCAGATGTTTATGCAATTACAAATGATGCTAGACATTTAGAGATGGCAGAAAAATTTTCTCAAAAGTTTATTTTAAATCCGCTTTTAGCTCGTGAAGATAAACTTAATGGAATGCATGCAAATACTCAAATTCCAAAAGTTATTGGTTTTGAAAGAGTAGCAGAAGTTGCCAATAATGAGGAGTGGCAAAAGGCATCAGAATTTTTCTGGGATATTGTGGTGAGCGAACGTTCAGTTACAATTGGAGGAAACTCTGTTAGCGAACATTTTCACCCATCATCTGATTTTACAGCAATGTTAGAGTCAAAAGAGGGACCAGAAACTTGTAATACATATAATATGATGCGTTTGTCAAAAATGTTATTTGCACAAACGGGCGAGATGAAATATGTTGATTTTTACGAAAGATCGATGTATAATCATATATTATCTTCTCAACATCCAGAGCATGGTGGATTGGTCTATTTTACAAGTATGCGTCCACAACATTATAGAGTTTATTCTCAGCCCGAAGTTGCTTTTTGGTGTTGCGTAGGTTCAGGAATTGAAAATCATTCAAAGTATGGAGAGTTTATATATGCTTATGATAATTCGGGGCTATTTGTAAACTTATTTGTCTCATCTAAATTAAATTGGAACGATAAAAATATTACTGTTACTCAAGAGAGTGAAATTCCATATAACAATAGCTCTTCACTAACCTTAAATATGGATAAATCTCAAAAATTTGAATTGAGAATTAGAAATCCTAAGTGGGTAGAATCTGAACAAACTGTAGTTAAAATAAATAATAAGGTTACAAAAAAATATAGTTTAAAAGATGATTTTATTGTAATCTATAATAACTGGAGTGATGGTGATGTTGTAGAAGTTGAGTTTGTTATTAAAACTTATGCTGAACAGTTGCCAGATAATTCTCCTTATTATTCAATAATGTATGGTCCACTTGTACTAGCTGCAGAAACAGGTCGTGATGATTTGGATGGATTACTTGCTGATGGTAGCCGAATGGGACACGTGGCACACGGTAAATTATATAGTAGAGAAACTGCACCAATTATTGTTGTAAATGATGATAATTGGATTGAAAGTATCTCAAAAATTGATTCTGATAAGTTAGAATTTTCTTTAAATTCACTTATATATCCAGAATCAAAAAGTGATATTACTTTAATACCTTTTGCCTCACTTCATGATGCCCGATATATTGTTTATTGGCAGGTTATGAAACAAGAAGATTTAGAGGCTAATCTTCAAAAACTTCAGCAAGAAGAAGAGAAGAAGATTGAAATTGAAAGAAAAACTATCGATAAGATTGCAACTGGACAGCAGCAGCCAGAAACTGAGCATAATTTCAGAAGTGGTAGGAGTGAGGCTGGCGTTCATCAAGATAGACATTGGAGACATGCTCATGATTGGTTTGCTTATGATTTAGTTGATAAAAAGAAAGAGGCAAGAGCTGTTGTGATAACCTATTTTGGTGGTGACAGAAATAGAAGTTTTGATATTTTGCTAGATGGTAGTTTGCTGCAAACTGTTGAATTAGATGGTTCGTTAGGTGGTGATTTTATTGATGTAGAATATGAAATACCAGCAAATTTAAAAAGTAAATTAGGAACAAGTTTTGAGATAAAATTTGAAGCTAAAGAAAACTCTATGGCAGGAGGAATTTATGGAATTAGATTAATGCGATAATATTTTCAACGGGTAAATTTGGTTAAAACTGAAAGTTGTTTTTTTAAATAGCTTTCAGTTTTTTTATTAGATGTATATACAACATCAGTTTTTTTTTGTTATATTTATAAAAAAAATGAGATGAAAAAGATACTATTTTTACCACTATTGTTGTTGTTCACATCTTGCGTTAATAATAAGGCAATAGAGAGTGGGCAAACAGACTCGACTTCACCGCTACATTTGATGAAGCCAGACTACCCTATAAATTATGGAATTCCTGAAAAATCAGAGATTGTAGAGCAATTAGATAAAATATATAATTATCTTAATTCCACTACACCTATGGAGTTAACGGATAGAGACAGTGAAGTAATTGTTGATGATTATTCAAAAATTGATGAGAATACAGTTTTTAAACCTGGTGATTTCCGTTTACTTAGTTATGAGTGGGGAGTAACCTATGCTGCAATGCTTTATGCATCAGAGATAACAGGTGATTTAAAGTATGAGGTTTATACAAAAGAGCGATTGTCATTTTTGTCAGATATATATCCTTATTTTGCAGCTATTCCGTTTGAAATTGGTGGTCCAAAGCATGCGATGACTTCACTTTTGCACCCTCATGCATTAGATGATTGTGGAGCATTAACAGCAGCAATGATTAAAGCCAGAAAAGGTGGGTTTGAATCTGATAATATTGAAAGTATAATTGAAAATAGTATTGAATTTATTTCAAACAAGCAGTTTCGATTATTTGATGGGACATTGGCTAGAAATCGTCCAATGGCTAACTCATTGTGGTTAGATGATTTATTTATGAGTGTTCCGGTTCTTGCACAAATGGGCAGTTATACAGGTGATAATAAGTATTTTGAAGATGCAATTAAACAAGTTAAGCAGTTCTCGAAACGAATGTTTAATTATGAAAACAACTTATTTATGCACGGTTGGGTTGAAGAGATGGCTTCTCATCCTCAATTCCATTGGGCACGTGCCAATGGTTGGGCAATTTTGACTATGGTTGAATTATTAGAAGTTTTACCAGATTCATTTAATGAAAAATATGAGATTGTTAATTTATTAAAGTTACATATTGATGGTTTAGTTAAGAATCAGAGTAGCGTTGGGCTTTGGCATCAACTTATTGATAAAAATGACTCTTATTTGGAGACTTCTGCAACAGCAATTTATGTCTATTCAATAGCAAAAGCTATTAATCTAGGATATGTTGACGCAAGTTCATACGGTCCAGCAGTATTATTAGGTTGGAATGGTGTTGCTTCAAAAATAAAAGATAATGGACAGGTAGAGGGAACTTGTGTTGGTACAGGAATGGCATTTGACCCAGCTTTTTACTACCATAGGCCGGTTAATGTATTTGCTGCACATAGCTATGGACCTGTTATTTATGCCGGAGCTGAAGTGATAAAACTATTAGAAAATAGCCATCCAAAAATGAATGATAATGCAGTGATTTTTTACTCAGAACCGATAGAAACCACCGCACCAATCTTTGAAATAGATGATTTAAATAAGAATTACGATATTTTTTAAAAGAAAACATCAAATGTACAGTAGCAAATTATATTGGATATCATTATTTTAAACAAGTAATTTGATGTGTTTCTGTACGTTATGTTCTCCCCCTTTAGGGGGTTGGGGGGTTAAAAATAATGATTTTGTATATTTCAACTTTGCTTTTTATATATATTCCTATAAATAAGTTCTTAAAATTTTAAATTACTTTATTATGTGTTCAATTCGTCCCTTACAACAGTTGAGGGATGAATTGAATATTTTTAGCACAACTCTTTACCATCAGAGAATAACTCATAAGTTGCCCACTGAGACCTTATAGGCGGCTTATCATTTATAATTTTTTGATTTACAAGATTGCTGTCAACAATTCTAGCTTTTACATTGTCATTTAGTTGAAGATTGAGAATATCTAAAACCATATTTTTCATATTTTCCTCTTCAATTGGAAATGCAACTTCAATTCGTCTGTTGATATTTCTGTTCATCCAATCTGCAGAAGTCATATAGACCTCTTTATTACCCTCATTATTAAAGACCCATATTCTAGCATGTTCTAAGTTGCTATCAACAATTCGTATAATTCTGATGTTTTTGCTATACGGTTGGTCGGGTACTACACTGCATATACCACGAATTATCAAATCAATTTTAACTCCCGCCTCACTTGCTTCATAAAGCTTATTAATGAATTTCTTATTTTGCATACCATTCATTTTTAGCAATATGTAGCCATCTCCACCTTTTTTAGCAATCTTTATCTCTCTATCAATTTTGGAAACCAATTGCGATTTAAAGTTAAATTGAGTTACGAGAAGTTTCTTAAACTTTGGTTTTGTTTCTTGATTTTCAAGATGATAAAACAGATCTTCTAGTTCAAAAATTATATTCTCTTTACTAGTAAAATATCCAAAATCAGAATAAAGTTTAGCTGTTTTTTCATTAAAATTGCCTGTACTTAAATATGCATAAGACCTTTTTCTCTCATAGCCATCTTTTCTAATTACTAGAGCCATTTTAGCATGGACTTTTAAGCCTGGCAAACTATAAATTATTTTTATACCAGCCTCTTCCATCACTCTTGCTGTTAATAGGTTATTCTCTTCATCAAATCGGGCTTTAACTTCTACAAAAACAGAGACTTTTTTGCCATTTCTCGCTGCACCGATTAGAGAGTTAACAACTGCAGAGTCGTGTGCTACTCTATATTGTGTAAGCTTTATCTCCTCAACTTTTGGGTCTAATGCAGCTTCATTTAAAAAGCGTAATAGATAATCAAAAGATTGGTAAGGATAATGCAAAAGCCTGTCTCGAATTTTTACAGCTTTAAACATTGAGCCAACTTCCTCCAATGACTTGGGGTGCGATGGTTCTGGTCGTTTAAGTTCTAATTTTGGAGCAAAAGGATTGGGAAAATCAAAGAAATCGTGAAAGTTTAAGTATCTATCACTTGCTAATAAATCATTTTTGTGTAGATTAAATGTGTCTTTTAGTGTGTTTAAGAAATCGGTTGGAATATCTCGGTCATAGGTGAAAAGTGTTGGTTCTCCAGTTAATCGTAAACCTAAATTTTTCTTAATTTTTTCAACTAAATCGCCACTGAACTCATCTTTTATTCCTAAATCTGCATCTCTCAAAAGTTTTATTGAATAGCTAGAATCAATATCATAACCAGGAAAAAGCTCTTGAAGATTAAATCTAACCAAATCATCTAAAAAAAGATAATGATATTTGTTATCTATATTTGGAAGCTTTATGAACCTTGGCAAATCATTAGTTGGCAGTTTTAATATAGCATATCTAGCTCTTCTTACTTTCTTTTTTTGCTTATTATCTTTTACTTTTCTGTATAATCTAATTGCTAAATAAAGTCTATTATCTCTCAGAAAAGATTTTACTCCTTTTGTGATTATTATCGGCTGTAGATAAGGGAGTACTCTTCTTAAAAAATAATCTTTTATAAAATCTTGATATAATTCTTGTGATGGATATTCTCCTTGATATAATATAACTCCCTCTTTATTAAGTTCTTTATGTATGTCATTGAAAATTTCTTTAAATTCTATTAAATGTGAATCCACAATTGACATTATCTCATTAATGACTTTAGTTGGTGTCATTTTTTTGTTGTGTTCAGTCTCTTCGGGGTCGAAATTATATTTATATTCAGCAACTCTAACTTTATAAAACTCATCAAGATTTGAAGAATATATTGCAAGAAATTTTAGCCGCTCATAAAGAGGCAAGTTTTTATCAGACGCTTCTTCTAACACACGGTAGTTAAAAGATAGCCAGCTAATATCTCGATTAAAATATCTACCAGATTTTGACATATAATATCAATTTGAAAGAAATTTATCACTTTTTATAAAAATATTAAAAAAAAATGTCATTTGTGGGATTTTATGCTCTTTTTTATCTCTTTAATTCGATAATCTCCATCTCTTTTATGTTGTTGCCTTCAATCTGAAATCTTAATGCTGTTCTAACTTGATGAAAGCCGCTCTTACCAATTGCTCCGGGGTTTAAATGTAGTAGATTAAGTTTACTATCATTAATTACTTTTAATATGTGACTATGTCCACAAATAAAGATATCGGGCTTTTTTTCGGTTAAAAGTTTTGTTATACCCGGTGTATATCTGGCAGGATATCCACCAATGTGCGTTATCAGAATTTTCATCTCTTCGCACTTAAACTCTAAAAACTCCGGTGTGCGACTTCTTATTTGCCAGTTGTCTATATTTCCAAAAACAGCTTTTGTTGGTTTAAATTCTTCTAATTTATTCAGAACCTCTTCGTTGCCAATGTCGCCTGCATGCCATATTTCATCCACATCTTTAAACCATTCATATATTTTAGGGTCGAAATATCCATGAGTGTCTGAAATTAAACCTATTTTAGTCATATATTTAATTTATATCTGTAAATTTCAATAAAAATATAATTTTTAATCTATTTTTGAAATAAAATATTAAATCTGTCATAAAGAAATAAAAAGGGGAAGAAGATGAAGAAGTTAATTTTAATACGTCATGCAAAAACAGAATCACCTTCATTTGCAAGTCAAGATTTTGAAAGAAAGTTGAAGAAAAGAGGTTGGTCTGATGCAAAACTTATAGCTGAATATCTTTTAGATAAAGGGTGTAAGCCCGAGAAAATAATAACCAGTCCGGCAGTGCGTGCTTATCAAACTTCAACCGTTTTTTGCGATGTAAATAATTATGCTGAAAAAGATATGTCAAAACTTCCGATTTTATATGATGGAGATACAACTCAAGATATGTTAGACGCTATATCGTCTGTTGCGGGAGATAGTAAAACTGTTATGGTAATTGGACATAATCCAGATATGGCTATTTTAGCAATGCGACTTACTGGTCAGCGCATTGAGAAGTTTCCTACTACGGGAACAGTTGTAATTAATTTTGATGTGGATAATTGGAGCCAAATGGAGGTAGGTAAAGGATATTTAGAACTTTTTGTATATCCTAGCATGTTAAAAAGTAAAAAATAGCGAAGAGAAAACTATCACTTCGCTATTTGGAAAATTATCTTAAAACTATTTTAATAAACTAATTGCTTCTTCGTCCATTAACCATAGTGTTTTTGCAGAGTCTACTCTATATGCAGGATAAGTTTCAAAGTCACCTGATTTTTCAAAAATCTCCTTAACTTTCTCAGCTTTGTTACTTCCTGTAACTAAAAATATTATCTGTTCAGAGTTATTTATAACACCTCCAGTTAAAGTAACTCTTTTTTGTCCTGAAATAGGATGTGTTGCTACTTCACAAATATTTTTCGAGTCCCAAAGTTGCATTTCATGTGGAAAAATTGAAGCTGTATGACCATCATCACCCATTCCTAAAATCATTAAATCGAAAACAGGAACTTCATTCTTTGATGGAATATTTTCTTTGATAATATTTATATAATCAGTATTTGCTTCCTCTGGTGATAACTCCCCTTTTACTCTAAATATATTTTCATCTTTGATGGGAAGTTTATCAAATAGATGCTCTTTAGTCATTCTATAATTGCTTTCAGCATCAGTTGGTGGAACGATTCTCTCATCACCCCAATAGAAATTGATTTTATTCCAGTCAATTTTATCTTTATACTCTTTTGCTAAAACATCAAAAATTGTTTGAGGTGTACTTCCTCCTGATAATGCGATGTTTAATACATCTTTTTCATTAGCAAGTTTTACTAATAAGTCACCAAAATATAGTGACAGTTCTTCTTTATTTTTAAATATCTCTTTTTTCATACTATTTACTTTTTAATTAATTAAAGTTCGCAATATCCACCGTCACCTGTAAGGTTTTTACATGGGTATCTCCAAGTGTGGTTGCCCTCTATTAAATTGTCAGAAACATCTGGACCCCATGTTCCCGCTGGATATCCGTGAATTTTTATTTCAGGACTGTTTTTCCAAGCATTAATAATTGGATCAACAAATTTCCACGCAGCTTCAACTGCATCACTTCTTGAATATAATGTAGCATCGCCCAACATTGCATCAAGTAATAAACGCTCATAAGCACTTGGCAGATAAGTGTCGTTCAAGCTTGAATAATGGAAATCCATAGTAACATCCTGAACATTAAATCCAGCACCAGGAACTTTCATTCCATATTTTAAAAGTAGTCCTTCGTCTGGTTGTATTCTGATAACCAGTTGGTTTTGTTGTTCTCTAATTGCTTTGTCATCAGAGAAAATATGGTGAGGAGTAGGTTTAAAATGTATTACAATCTCGGTTACTTTAGTAGGCAAAAATTTTCCAGTCCTTATGTAGAAAGGGACACCTGCCCATCTCCAGTTATCAATAAAAAACTTCATTGCAACAAAAGTTTCAGTACGCGATTGTGGGTCAACACCCTCTTCATCACGATATCCTTTAACTTGTTTGCCTTTTATGTTAGAAGCGATATATTGCCCACGAATTACATAATCTTCAACTTTATCTTCTGGCATTGGGCGAAGAGATTGTAGAACTTTTACAATCTCATTTCTAATACTATCTGCGTGAATAAGTGCAGGAGCTTCCATTGCCACAAGTGAAGCTAAAAGCAGCAAGTGATTTTGAACCATATC
>CAZHHH010000010.1:25057-38492 GCA_964532085.1 uncultured Marinilabiliaceae bacterium
AAATCTAAACCAAAAGGTTTTTCAACTATTAGTCGTTTAAAACCATTTTTTTCACAATTAAGATTTTCAGCAGCTAAATATTCAGAAATTGTTGGATACATACTTGGCGGCGTTGCCAAATAAAATATATAATTTTCATCAGTTTTTAGTTCTGAATTTAATGTTGCAATTTTATTTGATAACTGAGAATATTCACCTTTCTCCTTTGTATTAAAAGAGTAATAGTGCAGATAATCTAAAAATTTCTCTTTAATTTCAGGTTTGTCAATCGGTGTACTTGCATATCCATCAATTGCTTCAGACATTTTTGACCTAAATTCTGAATCATCCATCTCTGTACGACCTAAACCAAGAATTCCAAAATTTTCTGGCAATAAACCTTGTGTATGTAAGTCATACACAGATGGTATTAATTTTTTATATGTTAAATCTCCTGATGCTCCAAAAATTATCAGAAGTTGGTTATTTGGTTTTCTCATCTAACTATAAATAAAAAGATTTATTAAAAAATGCTTTAATCAAATAGGATGTTATGAGTATATTTTAAATAGTGGGATGTTACTCTTAATTACTAGAACTATTTAAGATTACTAACTACAAACTTAATAAATTTTGAAAACTTTTAAAAACAGGTTTTAGTAGATTGGATGATTATATGTGATATAGAAAACAGTTATAAGTCTGTTTTGTTTTCTAGGTCCTTAATTTATAGCGAGTTGCTCAATTTTTTTGTTTGTAGCTACTTTGTAGATATAAATATCTTTTATGACAAATAGAAAGAACAGATAAAAAGAGCGTCCTATTATTAAGACGCTCTTTTCAGTTAATTATAATATAAAGCTATTTTGTGTTTATTTTTATTATTGTGAAAGAGTATTTTGGTATTGTGATTTCAAACTTTTTAGCAATATTTATTTTACTTTCAATTGGTTCAACTTTTCTATCACTTGGCTCGCCTGTAAGTTGTAACAAAGTAGCTTCATTTGAAGAGAGGTTTATGTTTTTTAAATCATAGTTTACTGTGGTTTCAACAGGTAGCATATTTACTAACTTGATGTAAACTACATTGTTTTTTGTATCTCTAACCACCGAACTTCCAAATCTATTAGTTACAGAAGCGTCATATTCTTTGTTAAAATTAGTTTTGCTAAATATATAGTTGTCACCAACATTATTACCATACATTTTTTGCACTTCATAACCAGGAGTAGGCTTCACTTCTGTATTATTAAAGTAGATTAAATCAGGATTCCATTGAGTAAAGCCCTCTTTAGCCAATAAAGGTGCGTAAGAGGTCATCTCTACTATGTCTCCATTTCGCTCTACAGCTGTTAAATAAAGAGCTTCAGCCAATGCTGTTTCAATATTATTATGTCTGTTTGGTAAATGAGCTGCATATTCTCCCAAATATACTTTTGATTTAGTTCTATCATAGCTGTCATAATAATCTTGATTATAAATAAACCATCCTGGAGGTCTATAATAATGCTCGTCTACCATTGGGATATTTTCTCTTTTAGCCAATGCCCAACCTTCTCTGTAGTCAGTACCTTCAAACCATGGACCAACTGTTCCAATTACAATAATTTCAGGATGCTTTTCTTTGAGAGCATTATAAATCATCATAAATCTTTCTTCAAAGATATCTGTAATTAAATCTTCATTTCCAACGCCAATATATTTCAAATTAAAAGGCTCTGGATGACCAGCTAATGCTCTTTGTTTACCCCAGTAAGTATCGGTGCTTCCATTTGCCCACTCTACTAAATCTAAAACATCTTGAACGTATGCATCCATCTCATCCATTGGGATACCTCCTTGCTGACCTGCACCACCACATGATGAGTTTTGACACGGAACTCCAGCTGCAACAATTGGTATTGGTTGTGCTCCAACATCTTCGCAAAACTGAAAATATTCAAAGTATCCTAATCCTGCAGATTGATTATAGCCCCATATATTTCTTTGAGGTTTTCGAGCTTCAAGAGGGCCAATTGTGTTTTTCCAATGATAAATATTTCCAATTCCATCACCGTGAGCCAAACAACCGCCAGGGAAACGTATAAACTTAGGATTAACATCTTCTAAAAGTTTAGCTAAATCTGCACGTAATCCATTTTTTCTTCTTTTAAATGTTTTTTCTGGAAAAAGGGAAATCATATCTAATGCAACTTCAGTTGATTTAGGAATAACAATTTCTAGCTGTGCATTATCTTCTGTTTGATTACTTTTTAGAGTTGCTTTATACTGTTTCCAACCAGATTTAATATTTTTTACTGTGGTTTTTGATAAAATATCACCGCTATTATTTACTAATCTAACTTCTAGCTTAATTTTCTTAGTAGACTTTAAATTTGCAAAAAGTGAGAAGTTATAATTATCACCTTTTTTAACAGGTATTCCATTAAAACCGCTATTTAAAAGACTACCATTTGTTTGGTCTGTTTTTAAAATAACATAGTGTGGATTATTTTCATGCAGCGGGTCTGAAGCCTCTATTTTATGATTGATATCTCCTTTTGTAGACCATGCTTTAAAGCTATTCCAACTTTTATCTCGCCCTTTTTTATCAGATTCGTCATACTCAAAACCTCTGTTTTCAATGAGTTCAGCATAGATACCACCATCAGCAGCGTAATTTATATCTTCAAAAAAGATACCTATCAGTTGCTCGCTAATTTGCATGCTGTTATTGCCGTTGGCGGTAATTGAAATGTTTAAGGGTTTTAAATTCTTGAATCTTACATTATCTTCACTAGTTGTTTCAGCCCAAAGTTTTTCTCTCTCTACAACTTTTATATTTTCTGCAATGAGTTTATCAACCTCTTTTTTACTCACTTTGTGAAGTGTTCCAATCTCCATATTTCCTGAAATATCAAAGCTTCTACGAAGATTTTTGTATTCACTTTTGTCAACTTGTTTTGTTGGAGAGTAATTTTTAAAATCCTTTGTACTATTGGAATAATAAGTTGTATCACCACCTGTTGTTGAAAACCAAACAATTTTATAGCTATTGGTTGATTTATCATAACTAACTTCTGGCATTAGACAATTTTTGCCCTCCGTTGCCTTTGGATATGACTGTCTTCGCCATAGAATTAGATCATCAACAGCAGCATGAGCAAATACATCGTCGTCATTATTTAAGCTCCATAGCAGATGCCACAGTTTGTTATTATCTTGAATTAAGAAAGGTGTAAACATTTTTTTTTGTGCACCCCATGTACCATAATCACTCTTTATATATGAGTGTTCCGGGCCAATAGGAGACCATGTTTTAGCATCTGTACTCCATGCAAAATGTAATCCATTATAGTTATGGTTTTTTGTGGTTGCATAAGCAAATAAATAGACAGAGTCTGTTCTATTTGTTGTAAATGAATTACTTATAATTGCAAAAAGTAGTGCTATTATAAGTATACTTCTCTTTTTTCTCATTTTTGTCGTTTTAAAGTAAATAGATTGTAATTAAAGTACATTATACTATTATAAAATAAAGATATAAATTTATTTGATAATTATACGTTTTTTAAGGATTTGTTTTTTGAAAAATGTTTCTATTTCTAACTTTTTCATTTAATTAAAGATGGTTAACTTTGTTATAAAATAAGTTTATATGAATTGTATTACAGTTTTGGTTGATAATCATGCAAGTGGTAATCTTTATGCAGAGCATGGTTTGTCATACTTTATAGAGTTAGAGGATGAAAAATGGCTTTTTGATACAGGGCAATCATCACTATTTATAGAAAATTCTAAAAAACTTGGGATTGATTTGAACAGAATAGATGGAATTATTCTAAGTCACGGCCATTATGACCATGGTGATGGTTTGATACATCTGAAAAATATGAAAGAGAAGCTGCTAATTACACATCCTGCAAGTTTTGATGGACATTTTAGAGAAAAAGATAATTCATCTATTGGCTTGAAAATGAATCAAAACGAGGTTTCTAAAAATTTTAATTTAATATTAAGCAGCAAAGCATATAAACTATCAGATTCACTTTGGTTTTTGGGTGAAGTGCCTCGAATTACCGATTTTGAATCTAAAGAGACATCTTTTGTGCTTGAAGATGGGAAGCCAGATTTTGTGATTGATGATAGTGGTGTAGCAATTATTGTTGGTGGTGGAATTTATGTTTTGACAGGTTGTGGTCATGCTGGTGTGGTCAACACTGTTGAGCATGCTATATCGGTTACAGGTATTGATAATGTAAAGGGTGTTTTAGGCGGATTTCATTTAAAAGAGAATAATATTCAGACACAAAAGACAATTGAATATTTGAAAAATAAAAAAGTGAAATATATTTGGCCCTCGCATTGTAATGCACTCCCTGCAATGAGTGCATTTTATAATGAGTTTAAAATTGATGAGATAAAGGTGGGCTCGAAATTAATTTTTAAATAAAATTGAACTATAAATGTCTTATAATGTTTTGTTTCTGATATAATATTATACGTTAATACACAATTAAAGTAGTGAGTAAACAAGAAATCGTTGTAGAGTGGGAGAGCCCATCAAATCTAGCAATAGTAAAATATTGGGGTAAGAAAGATATACAAAAGCCAAAGAATGCAAATATTAGTTTTTCCTTAAAAGAGTCTGTTACAAAGACTAAAGTTGAAGCAATATTGTCAGAAAAGGTAGGTTTTGATTTTTATTTGAATAATAAATTAAAACCCGATTTTAATCAGAAAATTTCTGTGGTTTTTGATAAACTGTTTGAAAAATATTCAAAACTTAGAGATTATCACTTCAAAATATATAGTAGTAATAGTTTTCCACACTCATCTGGCATTGCTTCTTCGGCAAGTGGTATGAGTGCTTTAGCTTTTTGCTTGATGGATATTGTTTCACAAATTTATGAGCAGCCTATTGATTATTCAGAAGTATCAGAGCTCTCTCGAATTGGTTCGGGAAGTGCAGCACGTTCTGTTTACTCAGGATGGACAATTTGGGGAAATCATTCATCCGTCGAGGGAAGCAGTGATAATTTTGCAGTTAAACTTGAAAATATTCATCCTGATTTTAATGATATTGGAAATGCTATTTTGATAGTTTCATCTGATGTTAAAAAAGTGAGCAGTAGTGCTGGTCATAAGTTGATGGATGGGCATCCTTATGCAGAGGCAAGAATCATACAAGCAAGTACAAATGTTGAAAAGTTGCTCAAAATATTAGAAAAAGGAGATTGGAATGAATTTTTAGAACTTGCAGAGAATGAGGCTTTATCACTTCATGCATTGATGATGAGCTCCAATCCAGGTTATAGTTTAATGGAACCTATTAGTTTAAAAATAATTGATAAAATTCAAAATGCTAGACGAGAAGAGGGGTTGCCTGTTGGTTTTAGTATGGATGCTGGGCCAAATGTGCATTTGCTTTATGATAAAAGTCAGGAGACAAAGGTGTTAAAATGGATTGATGAGGAGATTCGTCCTTTGCTTTCGGGTGGTGAAATCATCTTTGATGAAATTGGTTTTGGACCAAAAAAAATAACTAATAGTTAAACACTTTTGTATCGATAAAATATGTTGAAACATAATATTTCTCAACCTTTTTACTCTAAAATAATGCTCTTTGGTGAGTATAGCATCATTTGCGACTCAATGGCTTTAACTATTCCATATAGCCATTTTAGTGGAGCCTTAAAGTTTATAAATAGTAATCAATATACAGATTTAGATTTTGCACGACGAAGTAATGGAATGCTGCGTGAGTACTATGATTTGCACATAAAAAAGCTATTTCCCAACAAAAAAAATCTAAAATCCTTTGATTATAAATCTTTTGATCAAGATATTAGTGATGGACTTTATTTTGAATCGTCAATTCCTGAAGGATATGGCTTAGGCAGTAGTGGGGCGTTGGTTGCTTCGATTTATGACAGATATGCATCGAAGAAAAAATCTTATGATTTAACAGACTATAATGAGGTTGACATTAAAAATATAAAAGCAGATTTGGCAATTTTAGAGTCGTGGTTTCATGGAACAAGCTCTGGAATTGACCCATTAATATGCTATATGCGTCATCCATTTTTGATAAAGGAGCAAGAGACTATAATTCCGATAAATATACCACGATACAGCCTATCGACAGATGCAGCTATTTTTTTAGTAAATAGCGGAAAGCCTGTTAAAACAGCACCTTTGGTTGATAAATTTATGGATGATTGTAAAGATGAAACATATAAAAAAGCTATTGATGAAGTATATATTCCATTGAATAATAGTTGTATCATATCTTTGCTAGATACTGACATTGTTGAGTTTGAGAGCAATTTAAAAGAACTTTCTAAATTTCAAATGGAACATTTTAAAAATATGATACCAGCTTCGCTAAGCGATTTATGGCGAGAGGGAGTTGAAAGTTCTGATTTTGTATTAAAACTATGTGGTGCTGGTGGTGGCGGATATATTTTAGGATTTACCCACCATTATGAAAAAGCTAAAAATAGGTTTTTAGATAATGGGTTTGAGATTATTCCAGTTTATCAAAATAACAAGTAGGGACAATGTTGATAATCAGTTAAAATGCTTGTAAATTGTAGAAATAGTTTTATATTGCTTACAATTTATTTAACTCCTAATAATCGAATTACTATGCGTTATTTTAAAACTGTAATTCTTATAGTATATCTATCTACTTTAGCATCTGTAAGTGGTTTGTATTCACAAACTAATGTAAAAATAGTTGATGCCATTTCCGATAGTCAAGATTCAATCATTTTCAATGAAATTATTCAGTGGTGGAAATTACAAAATATTGATAGCAAGCGACATCAAGATAATATTGATTTTGTTGCAAAATATCTACTCAATACACCGTATGTTGAGAAAACGCTAGAGGTAGGCGAGCAAGAGCAATTGGTTGTAAACTTGCGCGAGATGGATTGTGTGACTTATGTTGAAAATGTTTTAGCAATAACGGCTACCTTAAAGAAAACTTCACCTTATTGGAACGATTTTAAAAATTCATTATTAAAGATCAGATATCGTGATGGTAAAATAGTTGACTATTCTTCGAGATTACATTATACTACAGACTGGTTGCAAGAGAAAGTTGAAAATGGGTCATTGATTTTAGTTAGTGATTATTTGGGGTCAAAAGAGATGGATACAAAAGTGAGTTTTATGACAAAAAATTCACACCTATATCCGCAGTTGAAAGATAATAACTCTTTAATTTCTAAAATGCAGATAATTGAAAACAAGATTTCTTCATACAGTATGAAATATATTGACAAAGAAGAGATTGAAACTGTGGAGAGTTTTATAAAAGATGGAGATATTATCGGATTTGTATCATCAGTTAAAGGACTTGATATTTCTCATGTGGGTTTTGCATCTATAAAAAATAGCAGAGTTTTTCTCCTCCACGCGTCGCCATTAACCAAGCAAGTTAGCATTACAGATGTGCCATTGGCTGATTATTTAGAAAAAAATAGTTCGGTATTAGGAATTGTTGTGGGGAGGGTTCAATAAAATGGAAAAGATTAGGTGTGGATGGGTTGGAGATGATTTGCTAATGCAAAAATATCATGATGAAGAGTGGGGAATAGCCACAGTAAAAGATGATAATGTTTGGTTTGAATTTATGATATTAGAGAGTTTTCAAGCTGGATTGAGTTGGAAAACGATTCTGCATAAAAGAGAAAATTTTAGAGAAGCATTTGATAATTTTGACTTTGTGAAAATCGCTTCATATTCTGAAGAGAAAATAGAGAATTTGATGGAAGATAGCTCCATTATTCGTAATAGAATGAAGATTGAGGCGACGATAAATAACGCTAAACAATTCATCAAAATAGTTGATGAGTTTGGCTCTTTTGGTAAATATATTCACACATTTATAAAAGAGCCAATTGTAAATAGTTGGGATTCGTTGGAGCAAGTACCATCATTTACGCCACTTAGTAAAACTATTAGTCTAGCAATGAAAAAACGTGGATTTCGTTTCTTTGGTCCAACAACTTGCTATGCATTTTTACAAGCCACAGGGTTGGTTAATGACCATGTGTTGACTTGCAGTTTTAGATAATAACGAATTAATTCTCCTCTTTTATTTTAAAGAACGAAATTAAATCATCTAACTCTTGAGAATCTTTAAGCATTTTGTCAGATGCTGTTAGTAATTCATCTGCAGACAAAGCGTTTTGTTGTGATGTTGTACTCATCTGATTTAGTGAAGAATTTACCTGTTCAACCCCTTGATTCTGTTCTGTTGCAGAGTTTGTTATACCATTAAGATATATGTTTGTGTTTTCCACAGTTTTGACAGTCTCCTCCATGCTTGTAGCTATAGTTGTGCTAACCTCATAGTTTTCATTTACCAAATCTAAAATTTCATTGGCTGCCTGAGTTGTAGTTTCAGCAAGCTTTCTAACTTCAGCAGCAACTACAGCAAATCCTCTACCAGCTTCTCCTGCGCGAGATGCTTCAATACTAGCATTTATTGCCAATATGTTTGTTTGAAATGCAATTGAAGAGATAAAAGCAACTTTTTCACGTACAGCATCAGAAATATCTACAGATTTTTCTGTAGTAACATTCATATCATTCATCATTTTAACAGCTTTGCCTGATATCTCAGCTGTTTTTATTGAATGTGATAGGCTCGTCTCTATATTACTACTCATCTCTTCCATAGTTGCAGAGAGTTCTTCAACTGCAGAAGCTTCTTCATTTGCACTCTCAGATAACCCTAATGAATGATTGTTAATCAAATTGCCCATTCTGTTAATCTCATTAGACTTGTTGTTTACGGCTGTTATAACCTCTAATAGCTTACCCTGCAGGTATTGTGCAGATTCATTTAGTACTTTTAAATCTTGACGACCTCTATGTTTTATTTCGATTCGTAAAAGGTTGCCATCAGCCAGCTGTTTAATTCTATCAATTGCCTCTGCAAAAGGCTTTTTGATAATTTTAACGCTAACAAAGAAAAAAGCAATAGTGATAAAAAGTGCTGAAGGCAGTGTTACATAAGAAGGAAGATATCCTTTACCACCCATTGCAGAGATAAAAGAGACAATCAGTACGTCTATAAGCCAAAGTATGATAAGGTCTCTTAAAATTGAGTTTTTAAAATATATGCGTATTAGTATAGTTGCTATAATTGCAGCTGTTATAAGCTTTGATAATTGAAGTAATGCATCTTGTAACATTTGGTTTTTGTATTAAATGAGGTTAAGTGTAAATTTAAACTGTTTTGACATAATTAAAATGACTTTTGAGCAATTTTATATTGTTACTATGTTTTAAATATATATTATAGAAAATAACGATTTTATCTTAGATAAGTTTAAGTAAATGATTAGTTCTTTTTTTCATATTTATATCCCATCATATTTAATGCAATTGAAATTCCTATTTTATAGGTAGTTTTAACTGTGCTTACAAATAAATTATATGCTTCTTGACTTTGTGGCGTAACATTCTCTTTATGCATAACTGTTAGTGCACTTGAAGAGATGCTTTGCCAAAGGGATGTGATTTTTTTATAAACTTCATCATTCTTATTTAGTCCAAAAAACTCTTCTAAAATGTAATCATCCATATAATCAAAGCCTCGTGGATTCTTGAAAAGTTCATAAAAATTACTGTGATTATGACTTTCTGCCCAGTTTGTATCCCAAATTTTAGCCATTCCCATTCCCACATATCCAGCCCAAGCTATTGCAACTGTTGGATAATCTTGAAACTCCACAACAGCATCTGCAACGTAGTGTGGTGCTACTTGATCCCACTTTTCAATTAATTCATCTATCTCAAAAGGTTTTTCAATAATAAACCCTCTTCCTGCAGCTATTTGATATAAAATTTCTGATAGCTTAATTATATATTGATTTTGAAAATTGTCCATATTTTATAGTTGTAATTTTTGCAAATATAGCCCAAATATCTATTTTTAATGTGCAATTTTCAATGAAGAATTTACAATGAATGTTCAATGTGCAATTTTTTTGTTTCCCACAGAGCTCGCAGATAAACACAGATATTTTACCGTAGTTCGACAGTTCGACAAGCTCACTGACCGCAAGCCCACTGACCGTAAAGACGCGGAAGGCGCAGAGATTTTCAATATTTTAACCAAATAGAGAATAAAAATTTATAGGAAACTCACAAAGGGTTTGAAGATTATTCATTAAAGACATAGGCGTGGTAACTTTGTAGAAATGTTTTTTACGAATGGAATTGAACTCCGTAGGTGCGGCACGTAAATAATATTCACGTAAAAAGAGAGAATGCACAGGTCACGCATTGTATTGCACATTGTGAATCATACGTCATACATTGATAATTGATAATTGTACATTGATTATTCATTAACGCCGTGGGTGTGACATATAAATATTAAAAATCATCTGTTTTATCCTCCTTTTTAAGTAACTTTGTTGAAAGTAAAAAGGAAATTATTATAGAAATGGCAGCATTACAATTACATAGCGGTACATTGATTGATATTTATTCAGTAGATACAGCAACAGAGTTGGATATTCCTTATGTTGAGGGTGGAATTAGTGCTGGCTTTCCTTCGCCTGCATTGGATTTTATTGACCTTACGATAGATTTGAATAAACATCTTATTAAAAATCCATCGGCAACTTTTTATGGTCGTGTAAAGGGATTTTCTCTTAAAAATGCAGGAATTGATGATGGTGATTTACTAATTATCGACAGAAGTATAGAGCCTCAAAATGGGAAAATTGCTGTCTGTTTTATTGATGGTGAATTTACTGCCAAAAGAATTGAGATTAAAAAGGATGAAGTTTGGTTACATCCAGAAAACGAAGAGTATAAATCAATAAAAGTTACAAAAGAGAATTCTTTTCTGATTTGGGGTGTTGTCACCCACGTTATAAAAAATATGTAGATGTTTGCCTTAGTTGATTGTAATAATTTTTATGCTTCGTGTGAGCGAGTTTTTCGTCCAGATTTGAATGAAAAGCCAGTCGTCGTACTTTCAAATAATGACGGTTGTGTTATTGCGCGTAGCAATGAAGCTAAGGCATTAGGTATTCCAATGGGTGCACCTGCTTTTCAATATGAAAATATATTTAAGAAACATAAAGTAGAAGTTTTTTCTGCAAATTTTGCCCTTTATGGGGATATGTCCAACCGTGTAATGTCCATTTTAGGAGAATTTACACCCGATATGGAGATTTATAGCATTGATGAAGCTTTTTTGCAATTTAAAGGTTTTGAATATTTTGATTTGCAAAAAGAGGGAGAAGCAATGCTCCAAAAAGTGCAAAAGTGGACAGGAATACCAATTTGCGTTGGGATGGCTCCAACAAAATCTTTAGCCAAAGTAGCAAATCGTATTGCTAAAAAATATCCCAAAAAGACAGGTGGCGTTTACATAATAAAAACTGAAGAGCAGCGCATAAAAGCACTAAAATGGTTGCCGGTGGAAGATGTGTGGGGGATAGGTCGTCAACACGCCAAGCGTTTGCAACGAATAGGGGTGAAAACTGCATATGATTTCACGCTCTTGAGCGATGCGTGGGTTAAGCAAAATATGACCATTGTAGGATTGCGATTAAAGCACGACTTACAAGGTTTGCCAAATATTCTTTTAGAAGAGTCTGTACCCCGAAAATCCATTGCAACAACCCGCACATTTGAAAAGCCATATACCAATTTTGAAGATTTGCGCGAACGCATATCCACTTTTGCCGTTATGAGTGCCGAAAAACTTAGAGCGCAAAACAGTTCTTGCAACTCACTAATGGTATTCATAAAAACCAATAAACATCGAGAAGACGCGCCACAATATAACCGCAGTATAGTTGTGAAACTACCATTTTCCACTTCATCATCAATAGAAATCTCAAACTATGCCATTGCTGCATTAAAACAGATATATCGAGAGGGGTTTGCTTATAAAAAAGCAGGAGTTGTTCTGCAAGATTTTACGTCATCAAGTTGCGTTCAGCAAAAACTTTTCGACAATCGCAATGAAAAGCACATTCCACTCATGAAAGCTGTTGATAAAATAAACACCACCTACGGACAGCAAAAAATACGCCTTGCATCCCAAGATACACAGCGAGTATGGAAAATGAAACAAGAGAAGTTATCTCCGAGATATACTACTAGTTTGGATGATGTTATAGAGGTTAAGGCATAAGGTTAGTTCTTTAAGAAAGTGATAGTTAATAAATTTGATAAACTTATTTGTTGGAAATAAATAATTAACTTTTGTATATTGTAAAATAAAAAGCCATGACCCAAAGAACCATTAAAATAAGTTATGGAAATCATAATGATAAAAAAGTGATTTTCGTAAAATTTGAAAAAGATATTCAGTTAATACAACTTATAAAATCAATACCTAATTCGGGATGGAGTCCTTCAAAAATTGCGTGGTATTTGCCAAAGAATGAAATAAATCTCCAAATATTGAAAGATAAATTTCAAGATAAAGCAGACATTATTTTTGAGATAAAGGATGAGCCAGCTATTGAAAATATTCTTCCTGAAACCATTTCTCAAATAGAAGCTTTCAAAAAATGGATGGAGCATAAACGATATAGCAGTTCAACTGTTAAAACTTATGTTGATAGTATTAGAGTATTTCTCAAATTTCACTATCCTAAAAAAGCAGAAGAAATAACTAATCAAGATATGGTTGTCTTTGTTAATGACTATATTATTAAGAATAAATTAAGCTTTTCTTATCAGAATCAGATTGTAAATGGGGTAAAACTATTTTATAGGGAAATTGTAAAAAGTAAAATTGAGGTTGAAAAACTGGAAAGACCGCGTAGAGAGTATAAATTGCCTAATGTATTGAGTAAAGAAGAAGTTAAGCTGATAATCGAAGCTCCCATAAATTTAAAACATAGAGCAATGCTAAGTTTAATATACGCTTGTGGTCTTCGCCGAGGCGAACTTTTAAACTTAAAGCCATTAGACATTGATAGCAAACGTATGCTTTTACTTATAAAAAATGCAAAAGGCAGACGCGATAGAATAGCACCTTTATCACCTAAAATTGTTGAAATGCTTAGGGAATATTACAAACTATATCGACCTAAAATATGGCTTTTTGAAGGTCAAAATGCTGGCGAGAAATATAGTGAACGTTCAATTCAGAAAGTATTGAAACAAGCAGTTAAAAAAGCAGGAATTAAAAAGCCCGTCACCTTACATTGGTTGCGTCATTCTTATGCCACACATCTGTTAGAAAATGGCACAGATTTGCGTTATATTCAAGAATTGCTAGGGCATAAAAGCAGTAAAACAACTGAAATTTATACACACGTATCAACCAAAAGCATCCAAAACATAAAAAGTCCATTTGATGATTTATAACTTAATATTTTGTTTTTTCTATGAATAAATATGTTTATATTTGTTTATATAGTAAAAAAACAAAACACCCTAAAGGTTCACTTATTCACCTAAATTTGGGGAGATA
>CAZHHH010000011.1:0-28889 GCA_964532085.1 uncultured Marinilabiliaceae bacterium
GCTTCGCAGTTACACAAAAAACATTTTTCTAATTACAAACCATCAAAAGAGCAAACACATTCTACGAAACCCTATTTATTGCTTTATAATCTTTTTGGCTTTAGGATTGCTGAATTTGTTGGTTCAGTAGGGGCGACCCTGCGTGGTCGTCCGTCGTAGGCGACCCTACGCCGAGTCTAGCCGTAGGCAAGGTGGTCGTCTGTCTTTGGCGTGTTCTATACCATATCTAACCGCAGATAATATCGACCCACATCCCTATGTGGTTTTTTTTTAATTTTCTCAGAACAAAAAATCACAACATTTTATATTTACTCTTGAGTTCCGCATTGGGACACCCAGGAATAGATGAACATTTTGATGTTTATTTGATTTATCACATTCAACCCACTTTGCCGTGTCTCGTCGCAGGCGAGAGGGTTGGTTTGCATTGGGTTATCTACCCCGCAATGAATTACGGGGTTATCCATATTTAACCCCATCCAGGGTTATTTTCAATACGTAAAATAAAATATGCAAAAAGTACGTTATGTACATCTACACCGAATGGTGTTATATGTTATTAACCCCATAATTCATTACGGGGTTAACGATCTCTTAATGCCAACCCCCTCGCCATAGGCGAGACACGCGTAGAGGGTTGTACTAATAGTAATATTTTGAACCATTGACCCGTCCTGAAAAAACACATATTTATACTATTTATTGAGTTCCGCATTGGAACACCCAGAAACAGACAGTTTTCTTGGTATATAACTGATTTAAAGTCACTTAGTTTTGGCGTCCCAAAGATGTGTTGAAGACAAGAACATGGTCGTCCGTTGTAGGCGATTCTATATCGTATCTAACTGCAAACAATATCGACCCACATCCCTATGTGGTTTTTTTAAAATTTCTCAGAATACAAAGTCACAACATTTTATATTCACTTTATCTTGTTATTGATAATATTTTATTATTTTTTACTGTTGTCCGATTAAAATTTTTAGATTCTTCGCTTCGCTCAGAAACGAAGTTCAGCATAGCTAAATCTCATTTTTTTTACTTTGTGATTTTTTATCGGACAATAGTGTATTTTTTTATTCAAATGTTAATATAGTAACATTAACATACAATTATCATCGTAAATAATATTGTTTTATTATATTTGGTAGAATAACTTATTAATAATGACAATACTTTTTTTATATACAGAATTAGCTGGTTATTTTCTGGCGGGTATTCGTGAGTTGGTTTCCAAGTCTGTTGATGTTCATGTTGTTAGGTGGCCTGTAAATAAAGAAGCGCCTTTTGATTTTGAATTTCCTAGCAATCTAAATATTTATGAGCGAGATAATTATTCCTATTCACAATTGCAAGATTTAGTAAAAAAGATCAATCCTGATGTGATTTTTAGTAGCGGTTGGGTTGATAGTGGGTATTTAAAGGTATGTCGTAAGTACAAAGGTAAAACCCCGACAGTTTTAACCATGGACAATCAGTGGCATGGTACTATTCGTCAGTATATAATGCGTTTGTTATCGCCATTTAAACTTCATAGTGCTTATAACAAAGCTTGGGTTCCTGGTAAACCGCAAAAAGAGTATGCTTTAAAGCTTGGTTTTAAAGAAGCAGACATTCAAACTGGTTTTTATAGTGCAGATGTGAATTTCTTTTCACCAATCAAATCTGAGCGCAGTTCTAAGGATAAATATCCTCATCGTTTGCTCTATGTAGGGCGTTATATCAATGCGAAAGGACTCGATTTACTGTTTAAATCTTGGATGGAAATATGTGAAGAGCATGATCATGATTGGCAATTAATCTGCGTTGGTACTGGTGAACTGTTTGATAGTCGTCCTATTCATCCTCGCATTGAGCATCTTGGTTTTAAGCAACCTTCGGAGATGTTAGAGTTACTAAAAGATGTTGGTGCTTTTGTTTTACCAAGTCGTTTTGAACCGTGGGGCGTAGTTGTCCATGAAATGGCTGCATCTGGTCTTCCTATGGTCGTTTCATCTGCTGTGGGCAGTGTAACAGAGTTTTTAGATGAGGGAGTTAATGGCTATATTTTCAGTAGTGAAGATGCTGATGATTTAAAGTGCAAACTTCTCAAAATCATTTGGCAGTCTGACGATGAGCTCAAAAAAATGTCAGATAATAGCTACTCAAAAGGTATTAGACATACTCCTCAGAAATGGGCTGATAAGGTGATGGGGTATTTAGATGAAAGATGAGAGTGGAAAACTGAAAGGAATTATCAATGTACAATTATCAATGTACAATGCAAAATGTACAATTATCAATGCGATGCCCTGAGCGTAGCCGGAAGGGTTCAATGTATGACCTTTTCTACTAGGGGTTGACCTAGTTTGGCTCTTAACTTTCATCCTCGCCCACGACGAGATTGGGCTGAAACCAAACTTTCATCTTTCATCTTTCAGTTTTCATCTTGTCATCCCATTGTCCATTGTTCATTGAAGATTAATTACCCATTGTCCATTGTTCATTGCTCATTGAATACTACACGCTTTCCGTTGTGCAATCCAACTAACTAAAACCAACTGCATAGCATGGTATATCATTATGGGTAGTAAAATTACTCCCACACCTGCAACTCCTTCAAATATAATTCCTGCCATAACAGTTCCATGGACGAGGGATTTTTTGGAACCAGCAAATGTTGCAGTAATTGTATCTTCACGTGAGAATTTTAGTTTTTTAGAGATGAAACTGATTATCCAATAGGCAACAAAAAATATTATTAAGGAGCCAATAATTATCCATATTATATCTGATACAGTTGAGTTTTCAAACAGTCCCATAACAAATGACTCTGAAAAGGAGTGATATACAACTAAAAGTATTATTGTTTGGTCAAATAATTTTAGGAAATTTGCATTTCTATATGCCCATTTTCCCCAAAATCGATTCAGTAAAAGTCCAAATGTCACCGGCACAAGTACTTGGATAATTAACTTCATCAAAATATGTGAAAAACTACTTATTTCCACGCTATCGGCAGAGATGACTAAAGCCATTAATAGTGGAGTTATAAATATTCCTATTAAGCTCGATATACTTGCGTTAAATATCGCACTTGGGATATTTCCTTTTGCTATGGATACCATCACCACCGAAGATGATACGGTAGATGGGAGTGAGGCCATAAAAAAGAAGCCTAAAGCTATTAAATAGTAATCACCTTTTGCAAAAAACGGAAAAAATGGTAAAACCAAGGCTGGAAAAAGTATGAATGAAGAAAACTGTACTAATATATGTAGTTTCCAGTTTGATAAATCTTGTCTTAAACTAGATAAATTAAGTTTTAATCCATAAAAAAAGAATATAAGAGTAATACCAATATCTGTTATATTCTTCAAATTTATTACTCCCTGATATATTGCGGGTTCAGGGAAAATTTTTGCAACTACAATTGCAATTAATAGGGCTATTACGAATTTGTCAAGTTTTATCAACGCCCTCATCTACCTTAAGTCAATAATTTCTACGCCTGGATATTTAGAAGCATCAAAAACAAAGTAGCTGTCATCATAGCTTTTGTTTACATCCATTTTTCTAACATCTATAATGTAGTTTGTTCCATCACGTCCAATCTGTTCAACTTTTGCAAATTGCAGATTATCTTTATAGATATAAAGTTTAATTTTTGAGAATGGTTTATCTCTATTTTCTGGAAATAGATCAATCAAATCAACCTTTTTGCCATTCAAGACAGCTTCTCCAACATAACTCATTCTAAAACCTTGCTCATAAATGGTGAAAATATTTGTTGGATTAAGCATATCCTCCTCCATATCATCAGCGTTGCTGATATTCACTTCGTTGGCATCTTCCATAAGCATCCACATAGTTTTACCATCAAAAAAGTTGTTAACGCCCATTATAGAAGCTCTATACTTGTCGCCTTTTAGAACAAGATTGCCAGAGTATTGGTCGGTTATGTTTGCCTGCAAGTTTTCTAAAGTGAATGAGAAATCGACTTCAATGGATTTATAAGTTTTAGTTTTTGCAGAAACTTTGTCAAGAATTTCTTTTGCTTTTGCAGAGTCTTCAGTTTGTGCTGTTAAAGGTAGAGCAAATGCAGCAACAATGAATATTATAATATGTTTTTTCATGATTTCTGTTTTTCAATTAATACTAAGCTCTAAAATAACAATAACTGTTCCAAAGCGATTTATTCAATATGCTCTAAAATTCTCATCAGCTCAAGTTCGTCATGAACAAGCACTTGTCTCGCTTTGCTACCTTCAAATGGTCCAACAATACCAGCAGCTTCAAGTTGGTCAATTATTCTACCAGCTCTATTATATCCGATTGAGAATCTTCTTTGTATCAATGAAGTTGAGCCAGATTGTGCCGAAACCACAACTTTTGCAGCATCTTCAAACAGTACGTCAGTCTTTGTTAAATCCACTTCCCCTGGTTTAATTCCATCATCATTTTCGCCAACATATTCAGGCAATAGCATTGCGCTTGGATATCCTCTTTGTTCACCAATATAACTTGTGATTTTCTCCACCTCTGGCGTATCGACAAATGCACACTGCACTCTAATTAAATCACTACCTTCTGTAATAAGCATATCTCCACGTCCGATAAGTTGGTTAGCTCCGGGTGAATCTAAAATTGTACGGCTATCAATCATCGAAGCCACTTTAAATGCTATACGTGATGGGAAGTTTGCCTTAATAACTCCCGTAATAATATTTGTAGAGGGCCTTTGAGTTGCAATAATCATGTGTATTCCAACTGCACGTGCAAGCTGTGCAATTCGTGCAATTGGTAGTTCTACCTCTTTACCGGCAGTCATAATTAAATCAGCGAACTCATCAATAACTACCACAATATATGGTAAAAATCTATGTCCTTTTTCAGGATTTAATCTACGTTTTACAAATTTATGGTTATACTCTTTTATATTACGGGTATAAGCTTTTTTTAGTAAATCATATCTCTCATCCATCTCAATGGTGAGAGAGTTTAGCGTGTTTACAACTTTATCAACATCTGTGATAATTGGCTCTTCTTCATCAGGAAGTTTTGCCAAAAAGTGACGTTCTATTTTGCTATAAATATTTAACTCCACTTTTTTAGGGTCAATAAAAACAAACTTCAACTGCGATGGATGCTTTTTATATAAAAGTGAAGTAATAATAGCATTTAATCCAACAGATTTACCTTGTCCAGTTGCACCAGCAACCAATAGATGCGGTGATTTTGCTAAATCAAACACATAAGTCTCATTGGATATAGTTTTTCCTATGGCAACCGCTAAATCATATTTTGAATTTTGGAACTTTTTACTAGAAATAATCGACCTCATTGATACGACTTGAGGTTTTGAATTTGGAACCTCTATACCAACTGTTCCCTTTCCAGGAATAGGTGCTATAATCCTAATTCCAAGTGCAGAAAGTGAAAGTGCAATATCATCTTCTAAGTTCTTAATCTTTGAAATTCTAACGCCAGGCATTGGTACAATCTCGTATAGAGTGATTGTTGGTCCAACGGTAGCTTTAATGCTTTTAATTTGAATTTTATAGTCATTAAGTGTCTGAACAATCTGATTTTTATTATCAATCAGTTCTTGTTCTGTCACTTCTGTTTGAGAACTATCGTGGGCATCTAGCAAATCAAAAACAGGTAACTTATATGATGACAGATCTAGCTTTGGATCATAATCTCCTTGTGGAAGATTTACTTTATTATCAACATGCTCTTCATCTACTCTCTTCTCAATATCAAGCGTCAATCGCTCTTCTTCCTCATTTTCTTCTTCAATAGTTTCCTCACTTTTTGTTTGAGTTGGAGTTTTAGAAATTGTGAAATTCAGTGCATCATCGTCAGAAATGCCTTCAACTTGTTCCTCTTCAGATGCGGTTGTGTAGCTAATAGTTAACTCATCCTCTGTTGTGATTTCTTGTTCTTCTTCTAAGGCTTCTTCACTGTTGTCCTCAAGTTCAGATACTTCCTCTTCTGATGATTCTTCACTATCTATTTTAGATTTATTCTTGAAAAGAATGAAAATTTTATCCTTAATAATAGGTAAGTTGAAATTAGAAACCATATATATGGCAAAAATTAATATCAAAAATAGGAGAGTTCCAAACCATCCGAGAGCTGCTGTCAACCATTTACTTACATAAAATCCATGTGCTCCTCCAAATGAGATATAAAAGTCGTTTGTATAGTCATTTAGCAAAAACCCAAGAAGAACAGAGAGCCAAATTGTTATTAATGCTGTATGAAAAAGAGTCTTTTTAAGAGGAAGAATACGTGCATTTAGCAATCTCATTCCATAAATAAAAACTAGAAAAATGATAGAGAAAGCTGCTATTCCAAATCCTTGATTTATAAATAAATCAGCTAGATATGCGCCACTTTTACCGCCCATGTTTGCTACTGAAATATTAGGATTTCTGAAAAATTCACCCACAGGAATATCTAGTTTACTTCTATCTGCCCCGCCTGTATTTAAAAATGACAAAAATGACATTAATAAATATAGAGAACCACCAACACAAATTAAACCAATGGAAGATTTAACTTTTTCATTTTTAAAGTGTGTTTTGAATGAACTAAATATGTTTAACTTCTTTCTGCTCTTTCTTTTTTTCTTACTCATATTTTTTTGTTATTACTCTATACAAATTTAATGAAAAGGTGGTCAATGACAAATTATCTATAAATCTTTAAATTGTGCAAAGCTCTTCTATATTTTGCTGCATTTACATTATGTTGTCTTAATGTTTTTGCAAAATTGTGATATCCAGAAAAATCCTCTTTAGCACACATAAATAGATAATTATGATTTTCATAATATAAAACTGCATCTATTGCTTGTGTAGACGGCATTCTAATTGGTCCAGGAGGCAAACCTGCATATTTATATGTATTATACGGAGAATCGATAATTAAATCTCTATTTAAAATTCTGCGTACCGTGAAATCATTTAAAACATACTTAATTGTAGGGTCAGCTTCAAGTCTCATACCTCTGTTAAGTCTGTTCATATATAAGCCAGCAACAGTCTTTCTTTCATCAGCTTTAGATGTCTCTTCATCAACAATTGATGCCAAAATAGAGACTTCATAAGGTGAAAGTCCAATCTCATCAGCTCTTTTTTTGCGTTCTGCATTCCAAAATCGGTCATATTCTATCTGCATACGCTTAATAAACTCTTCAGGCTTTGTTGTCCACCACATTTCGTAGGTATTTGGCAAAATATATGCTAAAATAGTCTCCTTATTATAACCTAATTTTTTGATTAAAGAGTCATTTTTAAAGAAAGATATAAATTCAATGGAATCTGCTTCAAACCTTTTACTCAATGCACCAGACAAGTCTTCTACTGTTCTGATATTATTGAAAGTAACTTTTACTGGAGATTGAATACCGCCCACAAGCATATTTAGAATGGTGTTATTGTTCATTCCATTTTTTAAAATATATCTTCCGCCTTTAAAACTGTTTTTTACATTTTTAAAATCTGCTAACCATACTAGAGAGTTAATATCCTCAATAGCCGCGCTATATTCAAGAAGAGATGTCACCTCTTCAAAAGTAGGATTTGATGGAATAAAAATCTCAACTTGCTTCTCAGTTGAATTTACATTACCACCAAATATTTTGTTATATATATTCAAAGCATAAAGCATTGAAATAACCATTATGGCAGCAATAACTGTGAATAATATATATCTTTTCTTCAATATTCTCTTCCTATTTTGATGTTCTTTTAATTTCGAATTCATTTTTTTATAAAAAAAGTATTTCCCAAAAATAACAGTTATAATTATAAGATAAAATAAATTAATATAAATAGTAGGGTAATTTTGTATGGTTGTTTAAACTATTTGCAGTTATATATTATCATAAATATTGATAAAGTGTAAGAAAATAATTATTATTGTATATGAAGTTTTTACTTAAATATTATTTATTATGGTTATTGTAATTCGTCAAAATACTACCAAAAAAGAGATGCAGCAAAAAATAAGGTCAATTAAGTCATCCAAATTATTTGATCCTAAAAAGTTTGCAGGAAAAATAAATTGGGGTGAAGATGCATTAAAATTTCAAAAGAGGTTAAGAGATGAGTGGTCATAGTTTATTGTGCGATACTAATATATTAATTCATTTACTTGGTAGTAATCAAAATGTTTTAGAACTTCTTTCTGATAAGAAGATTTATATTTCATCTATTACGGAACTAGAACTCTATGGGAAAAAAGGTCTTTCTAAAGCAGAAATGAATATTATTGATGAGTTAATTGATGATTGTTTTATTATTGATCTCATTGGACCTATAAAAGAAATTGTTAAAGAATTAAAACAACGATATTCTATAAAATTACCTGCTGCAATTATTGCTGCATCATCCATTTATACCGATATTCCTTAAGTTACTTTTGATAGTGATTTTAGAATTATAAAAGAAATAAAATTAATTTTATTTGAATTCTAAATAGAAATTATCAACTTTATTAGTTCCCTTTTTATTCAATTGTTTTTTATAAAAAACAATTTAGATTTTCAACGATTATTTTATAAATAACTTTATATTTTATACTTTTGGATATGCTTTTAATGAGCTACAAAAAGTAAATAATATTAATCTTAGAATATTAATTTTTTAATTATGAAATTCAAATATCTTTTTTTTATATCGACGATTTTTCTTTTTTCTTCTTGTGCAAGTATGCGTAAAGGTACATCTTCATTGCCTAAGAGTGCTGTTGTTCAGAGTGAAGATAAGAAAAAACCAACTCCACGTGTTGAGCCTAAATCGCGACCTGAGCCAGTTATTGTTGTAAAAGATGAACCTATAATTGATGTAAAGGAGGAGCCTACAATAGTGATTAAAGAGGAGCATGTGGTTGATATTGATGTTAATAAACCAGACTTTAATTATTATGTTATTGTTGGTTCTTTTAAATCTGTTGATAATGCTAAGAGTTTTCAATCACAGTTGATAGAGCAAGGTTTTGCTCCAAATGTTTTGGAGAGTGAAATAGGCTTTTATCGTGTGTCAATTGCTGCATATAATGAAGAGATGCCAACAAGGAGACGTATATCTCAAATTAGGGAAGAGTATCCGCAATATTATGATGTTTGGCTATTGAAAAAGAAATAATCAAATATTAATTATCAATGTACAATTATCAATGAATAATGAAGAATTGTCAATGTACAATCTACAATGTGGATGAATTGAAAGTTGATAGTTTGATCAACGCCTAGTAGGGAAGGACAGAGCAATGACAATATTGAATTTCGGAGGGCGGAATAACCACAAAGCGGCGTAGTGAGCTTACCGAACTGCTCACGAAGTAGTTATGATTTGATTTGTTGCATTCAACCCACTATCGGGGTTGGTTTGGCTGGATTGTTATACCCCGCAATAAATTGCGAGGTTAATCATATTTTACCCCATTCGGGGTAATTATACAATGCATAAAACAATGAGGTTTACAGTAATGTAATAATACGTAATCTCTTTGACCTCCAATCTTTTAAAGGAGGTTACTAGCAAGCTACGCAAAATTTCATAGACAAAAAAACGTTATAATAAAAAATAGTGCTTCTCAATATTATCAAATTTTAATTTTAAAATAAGAATTAGTTATATGCAATAAGCCCATTTACTGTGTCTAGCTGAAAACAAGAGGGGTTTGGGGTATAGCGTGATGGAAATAATAGAAAAATCAAAATGTAACAATAAAAAAAGTAAAAATCATTTAAGATTTCTACTTTTTTTATGTTCTGTTTTCAATATTTAGAATGAATAACCTACACCAACACGTCCGTTAAAGCGGTGGGATGGGTAGCCGTTCCATCTATAGTAAGATGAGAGTGCTACATTTCTAAACTCTGCAAAGAAGTTCCATCTCTTATTATGTTGATAGTTTGCACCAAGATTAAAGTCATAAACTGGCTTTAGTGTAACAATTGATGTTGGCAAACCTGCTTTTCTTTCACCTATAATATTTGCCGAAGCAAACACTCCTAAACTCTCATTTATATAGTAGTTAGCTCTTATTCCTAATTCCATTTGTGGTTTATGCCAAGCATACTCTAAAGAGTCCATATCCCATTTGTAATATGTACCTTTTAATATCACATTGAAATCTGGCTCAAAATCTACCTTTAATTCTCCAGATACTTTTAGCAAGGTCCCATCATCATAATCTACATCAAATAAATTACTATAATGCTGTGTTAATGTGTCATTTTCAAGTGTGTAAGCTTTGTTTATAAAGAAGTGTTCATCTATAAATGAGATATAATTAACTTTTGCTGCAAAAGAGGTTGTTCTGCTAAAATTACCAACTACTCCGATAAACATATCTATACCATGAAAGGCTGTGTTTACATCTGTATTAGGTGCAATAAATGGATTTTCCTTCAGAACTAAATCATAATATGATGGTTTGATATCTCCTGTAATACCTCCTTCAAGTGCAATAATTTCATCAATAACATTTACTTTTATGATAAAATCAGGATTTAAATATATTTCAGTGTCATTATATGCATTTTCATAACCAAATCCTAAACCAATTTTTAAAGAAGTACTACCAGTATTAATTGCTAGAGCTGGATTTAGTCTAACAAGAAGTTGGTCTTTTTTTGTTGGTTCAAATGGCTCAGGAACTTTGTTTAATTTAAAATTAGAAGTAGCATATTTAACATCGCTAAATAACAATAAACTACTGTTACTATTGCCAAGTGGTATGTTCAAATCAGCTAGAAAATCGACTCTATTTTCATTAAAACCCCATTTGTTTCCTACGGTATTGAATCCAAAGTTTAGATTATAGTTAAAAAGTTGACTTCTTGTAACTCTATTCATAAACCCAAGATTGAGACCAAAATTCGTAAAAAACTGACTGTCATTTTCTAAAAGTTGTTCTCCAGTATATGTATTGCCAGGTAGAGAAGATTTGTCTATATAAGATGCGCTTCTATCAATGTCATTTAATCCATAATATCTATATGAAAAATTGTCAAATTTTAAATCTAGACCAAGAGTCTTGTCACTGAAAAAGTGACGCATATAAAATGAGCCATCTGTTTCATGAAATGGTGCTGAAACTTTTTCGTTATTCTCTAATTTAAGCTTGCCAAATGAAGATTCATGGCCTAATTTTAGAGCCAGTGCATATTTCTCTTCTTGTAATATGTTGTAATTAATTCCACCACCAATTAAACTGTAATTTCCTCCATATAAGTGAGCATACGCAGGAAGAAGACTCTCCATTGGTGCTTTCGAAAGTTTGGCAGGTATAAGTGGCACTATCTCTGGTGTTCCTAAAAATGTTTTACCCGTAATTTTATAATCAAAAACGATAGGTGCAACTTCATCATCATTTTCAGAGGGCATTTCATTAATTTTAAATGCATCCGAAATAATTGGATTATACTCTTGTACAACTTGCACCTCTTTCTTTATTTCCTCTTCACTTGTTTGTGAAAATAGAGGGAAAGAGAATAATATTGCAATAATTACTATCCAGCTTTTTTTATCTATATTCATTTTTTTAACTTCTTTTTTTCTCATATTAAGATGATAAACAAATCTCTCTAAGATTAAATTATTATGATTTTATAAATCACTGTTTTTTCTAAGCTCTTTCAGTTTGTCTTGAGCAACTCCTCTTATGCCATCTTCTTGATTTTCATAGTTTTCAAGTAGACTTTCTAAGTATTGAACAGCTTGGAAATATTCTCCACGTCCAGCATAAATATCTGACAGTAGAATAAAACTTTTTGCTAGCCAGAACTGATGCGGCGTACCTTTATTTATAAAGTCGAAAATCTCTTCTTCTGCTGCTGTTGCATCTCCTCTATCAAAAAGTATTGCAGCAATTCTAAATTTAGATTCAGCCCCTTCTTTGCTACTTGTGCTTTGTGCTAACAGTCTAAATTCTGTTAATGCCTCTTCATGTTTATCAATTGCAAGGTTAGAAAGTGCTTTATAATATCTAGCTTCTCTAATTATCTCAGCTGCAATTCTTGGATGTTCTATCACTTTGTCAGCAATTTCAATTGTAAACTGAGGTAATTCGCTGCGATATAGAGCACGCATTTGCCCGACAAGGGCTTGGTGTCTATTCTCTTCTAAATCAGCCTCTTCTTCTAGTCTTTTGAAGAATTCTAAAGCTTGTGTATAATTTTTATTGTGATAATGTATTTCTGCGGCTCTTAAAAGTGCATCTTCGGAGAACATACTACGTCCACGACCAGTGACAAATTCATAAGATTTTAATGCTTTAGAATACTCTTCTTCACGGTAATATGTATCTGCTAAATAGTAGTGTGCATTTAGTTCAAAACGTCCTTGTGGAAATGAGTTTAGATACTCCTCAAATCTTGTTATAGATTGTTTTACATTCCCTGCCATATATAATCTTTCTGCAGCCATATATGATAGTGAATCTCGCTGACGGTCGTCAACACGTGCAAAACCACCGATTTGATTTGTGTAACTAATATAACCTTCAGGGTCATTTCTATCCATATAAATACTCCTTATTCCCATTAGAGCATCTTCTGCTTCTGGAGTGCCAGGATATTCATTAACTACACGTTTATAATAAACCATTGAGTTGTCATATTGCTCAGCATTGTAATATACCAATCCTAACTGTAACATCGCTTTATTTGCAAATCTGCTTCGCGCATGTTTATCTCTAACAGTTTTAAAATATCTTATTGCAGAATCTAAATCTCCAACTCTAACGTGAGAACGCCCTAATTCATAAAGCGCATCATCCACATATCTTGAGCGTGGATAGTTGTCAACAACTTTCTTTAATTCAATGATTTTAGCCTCTTCACCAGAAACAAACCCGATAGCCAATCCTTTTTGAAATTGTGCATAATCTGGCGCACCGCTACTAATTGATACGGACTTGTTATAGTTGGTAACTGCATTTGAAAAATCACGAATCATATAATGTGAATCGCCAATTCTATTGTATGAATCGCCAATCATTCTTTCTTGGTCTGCTTTTGCAATATTTATAAATCTTTTGAACCAATCGGCAGCTAAATCATAGTTTTTGCGGTTAAAATGTACATACCCAATATTGTAATGTGCTACTGTGTATTCGGGAAGTTGTCTCGAAGCATTTGTTTGTATAAATTGAGAATAGTCTGTTAATGCCTCTTGATATCTTCCTAATCTATAGTATGTTTCACCTCGCCAGTAGGTCGCACTTAGCCTTGTTTTAGTGTCATAAGAACCATATTTCAAACTGTAATTAAACATTGCCAAAGCATCGGTAAATTGTAGATTAGTAAACAACTCAATACCTCTGTGATATGAAACTCGTTGCAACGCACTGTAAACTCTATCATTTTTGTGCTGAATTTTTTCCATTGTAGCCAATGCTTGGCTATAGTTTTTAGTTACCATTAATGCTTGACTTAGATAGTTATATGCATCATCAATGTAAACGCTATTTGGAAAGTCATTTATAAACTGTAAAAGTGAATTTATAATTTCATTAAATGGAGAAAACGAGAGTTCATAGTTCAATTTTATTGAATTAAACATAGATTCTTCTTTTATCATCCCATCAAACTCATATCTTGACGCAGCTTCGAATGCTATACGTGCATTTTTTTTATCGTTTAATTTTAAATAGCAATCTCCAAGATGATAGTATGCATTTTGAGTCATTGCATCTTCTCCAGATGTTACTTGAGCTAAGTTGTTAGCTGCTTGGTCATAATCTTTAGTGAAATAATATGCTAGTCCCAAATGGAAATAATCCTCACGTCGAGGTTTCTTTGTTTCACTAACTACAACTTTCATATAAGGGATTGAACGTGCATAATCCTTTTTAGCAAACCACGAATCACCTAACACACGTGATAAATCTGTGCGCATAACTCCGCGTGCATCTTCCATCAGCGGTGTTCCGTAGTCGATAGCTTTATCATAATCACCCTCCATATAGTAAATCTGGGCAATATAATAAGGTATAATATTCTTAAACCCTGGTTCATCCTTAATTCTTATAAAAGTTCTCAATGCCTCTTGATGACTGCCTTCTTCATATAAAATATGAGCATAATAGTAATTAGCGGCAGACCAATATTGAGATTGAGTATCTTTTGCTTTTGCTAAATATGGTTTTGCTTCTTTTCGCTGTCCATCGTCAAAAAGTGCATATCCATATTTAAAATTATATCTTAACCGAACATCTCTTGATAATGAGTTGGGGTCAACTTTTGCATACCAACGTAATGCTATTTTTGTTCTGTTTTCGTCTTGCGCAATCTCTCCAAGTAAAAATTTAGCGTGAGAAATTCGTGTACTTTGTGGATAGTCCGTTAAAAAAGTTTCTAAAAGCCAATATGCATCCTTGTTTTGTAATCTAAATGCAGAAAGTGCTTCATAAAACGCTGCATCACTTTTTAGTGAACCAACACCACTATATAAATTGGTTTTACAGTGACCAAATTGCTCACGAGAAACACCATAATAGCCAAGTTCGAAATTTTTCATAGCCTCTTCATAAAGGCGCTCTGGTTGATCTACATCTCCACTTTGTTGACTGAACATCAAAGAAGTGACAAGAGTTAAGACAGTAAGGATAAAGAACCGTAGGGACATAATTCTAATTATATTAAATTGTGAATTTTTATACATTAACGATAAATATAAAATATAATTGCCGAAATTAATAATTATTGATGAAACATCAATAAAGACAATTGGTTTTATTTAAAACAGAAAGTGGAGATATCCATTTCAAAACTTAATCAAGACTGTTTTTCCACTCAGAAAGTACAACTAAAATCCAGATATAACTAAATGGAATATTTGTATTATCATTTAAAAACTGATTCCATAATTTAAAAACCTCTTCTTTATCAAATATTTCCCAATCAGCGATGTTTGAAAGACGTTCTTCAACAAAGGGTTTTAAATCTTTTTTTAGCCATAAATTCCAGGGTAAAACGAATCCCATTTTTGGTCTATCAACAATATAATTTGGCAAAAATTGAGGAAAACTATCAATTAATAGCTGCTTTGGTTTTCCATACGATTTTAACTCATCAGGAAGTGAAATTATATACTCGATTAGTTCTTTATTTAAAAATGGCGAATATATCGAAAGATTATGTGGCTGTGACATCTGTTCACTATCTCGTAAAAGGGTGTTGTCAACATAGCTAATTAATTCTAATTGTGTAATTCTACTATATGTTTGATTTTTAGAGATTTTAATGTTGCTGTTTTGTAATGTGCTTAAAGTTAGATTGTTGTCAAGTTGAATATCTGGATTTAATATGTTTTGTAGCTGATTATTATTAAAAACTTGTCGTGATATTAAGAATATCTCTTCGATACTATATTTTTTAAGGCGTAATAATTCAGCAATTTTATCAATGTTTGAACCACTTTTTAATGATTCTACTGTTTTTGCAGTAAAATTTCTTATTTGATAAGGCGTTTTCCATAGAGATGAGATTTTATTTAAAGTTTTTGCTCTTGAGAAAATTGGATATCCTCCAAAAATCTCATCACCACCAATACCAGAAAATATAGAGTTAATTCCCTGTTCTGATGCCACTTTAGAGGCTATCCAACTATTTAGTCCGTCGCCGCTCGGGTGGTCAAAGTTTTTCAGTGCTGTCGGTATCTCTATTAGAAAATCTGAGGATGATAAAATATGTTCTGTATGATTAGAGCCTATGTTTTTAGCAATAAATCGTGCATATTTAGATTCATCAAATTTATCTTCTGCAAATGCTATGTTAAATGTGTTTATTGGTTGATTGTTTAGCTCTGCAAGAACTGATGCTGAAAGTGTAGAGTCAATTCCACCCGATAAAAATGAGGATGATATATTATTGCTTTCAGAAATATTTTTTACAGAATTTTGAAATATATTTTTAATCTCTTCTTTAACTTGCTCTATATCTGCTCTTTTATTGGAAGTTGTGGGTTCAATATTCCAATATCGGCTTATTTCAATGTCGCCATCTGTTTTATATGTTAAAAATGAAGCTGGAGGAACAGCTGTTATCTCTTTCAAAATAGTATTTGGTGCTTGAACAGTTTGATATCTAAGATAATCAATTAGTGCTTCAGAAGATATTTCTTTAGAAATAAGTGTTGATGCAAGTAGTGTTTTTATTGATGTAGAGAAGACGAGACTATCTTTGTTTTTTGCATAATATAGCTGTTTTACACCAAAAGAATCGCGGACTATTGTTAACTCCTGCTTATGTTTATCCCATATAACTGCTGCAAATGCACCTTCAATAAGTTTCAATGAATCTTGTTTAGATCTTTTCCATAATTCAGAAAAAAGTTGGCAATCATTAAAATTATTATTTATCGAGTGTTCTTTTTTTAACTCTTTTGAATTATAAATGACACCATATAAAATCGATATATATCTTTGACATTCAGAAGTTGTAATCTCTGAAACTTGATTTCCAACTCCACTAATTCCAATGTTTTGGGCAAACCACTCTTTTTTATCACCATTTTTGGTGAAGTTATGACTCATTTTGTTAATTATACCCTTAATGTCAGTTTCATTTTTGGATATTATTCCAGCTATAACGTTCATTGGCAACAGGTTTATCAGTTTATGAAAATAACTTTTGATATATTATCAACAGTTCCTCGTCCTTAGAGAGTTTTTCACCATACACAAAGGCATTTTTACAAATATTGTCAAACTCTTCTTGGTTCATCTCAGCTAAAATATCAATTACTTTTCCAAATTTTTCTATTTTGTCTAGTGAAATATCCCAACCTATTTGTAGTTCTGTTAGATTCCTCCACGGCGTTCTGTCACTTATTAACACAGGCCTTCCAGCCATAAATGTCTCTAAGATAATATGGCCGAAATTTTCCCCTTGACTTGGTAGATAGAGTAGATGATAATTGCTAATTTTTTGAAAAACTTCGTCTGGATGTACTGTTCCTTTATAGTTTACAGTTATATTTTTAGGTAATAAAGTAATTTCATTTTTACACTCTGTCCAATAATCTTGATTGTAGATATCTCCATATAAATCAAGTGTTACACTCTGTTTTTTATTGACAGAGTTAAGACTTTTAATAGCATAAAGAGTGTTCTTTTCTGGAGCAATTCGAGCAAAAGAACAAATATTTAGTGTGCCAGATATCTTTTCATTTGATATGAAATTATTTTCTGTTTTTCGTGGAAGATTTGGGGCAACTGTAATTTTATCTTTATCAACTTTTAAAATGTCTGTTATCTGCTCAGCTTCAATATCATTAGTAGCGTGCCAAAATGCATTTTTATAGGTATTTAGAAAAGTGTTTATTTTGAGGAATAGCTTCTTTTTATATCCTTTAATATTAATCGCACTTGGTGCTAGCATTCCTCTAGGAGAGACAATTACTTTTCGTTTTTTTTGTTTTTTTGCAACTAAAAGAGGAAAAAGTGAAAATTTTAGAGAGTAAATTCCATTTATATAAATATAATTAGGATTTATATCATCTATTACCTTCTTCCAATTCGTTATGTTTTGATTGTTTGGTGTTGTGTATAGCACATTTATATTGCTATTAATCTCCACCCATTGGTTATATTCTAAAAATGAATATGGAGCCGATTCTCCATATTCATTATTTCTTGTAACGACAAAAAAATCAATCTCATCTGCCAACTGTTCGGTCATATTAACCATTGAACGAACTGGGCCTCCTGCCTTATATCCTGGTGTAAACCAATCTATAAAAATCAGGACTGTTGGGCGATTGTTTTTTTGCATTTAATACTATTTTAAAAGAGCTTTAAACTCTTGATAATCAGATGTGAATTTATTTCCCTCTTTTCCACCAAGTTTTGTATGAAGTTCATATATCTTTTGTACTCTATCTTCAGGATTTGGGTGAGTAGAGAAGTAAACTAACCATTCGGGTGATGCGCCACCTTCTGATTCAGCCTCAAGTTTTTCAAAAAAGTATGCAACACCTCGAGCATCGTAATCTGTTTTGTATAAATACTTTACTGCAAATTCATCAGCTTCATACTCATTTGTTCTAGTAAATTGTAATTTTCCTAGTCCAAGGGCAAGTTCGGCTGCTATTTCAACCGCCATATTTGAGTTATTACCTAATAACATCGCGAGAAGAGTTTGATATCCATACATCTTTGTCATATTGGTAGTAGCGTGCCTTTTGTCAGCGTGCGCAAACTCGTGTCCCATAACACCAGCAAGAGATGCTTCATCATCTAGATATTTTAATAATCCAGTATAATAGAATGTTGTACCACCTGGAACAGCAAAAGCATTCAGCACATCTTGGTCAATAATATAAATATCCCAATCATATCTATCGGCATATTTCAACTCGCCAGATGCTAGAATCTTATCTCTTATTTTTTCAAGATATTTATAAGCTTCTAAATTGCTGCTTCTGTTTAAAATAGGATAATCTGATGGGCTATTCAAAATTTGCTCTACAACCTCACGTCCCATTTCGACATCTTGTTCAGCAGTGAAGATGTTTAACTTTTTTCCCTCACATCCTGAGGTGAAAATAAGAATTGCCAAAGTGAAAATGTAAAAAATTTGTTTCATATTGGTTCCGTTTTTATTTGTAAAATGCTTCTTTTCCTGGATAAAAATACTTTTGAGAAGCTATTTTATCTGGAAAAGTAAAATAGACAATATTAGCAATAGCTCTAACTTTATCTTCATGTATAATTTCTGTTTCTAGAGATACTTCATTACCATCTCTATTGATTTCAGAAACTTTTATATATACAGCATTGCTTGTTACCCTTGTGGGTAAAATGTACTCTATATCCATTGATTTTGTAACTCCTGCTGTACCAACTTGCGAGTAGATATACCAGCTTGCTGCTTCATCCATCAGTGTTGCTTGAATTCCGCCATGAACAATGCCATGATATCCTTCAAATCTGTTTTCTGGTTGCCATTTACCATAAAAAATGTTCTTTTCTAGATAGAATTTAATATCTAAAGCGCATTTATTATGTGGTGAACAGCCAAAACATTGATAAGATGATGAATCATATATGTTACTATAAGGGTTTACAATTTCAATTCGTTTAGGCATAGTAGATGATCTTTTTTATTTAAAATGATAAAGGAAAACAATCTCACCTTCGTAAGCTGGTTTTCTCTCTCCTTCAATTTCAAGTTTTACACCAATATTTGCTCTACAAATTCCACGTAAATTCACAGCATTTTTTACTGTAGCTACTAGTTTAACTTTGCTATCAACTTTTACAGGAGTGTTAAATTTGAATTTTTCAATACCGTAATTTACTTGTAGCTTTAAATTTTTAACCTCTACAATTTGAGCCCATAAATGTGGCAAAATGCTCAAAGTAAGATATCCGTGTGCAATTGTGTCGCCAAAAGGAGACTCTTTAAGTGCTTTCTCTTTATCTATATGAATCCACTGATGGTCTAAAGTTGCATCAGCAAAAAGATTTATCTGTTCTTGTGTTATTTGGTGATATTCAGAAGCACCAAGTTCTTTACCAATTAAGCTTTCTAGCTCTTCAAAATTGTTAATAATTACTTTACTCATTTTCTAATTAAGATTATATTAAAATGTTATTATAATTGTAAATTTATAAAAATAAATATCTTTTGACTAAAGATTATTCTAAAACTATTAAGATTCTCTTCTGTTTAAATTCCTTCTTTTTAGTTGTTCAACTCTTTTGCCTTCAAAAAGGTTATATTTATTAAATCTACACTCCAAAGATCCGTTAAATAAAATATTTCTCTCTTCTGGTCGTAATCCAATAGATTTTAAAGCATCAAAGTTTGCTGAAATTACCCAAACATCCCAACCTGTAAAGGTATGTTTTAGTTTATTTCCAACTTCTCCATACAGATTAATAATATCTTTAGATTTTAGACGCTCGTCATATGGTGGATTCATAACAATAAGCCCATTTCGTCCATTTTTTTCTGCATCTTTAAAAGCACTTATTCTAAAATCTATAAATTGTTTGATACCATAATCAAGGGTAGTCTGTTTAGCAATATCTATTGCTCTAGGCGAAATATCACTGCCTCCGATATTAAATTGAGGATATCTTTCAGATTCTTTTGCTTCATCAAGTAGTTTTTGCCAAAGCTCTTTGTCAAAATTATTCCATCGCATAAAGCCAAAAGATTTTCTTTTCAGTCCTGGTGCTATGTTAGCTGCGATTAGTGCTGCTTCGATTACAATTGTACCACTACCGCACATTGGATCTAAAAATGGTCTACTTCCATCATATCCTGCCATTAGTAGCATTCCTGCAGCTAGTGATTCATTGATAGGAGCGGGGTGATTTTTGGTTCTGTATCCTCTTCTGTTAAGTGGTTCGGCAGAACTATCAAGCGAGATGGAAACTCTATCTTCTGCAATATGTACGTTTATTAATAAATTAGGATTGTCAACATCAACTGATGGCCTTTCGCCAGTTAAATCTCTAAATCTGTCACAAATAGCATCTTTGGCTTTTAAACCAGCATAATGCGAATGTTTGAAAAATCGTGAAAATGTAACAGCATCTATTGCTAGCGTTTGGTCAACATTAAGATAAGACTCCCATTTGTAATCTTTAATCTGTTTGTATAACTCATCCTCATTTCTAGCACGAAAAGTCGTTAATGGTTGTAAAATACGTAAAGCTGTACGCGACCATAAGTTTGCTTTATAAATAAGTTCTTTGTTGCCATCAAATGAAACAGCTCTTTTGAGTTTTGTTATATTTGTTGCTCCTAAATCTTCTAACTCTTTGGCTAATATGTCTTCTAAGCCATGAAAGCATTTTGCTAATAACTTCAATTTGTATAGTTTTATTAAAAAATATTTTACAAAAATAGCTATAAACGAGCTAAAACACCAATTGATGATAACAATAAACATTATTTTTTAGACTTAAGTTCAATATCGTTTTAAATATTGTGGTTGTTAATTGATAATTATGGTATAGGCGTAAATAAATTATAGGCTAGCTAAAAAAGTTATATTAGAAAATGAAAACCTCTTAATCTAGAGAATTAAGAGGTTTATTATTTGGGGATCATTTCCTGTTTTATAAAATCAATTTCTTATACATTAACTCTATTTCAAATTTATGGGCTTGAGATTAGAAGATAGATTTCAAATGCCCCCATTTATTGTATATAAAACTATGAAAATTAGGACTATAAGACAATAGGATTGTGATGAAGTGCTTTAAATACTTGATGAATGATTATATTTTAATGATGAAGAGAAAACTAATATCATTAATCTCTGTTAAATAGATGTTTGAAAATATAAGATAATGAATAGAGCTATATATAATGAACATAGAGTAATTAGCATACGTCAAGTTACTAATTCTGTTTATCTGTTACGGTTTGAGAGAAATGGGTTATATTTTAATGCTGGAGAGCATTTGAATGTTGGTCCACAAGGTGTTGGGTATACTCGAGAATATTCAATTTATAGTGGAGAAAATGATGATTTTATAGAGATTTTGATAAAAGAAGTACCACCTCCAGATGGTTTTATCTCACCTTTGTTATCCAAGTTGGTCACAAATGATATAGTAAATGTTGAAGAGCCCATTGGTTATTTACGATTAAATGAAATAGATAAAAAATATCTATTTGTTGCAACAGGGACTGGTATTTCACCTTATCACAGCATTATATCAACCAATCCTAATTTAGATTACTATTTAATTCATGGAATTAGTGAGGCATCTGATGCAGTTGATATTGAGTTTTATGATAGAGAGCGTGTTTTATTATGCACTTCACAAAAAGATGATGGTGATTATTTTGGACGTGTAACTAGCTGGTTAGAAATTACTAACTTAGATGAGTTTGATTATATTTATCTGTGTGGAAATAGAAATATGATAAATGATGCTTTTGCTATTTTGGCAAATAGGGGATTTGATAGTTCTAAAATTAAGGCAGAAGCATATTTTTAAATAAAAAAGACTACCTAATCATAAGGTAGTCTTTTTTATTTATGGTAATCTGTTTTTTTTACATTAAAAAGCCCATCATTAATCCAGCAGCTACTGCAGATCCAATAACTCCAGCAACGTTTGGAGCCATTGCATGCATTAATAAGTGATTACTACTATCAGCTTTTAAGCCTTCCATTTGTACCACTCTTGCACTATTTGGTACTGCTGAAACACCAGCTGCACCAATTAATGGATTAAGTTTGTTATCTCCTTTTAAGAATAGGTTCATAACTTTTGCAAATATTAATCCTCCAGCTGTTGCTACGGTAAATGAAGCTGCACCTAGTACAAATATTCGTATAGAATCTGAAGTTAAGAATACGCTTGCTTGAGTTGATGCTCCAACTGTTACACCTAATAATATTGTTACAATATCTATTAAGCTTGTTCTCGCTGTTTCTGCAAGTCTATTTGTTACACCACACTCTTTCAGTAAGTTACCTAAAAATAGCATTCCTAATAGTGGAATTGAAGTAGGAGAGATGAACAGTGTAATTAATAGTCCGATTATTGGAAATAATATTTTTTCTGTTTTAGAAACTGCACGTGGCGGTTTCATTTTTATTACTCTCTCTTTCTTAGTAATTAATAACCTCATTATTGGAGGCTGAATTACTGGTATTAATGCCATATATGAATATGCAGCTATTGCAATACTACCAACAAGCTCGGGCGCTAATTTTGCCGATGCAAATATTGCTGTTGGTCCGTCTGCACCACCAATAATTGATATTGCTCCAGCTTTATTAAGTGGAAAGCCAAGTGCTACACCACCAATAAAAGTTGCAAAAATACCAAGTTGTGCAGCTGCACCAAGAAGCATTAATTTAGGGTTCGAAATTAGTGAAGAGAAGTCTGTCATTGCTCCAATTCCTAAGAAAATTAGTGGAGGAAAGACCCCTTTCAGAACTCCCGAATATAAGTAATAAAGCACCGAGCCCTCTTCATAAATACCTAGTTGTAATCCTGCACCTTCATCATTTAAGTTCCAAAGTCCTAAATTGGCTCCTGTCTCTAGTTCAACAAAAGGAATATTTCCAATAATTATTCCAAAGCCTATGGGTACAAGTAGTAACGGTTCGTAGTTATGTTTTATACCTAAATAAATAAAGAATAGGCCTACTATAATCATTATTGAGTTACCCCAAGTTATATTGTAAAAACCTGTGTATATCCAAAATCTTTTCAATCCTGCTATAAAAGCATTAGCAGCAGTTGCCCCTTCTAAGTCAAAAATGTTTTGTGCGAAAAGATCGCCATCTAACAAAAAAGAGAGCATGAAAAGGATACCTATTGACGTATATACTGTAATAAATTTTCTCACGTTATAAATAATTTTAATTGATGATTAAATTGAAGAATTTATAATTCAGTTTATGAAATAACCATTAGTTGGTCATTTTGTAAAACTGAATCACCTTCTTTAATTTTGATGTTTTGAATAACACCATCTTTCTCTGCCATAATGTTATTTTCCATTTTCATCGCTTCTACAATTACTAAAACGTCACCTTTTTTTACAGTATCGCCCTCTTTAACCAAAATTTTAAATATGTTACCAGGTAGAGGTGATTCCACAGGGAAGCCGCCACTGCTCTCTTTTTGAACAAATGCTCCTTCTCCTGGTTGATTTTTAACCTCTTGGCGTACAAGTTTTGGGGTTTTGGTCTGTTTTATTTCTTTATGAATCTCAACATCATAAGGAGTACCATTAACTTCTATTGAAGCAATATTATCTACAACATCCTTTAAGCTGACTTCATATTTATTACCATTTATGGTGAAATTATATTTTTTCATATTTATACTTTATTTATTGCGTACTAATACATTGTGTGATGTTCCATAAATCTTTGAACTCCATGGTGAGTAAGTTCTTTCCACTCTCTTGATAGTAATTATGTTGCTCTCATCGTCGTGTTGTTCTTCAAAAAACATAACTAATGCCATACCAATTGCAGCATTTACTTCACCAGACATATATTCAGATTTTTGCTCAGGTGTACTAACCTCTTTTCCAGACTTTTTTAATCGTCTTCTATTCTGAAAATTTAATATTTCTGGAATTAATTTATAGAAATACACTAATGCTAATAGTGCTAAAAATACAACTACATACCCAACAATTGTAACTACCCAGACTAGTGTCCAATTTGTTCCTGCATTAACAGTTAAAAAATTTATCATTGTCATATAATTTTATAAAGGTATATTACTATGTTTTTTAGGTGGATTTACCAGCTTTTTAGTTTGTAAACTTTGGAAGCCTCTAATTACTCTAAATCTTGTATTTCTTGGCTCTATAACATCGTCAATATATCCATAAGATGCCGCTACATAAGGATTTGCAAATTTTTCATTATATTCTGCTTCTTTTTTAGCAATATATTCAGCTTTCTCCTCTTCTGACTCTATTGAAGCTATTTTTCTTCCTTCTAAAACCTCTATAGCACCAGATGCACCCATTACAGCAATCTCAGCTGTTGGCCAAGCATAATTCAAGTCACCTCTAAGCTGCTTCGAACTCATAACGTCATGAGCTCCACCATACGATTTGCGTAATGTTATAGTCACTTTTGGTACAGTTGCTTCACCATAAGCAAACATTAATTTAGCTCCGTGAGTAATAATTCCTGCATATTCTTGTCCGCTACCAGGCAAAAATCCTGGAACATCAACTAATGTTAGGATAGGAATATTAAAAGCATCACAAAAACGCACAAAACGTGCAGCTTTGCGAGATGCATCACTGTCTAAAACTCCAGCTAAGAAGTTTGGTTGGTTAGCAACTACTCCTACAGATGCACCACCTAAACGACAGAAACCAACTATAATGTTTTTAGCATAGTTTCTGTGAACTTCTAAAAATTCTCCATCATCAACAATTGTATAAATAACCTCTTTCATATCGTAAGGTTGATTTGGATTTTCTGGAATTATAGTGTTTAATATATCATCAACTCGGTCGATTGGGTCATTACACTCTTCAAATGGAGGGTCTTCCAAATTATTTTGTGGAAGATATGACATAAGTTTACGGATTAGAAGTAAACCCTCTTCTTCACTCTCTAATAAAAAGTGTGAAACTCCCGATTTTGACGCATGAACTTGTGCACCACCTAAATCTTCTGTTGAAATAGTTTCTCCTGTAACAGTTTTAACAACTTTTGGACCTGTAACAAACATATAGCTTGAGTTCTCGGTCATCATAATAAAGTCTGTTAATGCAGGTGAATAAACTGCACCACCAGCACATGGACCAAAAATAGCTGAAATTTGAGGTATAACACCAGATGCTAAAATATTACGTTGGAAAATTTCTGCATAACCAGCTAATGAAGTTACTCCTTCTTGAATACGAGCACCACCACTGTCGTTAATTCCAATAACTGGTGCACCAACTTTCATAGCCATGTCCATTACTTTACAAATTTTTTGAGCAAAAGTCTCTGATAAAGAGCCGCCAAAAACTGTAAAATCTTGAGAAAACACATAAACAACACGTCCATCAATGGTACCATGTCCAGTTACTACACCATCACCTAATATTTTTTTGTCTTCCATTCCAAAATTGGTGCAACGGTGAGTAACAAACATGTCAAACTCCTCAAAACTTCCTTCATCTAAAAGAATATCAATTCTTTCTCGTGCTGTTAGTTTCCCCTTGGCATGTTGTGCCTCAATACGTTTTTCGCCTCCTCCTAATCTTGCTTCAGCTCGTAAACTTATTAGTTTATTGATTTTTTCTTGATTTGACATTTTCAATAGATAAAAAGATTAATTACTACTTGTTTGGGTTTTCACAAAGTTCGGTTAATACTCCAAAAGTTGATTTTGGATGTAAAAAACCTATATCTAACCCCTCAGCTCCCTTACGTGAAGTCTTGTCAATAAGTCTGACCCCTTTCTCCTCAACCTCTGCTAACTTTTCATTGATGTTCTCAACTGCAAAAGCTATATGGTGAATACCCTCACCGCGTTTTTCAATAAATTTACCTATAGGTCCCTCTGGGTCTGTAGATTCTAAAAGTTCTATTTTAGTGTCGCCAACTTTGAAAAATGCTGTTTTAACCTTTTGGTCAGTAACCTCTTCAATGTTGTAACATTTTAATCCAAATACGTTCTCGTAAAATGGTATAGCTTCTTCTAGATTTTTTACTGCAATACCAATGTGTTCAATATGGCTTGGTGTCATTTATAATATGATTTTAAAAATTAATAAATTGATTTAATAGTAATAAAACATAAGTTGATATTAAGATTGAAATAATATTTTACTTACTGTTTTAAAAAGTTATGCAAAAATACAACATATTAAGCACTATTAGATTTAGAAAACGATTGTTATAAAACATAATAGCACTATTATTTGTTATTTATAGTTTGTCTATTTTATAATAATAAATTGCGGCGAGTAATAATCCGAAATTGTCCATTAAAAGGAAATGAAGTTCAATATATAACCCCTAAATTAGCTTTGCTGAATTTTGTTTGCCCTCTTGCTTTCAGCTAGACACGGTAAAGGGGACTTTTAGACCTGCTATTAATTTGCAACCTGCTGGTTTTTAGCCCTCTTTAGGGGTTAGGAGGTTGTGGGATTTTCAGGTTTGAAAAAAATATTTTTGCTTTCTATCAAATAAAACATCACTATGAATAAAGTATTAATCAATCAATCTATAATTTGCCTAATGAACAATTTGAGATAATAACTATTAATTAGGATGAAAATAGGGGAAATATTCACTGATAAGATTATTAAATAACTACTTTTATATAAAGTTTACTTTTAAAACGGATAAAATTGCTATTTTTGTATATCAGAAAAATATGAAAAATGACTAAAGAATCGGCTACATTAGTTAATAACAGCGGCTTTATTGTTGATTTACAAAATAGTTTGATAAGGCAAAAAGAGCATATCATACTGAGAGATGTAAATCTACAGGTTAGGCCTAGTGAGTTTGTATATCTTATTGGAAGAGTGGGAAGTGGTAAATCAAGCTTGATGAAAACCATATATGGTGAAATTCCACTTTTAGAGGGTGATGGTTTTGCTGTAGGCTATGAACTTAATGGAATACGGAATAAACATCTACCTTATCTAAGAAGACGAATGGGGATTGTTTTTCAAGATTTTCAACTTTTGACAGATAGAAGTGTTTATGAAAATTTGCTCTTCGTTTTAAAAGCTACTGGTTGGAAGAAGAAGCAAGAGATGGACCATAAAATCCGTGAAGTGTTAGGAATCGTCGATATGATACATAAAGGCTATAAAATGCCTCACCAGCTTTCGGGAGGTGAGCAACAGAGAATCGGGATAGCTAGAGCATTGTTAAATACTCCAGATTTGATACTCGCCGATGAGCCCACAGGGAATTTAGACCCCGATACATCCGATGAGCTAATGAAGCTGCTGCATAAAATTAGCACCGAAGGGAAAACAATTATTATGGCTACACATAACTATAATTTAATTAAAAAATTTCCTGGACGTACATTAAGATGTCAAGATACTAGATTGACAGAAGCAAAAACAGAAGAGATAGATTTTGAGCAATTACTATAATTATGGAATATTTTTTAACATACATATTACCAATTCTCTTAGTGATGATTTTCGCAACTATAATTGTTTTTTTATTTATAAAACAAGAGAATAAGCGTAAGCAATTTGAAATTAGAGCCAATGAGGGCAAAGAGTTACTAAAGCAACGTATTGTAGCTTATGAGCGTCTTATTTTACTTATGGAACGCTTGCAACCAGAGTCTTTGATTATTCGGGAACAGAAAGGAAATATGAACTCTATGCAATTCCATCAACATCTACTTAAAGTTGTTAGAAAAGAGTTTGAACACAATCTATCAATGCAACTATATGTAAAAGATAAAACTTGGGATAAAGTTAAAAGAACACGTGACACTCTCGTTAGAATAATAAATAGCACAGCAACTAATGTGAAGCCTGAATCTCCTGCGATAGTGCTTGGGCACGCCATAATTGAAAATGGTGGTGGAGATTTAATTCAATATTATAGAAATAGTATAAAATCCATAAAAAAAGAGATGAATGAATTTTATGGAGATAATTTATTTACTTAATTAAAAATATTATTGATTAAATAGCGACCAAGCTTTTTGCATAATATCCTCTTTTTCAACATACCTATATTCATTTGTAGATATTGTAGACCAATTTTCAGGTTTTGGATTCTCAAAAATTGATTTCGTATTAATTGAGAAATTTTGACCATTAAATTTGCCATCTAGTGATATAATAATTCCAGGAATATCACTTAAATATGTACCCTGATATGGATTTTTTGTAGGCAAATCAGTTGCAAACCAAACTGTTGCTATGGGAGATTGACTAAATTCACTATAAAGTAGTGCTTTGTTACATCTTTGATTATTAAAATATTTTACAGAATCTTTCAATACTTTTGTTTCAATATTAAAGTCAGCCCCATTTGTCAAAAACTGATTAATTGATAAGGATGAATAAGCTTTCATTCCTAAGGTTTCTAATAAAATATAGGTAGTATCACTTTGCACCTGTTTAAGAAATTCAAATGTAACGATATTGAACATTGTGGAGAATGTCATTCTTAAGTTTTCTTTGTTAAATCTTAAAGTTGCATTTTGTGGAAGTAGAAAATTGCTACTGTTCTCCAATCCTTTAGGGAAATTTACCGCATACTCAATAACTCCATTATTGATTACTTCTGAACTAGAGTCTTGTTTTCTTGATAAATTATCACAGCTTATTACTATAAGAGAAGCTATAATAAATGTGATAGAAATAGATATTAATCGTGTAATTTTCATTATTATTGGAATAAGATTTTTACAAAAATATATTATTAAATTTAATAACG
>CAZHHH010000011.1:28989-37171 GCA_964532085.1 uncultured Marinilabiliaceae bacterium
TTCATTATTATTGGAATAAGATTTTTACAAAAATATATTATTAAATTTAATAACGTAATGTTTTTTATAAAATTATGAGCATACGACATTTTTTGACACTACAAGATTATTCAAAGGCGGAGATAGAAGACATAATTGATTTGGCGATAGAGCTAAAACTTGCCAAAAAAAATAAAAAAGAGATACAAAAGTTACGAGGTAAGAACTTTGCATTAATTTTTGAAAAAAGTTCTACTAGAACTCGTTGTGCATTTGAGGTGGCAGCTTATGATCAAGGTGCAAATATTACCTATTTAGAGCCACAGTGGTCGCATATAGGTGAAAAAGAGAGTGTGAAAGACACTGCAAGGGTGCTTGGTAGAATGTATGATGCAATTCAGTATCGAGGATATAGCCATAGTATCGTGGAGATTATGGCAGAGTATGCTGGAGTGCCAGTTTGGAATGGTTTGACTGACCAGTTTCATCCTACTCAAGTTTTAGCTGATTTAATGACTATCAAAGAGACGGCAAGAAAGCCTTGGAAAGGTATAACACTCGTATTTATTGGTGATGGGCGTAATAATATTGCCAACTCTCTTTTGATTGGATCATCAAAAATTGGATTGAATTTCAGAATTGTTGCACCTAAAGAGCTTCAACCAGAGAAAAATTTGATAGAAAAGTGTAATAACTTTGCTATCGAAAGTGGTGCAAATATTATAATTACAGATGATGTAAAAGAGGGAGTTAAAGGGGCAGATTTTATTTACACAGATGTTTGGGTTTCATTGGGAGAGCCAGAAGAGGTGTGGGATACACGAATATCTTTACTTATGCCTTATCGAGTTGATGATAATCTAATTGAGCTGACTAAAAATAGTAATGTGAAATTTATGCACTGTTTGCCAGCAATCCATAATAAAGACACAGCAGTTGGTAATAAAATCTGGAGTTTATATAATTTAGATGGAGTTGAAGTGACCGATGAAGTCTTTGAATCAGAAAAATCTATTGTATTTGAACAAGCAGAAAATCGAGTGCACACAATTAAATCAATGATGATTTATACCTTAAATGTTGAAAAATAATATAATTTGTTATTAAAAAATGTAAAATTCTTACAAATTGATATTTATTTTTCTCTTTTCTTATAAACTATTTTAAATAGTGGCTTTTTGATTTTGAATTGACACAAAAGAGCTATATTTTTGTTTCATTCAAAAAAAGATGTATTACATATTTTAGATAAACTAAATACAATGCAAGATTTATTATATATACCACAAGATTACAAATCTATATTAGATTTAAAGCAAACAGAACACGCTATTAAGATGGTGAAAGATTCTTTTCAGACATTTCTTTCAGCTGATTTGCGTTTGAGACGTGTTACTGCACCGCTTTTTGTGATGAAAGGTATGGGTTTAAATGATGATTTGAATGGTATTGAACGTCCAGTAACTTTTCCTGTAAAGGGAATTGGTGACCAAGAGGTTGAGATTGTTCATAGTCTTGCAAAGTGGAAGCGATTGATGCTTGCCAATTATAATGTGGATTCGGGTTTTGGTATATATACTGATATGAATGCAATACGACCTGATGAAGATTTAGATAATACACACTCAATTTATGTAGACCAGTGGGATTGGGAACAGCATATAAAAGAATCAGATAGAAATTTAGACTATTTAATTTCCACTGTAAAACGAATTTATGAAGTGATGAAACGCGTTGAATTCGTTATATATGAGCGATATCCAAAATTGAGACCTATTTTACCAGAAAATATTAAAATAATTCAAGCCGAAGAGTTGTTGCAAGAGTACCCAAATCTTTCACCAAAAGATAGAGAAGATGCGATAACAAAGAAATATGGTGCAGTTTTTATTATTGGTATAGGTGCTGACTTATCCAATGGAGAGCCACACGACGGACGTGCACCAGATTATGATGACTGGTCTACACCAACAGTTGATGGATATAAAGGATTAAATGGTGATATACTTCTTTGGAACCCTGTTTTAAAGCGTGCTTTTGAAATCTCATCTATGGGAATAAGGGTTGATGCAGAAATTTTAAAACAGCAACTAATTGAGAAAGGTCAAGAGTATAAAATGGAGCTGATGTTTCATAAGAGATTGCTAAATAATGAATTAACACCAAGTATTGGTGGTGGAATTGGGCAATCAAGATTATGTATGTTCTTTTTAAGAAAAGCTCATATTGGTGAAATACAAGCAAGTATATGGCCTGACGAGATGAGAGAAAAATGTAAAGTAAACAATATTCATCTGATTTAATAAGTACATAAAAGTTTCTAAATGGCAAATTCAATCCATAATAGAACAAGTGGATTTGTCGTTGAAAAGATATTAAATATAACTCTTTTCGCTTTATCAATCTGTTTGATTCTTTTTACATCTCGGATTGTTGGACTAATTTATCTTATAAGAAATAACCTACTTAATATTAGTAATGATTTTATTGGGAAATCATTGTTAATGGGGGCAAGATATGATGCCAAATTTTCAATAATTATTGTATCTCCTATAATTATTGTATTCATTTTTACTGCATTTTTCAAAAAATATAGAAAAACTATCTTTTCTATATTCTCTAAGCTATTTGTGATTATTGTAGGTGCAATTGTTATCATTATTGAAATGATAAACTACAATTATTTTAAATTTTTTAAAAATCAACTAAATGTAGATGTTTTTGGAATCTTTTATGATGATACATCGGCGTTAGTTAGTTCAATAATAGCTGATTACCCTCTTTTTTTTAATTCGATATTTTTTCTGATATTCTTGTTGCTTTTTAGCTTATTGATTTTTTATATTTTAAGAATAAAAATCAGGAGTATCTCTATATTAAAGTCGATTTTTATATCAGCACTATTTTTAATCATCTCATTTTATTTTGCACGCGGTTCTTTCTCTACTTTTCCACTTCGTCAGACAGATAAGTCTGTTTCAAGCAACCCATTGGTAAATGAGTTTGTGATGAATAGTCCAACGGCATTGATTGAGGCCTATAAGGATTTGAAACGTGTTGATTTTGAGCTTGATATAGATAAGGTATTATCAAATGCTGGTTATTCTTCTTTTGAAGAGTGCTTATCTAATTACCCTTTTAATGTTGGAGATAAAGTTGAAAATCTTTTTTACTATAAAAGCTCCAAAAAAGAACAAAATTTTGTACAACCTAATGTTGTTGTTATTTTTATGGAAGGAATGGGCTCTGTTTTCTTTCAGCCAATTTCTAAAACAGATGATTATATTGGAGAGTTGAAGAACCAATTAAATGACTGTGATTTTTTCCTGAAAGCTATGCCCACTGGACATATAACCTATTCGAGTATGGATGGTTTTTTGTTTTCAACAATAACTGGGCCTCTATCTCAAAGTAAATTTAATTCAAAAAAAATATCATCAAGTGTAGCATCTCCTTTTAAAAATGCTGGTTATACTACTTCTTTTCTGACTGGAGGCAAGTTGGATTGGCGGAACTATGGTTCATTTTTAAAAAATCAAGATTTTGATTTTTGTCAAGGAATGGAAATTATTTCAGAAGCTTATAATAGTGTAGAGTCTGGTGAATGGGGTGTTTATGATGAATATCTTTTCAATTTTCTTTATGATAAATTATCTTCTCAAGATAATCCTCAATTTATTTTTGCATTAACTACTACTAATCATATCCCTTATACTTTACCTAAAGATTTTGAAATTAAGGACTATGATATTTCTGAATTTGAAGACAATTTATCTATTCGAGGTGAGCAATTTAAGAACAATTTATCTGCATTTAATTATGCTTCACATCATTTAGGTGTATTTTTGAAACGTCTTTCAGAAAGTGAGTTTGCTGATAATACAATTGTAGTTATAACTGGCGATCATAATATGCGTGAATCATTTAACTATCCTAAATATTGGCATCATAAAAATTTGGCAGTTCCTATTATTTTTCGTGTTCCAGATTTATATAAGCCAAATATAACTGATACTTCAAAATGGATTTCTCATCGTGATATTAGAAATACTATTTTTGAGTTAGCACTTTCTGAAAAAGAATATTTTGCAACAGGAATAAATATATATGATTCTATTCCTGACAATTATTTTGCAGTAAGGACATATAATACAGTGTTTTCCGATTATGGAATGTTTGATTTAGTTAATAATTTAACTTATTCTAGTGAGAATAATGATTGGAATAGTAGATATATTATTAGTGATACAGATTCTCTAAATCTGATGAATTCAGCTAAAGCTTATAAAACCTTAGTTGAAATTGCTCAAGCTAACATTTTGAAAAAATAATTTTTGAAATAATGAAAAAGTTTACTTACAAAACAAATGAATATCTTGTATTAATATACCGATTTGCATTAATGATGTTAATATTTTCACTTTGCAGAATAGGTTTTTATATTTTTAATGCAGATTTATTCCCCAATGTTAGTTTCAGTGACTTTATGATAATAATGAAAGGGGGATTAAAGTTTGATGTTAGTGCACTTATATATCTCAATTTAATTTATATTTTTTTATATCTACTACCTTTTAAATTCAGACAAAATTCGCTTTATAAAAACATTTTAAAATGGATTTTTTATATAACAAATGGGGTAGGGCTGGCCGCTAATGTAAGTGATTTTATCTACTATAAATTCACTTTGCGAAGAACAACCTTTAATGTTTTTCAGGCATTTGAAAATGAGGATAATTTGGTTGCTCTATGGTCAAGATTTATTATTGATTATTGGCAAGCTACACTTTTTTGGGTTTTGATGATGTCACTTGTAGTTGTTGGATATGGAAGATTAAAAAGCAAACCTTTTATATTTAAAAAGCGAGGATATTATTACGCGTCATCTCTCTTTTTTCTAATTCTATTTAGTGGTTTGGCAATTATTGGTATGCGTGGAGGTTATAAACATAGCACACGACCAATAACAATGAGCAATGCAGGTGTATATGTAAAAGCTCCAGAAGAGATGGCTTTGGTAGTTAACACTCCATTTAGCATTCTTAGAACTATTGGAAAAACTACTTATAAAGAGTTGAATTATTTTTCAAATGAAGAGGTGGAAAAAATTTATTCACCTGTTTTTCAGGTAAATGACTCAGCATCAATGTCAGAAAAGATGAATGTAGTTATATTTATTATGGAAAGCTTTAATCGTGAAAACTCCGCATTTCTTAATCCCACTTTAGATAATGGAGAATATAAAGGTTATACACCTTTCCTAGACTCATTAATGCAGCACTCTTATGTGTTTGCTAATGCTTTTGCCAATGGTCGAAAATCTATCGATGCGATGCCATCCATATTGGTCTCTTTACCAGCTTTGGTGCAGCCATATATTCTTTCAGAATACTCTTCAAATAGTATTAATGGTTTAGGCAGCTTATTAAACTCATCAGGATATCACACATCATTTTTTCACGGAGCTCCAAACGGCTCTATGGGATTTGATTCTTTTGCCAATTTAGCAGGTTTTGAGCACTATTTTGGAAAAAATGAATATAATAACGATGCTGACTATGATGGGATTTGGGGAATATGGGACGAACCATTTTTTCAATATTTTGCCGAAACTTTAACCACTTTTGATGAGCCATTTGCTACTGCATTGTTTTCACTCTCCTCTCACCATCCATTTAAAGTGCCAAAAGAGTATGAAAATGTTTTTCCCAAAGGAACGTTGCCTATTCATCAATGTATTGGCTATTCAGATAATGCCTTGCGCAACTTTTTTAATAAGGCAAAAACAACAGAATGGTTTGACAACACTATATTTATAATTACAGCCGATCATAGTGTAACATCGCACTACCCAGAATATAAGACCAATATTAATGCATTTGCCATACCTTTAATTATATATTCTCCTAAATTTAATTTTTCAGGAATTGATTATAAATTAGCTCAACAGACAGACATTTTGCCCACTATTTTATCTGTTCTAGAGTTTGATAAAGATTTTATTTCATTCGGAAATAATCTTTTTGATAGCGATGAAAAAGACAGATTTGTGTTAAATTATGTTTCAGAAAGCTATCAATTTATGTTTGATGAATATGTTTATTATTTCGATGGTGAAAAAATAACCTCTTATTATAATTATGTTGAAGATCCTTTTTTAACAAAAAATCTAATCGGAGTTAATGAAGTTGAATCTGATGTTGAGGATAAATTAAAAGCAATAATTCAGCAATATATAAATCGTATGATTAATAATGAGCTTAGTCATTAATTCATCTTTTTTTCAGAAAAAGTGACATCTCTCTATTTAATCAAAAAAATCTTTTTTTAATGATTTTTTCCTTTTATATCATCAAAAAAGTGTCATTTATTGAAAAAATAGAGGAATTAAAGCATTTTTTAGCGTTTCTAATTTGGAAGAGATTATAAATACTTTATATTTGTTGTAGTTAGAATTAAAAACTATAGTTTTTAACCCTGAAAATTAAATTTTATATTATGAACAAAGCTCAATTAATCGATGCCATTGCTGAGAATTCAGGATTGACTAAGGCAGATTCGAAAAAAGCACTAGATGCTTTCTTAAAAGTAACCGGTGAAGCACTACAAAGTGGAGACCGTGTATCATTAGTAGGATTTGGTTCTTTCTCAGTAACAGAAAGAAGTGCCAGAATGGGAAGAAATCCACAAACTGGTCAAGAAATTAGCATTCCTGCTAAAAAAGTTGTTAGATTTAAAGCTGGAAGTGAATTAACAAATTCAGTTAACTAATCTACTACTTTTTAAAAAAGATAAAAAGAGGGTGCAAATGCTACTCTCTTTTTTTTTGTAATTAAATTTGAAATTCATTTAGTATGTTACGTGATATAAACAGCTTAACAGAAGATGAAGTAAGAGGATTGACAGAGTTTTTATCATCTTTTCGATCGCCAGAACGAGTAGAGCTATATAAAAAAGTAATAGAAAAAAGAACTAACTATTTTACTGCTGTTTTAGAAAATATAGATAAAGCTCATAATGCCAGTGCAGTAATAAGGACTTGTGAATGTTTTGGTATTCAGAATGTTCATTTTATTGACGACAATTCTACTTATGATATTAGTAAGGGAGTGGTTATGGGTGCTTCAAAATGGTTGACATTGAATAAATATGACCAGCTTGAACAAAATAGCAAAGAAGCTTTACTTGCTATAAAAAATCAAGGGTATAGACTTGTTGCAACTGTTCCTAATGAGAAAGCAAGTGATTTAAATAGTTTTGATATAACAAAAGGCCCTGCTGCCTTTATCTTTGGGACAGAATTAACAGGAGTATCTGATACTGTTATTGAGATGGCAGATGAGTTTGTCTATATTCCAATGGTAGGTTTTACTGAAAGCTTAAATCTTTCTGTCTCTGCCGCAGTTATACTGCAGAAAGTTACAAACCAAATGTATAATTCACCTGATATAGATTGGCAATTACCGCAAACCGAGAAAGAGAAATTAATGCTTGAGTGGCTACGAAAAAGTACTCCAAGGATAGAATCTATAGAAAAAAGATATTTTGATACCTCAAACCATTAGATTTTAAACACAATTTTAACTATATTTGTTTTTATATTGAAATAAACTCTAATCTAATATTTTCCTTATTTTATACCTATATTAAAAGAATAATATGAATTGTGTAATAATTGATGATGATAAATTATCTGTAAAGATTATGCAAGGTTTTGTTGATAAAACAGCAGGACTAAATCTTTTGGGCACATTTGATAACCCTGTTGAGGCATTAGGAATTTTAAACAGTCCTCTTAGTCAGCCTGTTGACTTGATATTTTTAGACATCGAGATGCCACAAATGACAGGTATAGAGTTTTTAGCTCAACTAAAAACTATGCCACAAGTCATAATTTATTCATCGCAAGAAAAATATGCACTTGAATCTTATGAATATGATGTTACAGATTATCTGTTAAAACCTGTAGAATTTGAAAGATTTGAGAAAGCTATTGGACGAGTAAAAGAGAGGGAAGACAAAAATGAAGCACCAGTAAAAGAGAGTACTGAGATTTTTATTAAAAATAATGCTTCGTTAGTAAGATTAAAGTATGAGGACATTTTGTGGGTCGAAGCGATGGGAAACTACGTTGTGCTTAATACTATAAAAACTAAGTACACAATTCACTTTACTATGAAAGCCTTTTGTGACAGATTACCTC
>CAZHHH010000012.1:0-32098 GCA_964532085.1 uncultured Marinilabiliaceae bacterium
AAATATTAAGGTAAATTTGTTAAAAGTTATTATTGTTTTTGTGATTATATAAAATGAGTAATTTTTAAAATTGCTAAAATTAATTTAATCCAAAAATATCTACTTTTATTTTTATAAATCCATATATATTAACTAGTTATGAATTCATTGTTTTTGAGAATTTCACAGTTTACTCTTTTGATTTTAATCATTTTTTCTTGTACTAATGAATTAGAACAACCAATTGATAGATACAGCCTTGTAACAAGAAATAATATAACAGTTGAAGAATTTGAACCTTTAGCCTCTTTGGCAGTTGGAAATGGAAATTTTTCGTTTACAACAGATATAACTGGCTTACAAACTTTTTATAAAGAGTATGAAGATGGTGTTTCACTCGGAACAATGTCAAATTGGGGTTGGCATTCAAATCTTAATGTAAACGATTATAAAATCTCTGAAACTTATAAATATTTTGAAATAGAGGGGCGCCAAGTTCCTTTTGAGCATCAGCTTAATGATAATGATAGAGAGGTTAGTGCAACTAATTATTTTAGAGAAAATGCACATAGATTGCATTTAGGAATAATTAGGCTTAAAATTATTAAAGAAAATGGTGAGGAAATTGAAATTGACGATATAATAAATCCAGTTCATAAATTAGATATGTGGAGTGGGAAAGTTAGTTCACAATTTGAAATTGATGGTGAAATAGTTGAAGTTGAAACTTATGCTCATCAAGATTTGGATATGATTTCTGTAAAAGTAAACTCATCTTTAATTTTACAAAAAAGACTTTCTATTGAGTGGCTTTTCCCATACGGGCAATCGTCTCATGTGCATTCTGCATATAATTTTGATGAACCTGAAAAACATACATCAACCATTATTGAAAGTGAAAACAATAAATATACAATTCTGCGAGAGCTTGAAGATACAAGGTTCTATGTGTCAATACAATCTGGGAGTAATGCTGATTTTATGGAGGTTGAAAATCATAAATATATACTAAGTAGTTCAGATGGTAGTGATGAGATTGAGTTTAGTACACTTTTTTCAGAGGAAATGTATGAGAATGAGTTACCACTATTAGCTGAGACGCATGAGAATAACAGTGATTCATGGACAGATTTTTGGAAGAGTGGTGGAACTGTAGACTTTTCACTATGTAAAGATGAAAGAGCAAAGGAGTTGGAACGTAGAGTTGTTTTATCTCAGTATATAACAAAGATTAGCGGTTCAGGCTACTATCCTCCGCAAGAAACAGGTTTAACTTTTAATAGTTGGTATGGAAAATTCCATCTAGAGATGGTTTGGTGGCATAGTGCACAATTTGCAAATTGGCAACGTTCACAATATATGGAACAACAATTAGATTATTTCTTCTCTATTTATGATGTAGCTGAATTTACTGCAAAAAAACAAGGATATGAGGGAGTTCGTTGGCCTAAAATGATTGACCCGAAAGGGCAAAATAGTCCATCTTCGGTTGGTTCATATCTGATTTGGCAACAACCTCACCCTATCTATTTTGCAGAACAGCTTTATAGAGAAAATTCATCACCAGAAGTTTTAGAAAAGTATAAAAAACTTGTTTTTGCTACAGCAGAATTTATGGCTGATTTTCCAATATTTAATGATGAAGAAGGGGTTTATGATTTAGCCCCACCATTAATACCAGCACAAGAGCATTGGTCAAGAGAAACTACTTACAATCCACCGTTTGAACTTGCATATTGGAATTGGGGATTAACTATTGCTCAAAAATGGAAAGAGCGTTTAGGAGAACCAATAAATGAGAAGTGGGAAGATGTTAGAAATAACTTGCCAGAGCCAGTAGCTATTGATGGATTATATATGGGAATTGCCAATGCGCCAGATTCATATACATTACAATCAAATATGCGTGATCACCCGATGGTGCTAGGAACATTAGGTATTTTGCCACTTTGGGATAAAGTTGATGAGGAGATTATGCGAAATACACTCAAAGTAGTTATGGAAAAATGGAGTTGGGATGATACATGGGGTTGGGATTATCCTATGACAGCAATGTGTGCAACAAGACTTTTAGAACCAGAGATTGCGTTAGAAGCTTTGCTTATGGATGTTCAAAAAAACACTTATTTAATAAATGGACATAATTATCAAGACCAGAGATTAAGAATATATCAACCGGGTAATGGTGGTTTACTTAAAGCTGTAGCTCTTATGTGTGCAGGCTGGGAAGGCTGTGAGGTTGATAATCCTGGATTTCCTAAAGATGGAAATTGGAATGTAAAGTGGGAAAATTTAACACCAGATTTTTAAGTAATGACAAATAGCATTATGAATAAAATTTTAATAATTATCACATCTGTTCTTATTATAACTGGATGTTCATATTTGAGCAAATCAAATAAGTATAAAGATTATGCTATACGCTTTGCTGATTCTGAAATGCATCGTTTTCCAGAAGCTTGGCAGTTAGACCATGGTAAAAGATATTTTTGGGGATATGCACAGGGATTAGGTACTTTAGCCATGCTAAAAATGTGGAGAACAACCGATGATGAAAAATATTTTAAATATGTGCACGATTGGGCTGATTATATGGTAAAAGATGATGGTTCAATTCATAAATATGATTTAGAAAGTTATAACATCGATTTTATAAATTCAGGAAAGATTTTATTCGAATTATATAGAACTACCAGAGAAGAAAAGTATCGATTAGCCATGGATGTGCATCTAAAACAGTTAGAAGAACATCCTAAAACATCAGATGGGGTTTATTGGCATAAATTAATATATCCACATCAAATTTGGCTTGATGGAATTTATATGGCAGGACCTTTTATGGCTCAATTTGGAAAAGAGTTTAACAGGCCAGAGCTTATCGATTTAGCAATGCATGAGGTTGTTACTACTGCGAAACATACATTTAGCCAAGAGACAGGGCTATATTATCATGCGTATGATGAAAGCCGTGAACAGTTGTGGGCAGATAAAGAGACAGGCCAGTCGCCAAACTTTTGGGGGCGAGCAATGGGATGGTATTTTATGGCAATGGTTGATATTTTAGATTTTGTGCCAGAAAATCATCCACAACGCAATGAGGTAATTTCTATAATTAAAAATTTTACAGATGCTATATTAAAATATCAAGACGAGACAGGGTTGTGGTATCAAGTTATAGACCAGGGTGGTAGAGAGCAAAATTATCTTGAAGCTTCTGTTTCATCTATGTTTATGTACTCAATAGCTAAATCTGTAAATCAAGGATATTTGACAGATGAATATAAAGATGTAGCAATAAAAATATTTGATGGTATAACAACTTTTTTAATTGAAGAAGAAGATGAGGGGGGGTTATCATTAACACAATGTTGTGCTGTATCTGGATTGGGTGGAAATCCATATCGTGATGGCAGTTATGAATATTATGTCAATGAAAGAATACGTAATAATGATTCAAAAGCCACTGGACCATTTATTATGGGATGTTTAGAATTAAGCAAATTTTAAAAAATATAATTAAGAAATCATATCAAAATAGAAAAAATGAAAAGAATATTAAATCAATTTACTGTATTATTTGCAGTTTCGTTAGTGATAATCTCAGCATTAACACTGTCCTGTACAAAAGAGGAGGGATATCAATATGAGTATCTTTATAAGAATTTACCATTTGAGATGGAGAGGGTGCAGCGACCTGTTTTTCCTAATAATGAAGTGGTATTAACAGAGTTTGATGCTGTTGGAGATGGACAAACTTATAATACAGAGGCATTTGCCAAAGCCTTTGATGCTCTGGAGAAGCTAGGAGGAGGAACTTTACGTGTGCCTGTTGGAATTTGGTATACAGGACCTATTGTTTTTAAAAGTAATGTAAATTTATATCTAGAGAAAGGAGCAATTATTCTTTTTAGTAATGATTTTGATGATTATCCTTTAGTGCACACTTCGTTTGAGGGATTAGAAACTCGTAGATGTCAATCTCCAATTAGTGCAAATAATCTTGAAAACATTGCAATTACTGGGTATGGAAGTATTGAAGGTAATGGACATGTGTGGCGACCTTTAAAGAAAGAGAAAGTAACAGAAAAACATTGGAAAAGTGTTGTCTCATCTGGTGGAGTTTTAAAAAGAGATGATTATTGGTTACCATCTCAAAAAGCATTAAATGGTGATTTAGTTGCAGATATGAATGTTCCAAGAAACTTAACAACTGATGAAGAGTGGGAAAATGTGAAGGACTTCTTAAGACCAGTTATGATAAGTTTAGTAAACTGTAAAAATATTTTATTAGAAGGTGTTACTTTTCAAAACTCTCCAAGTTGGAATATTCATCCTCTAATGTGTGAAAATATTATTATAGACAATATAGCTGTAAGAAATCCATCTTTTGCTCAAAACGGTGATGGATTAGACTTAGAAAGTTGTAAAAATGCAATAGTTGTAAATAGTAGTTTCGATGTTGGAGATGATGGTATTTGTATTAAATCTGGTAAAGATGAAGATGGTAGAAAAAGAGCAATGCCAACAGAAAATGTGATTATTGATAATTGCGTTGTTTTCAAGGGACATGGAGGTTTTGTTGTAGGAAGTGAAATGTCGGGTGGTGTTAGAAATGTTTCTATTAAAAACTGTAGATTCTTAAGTACTGATGTTGGATTGAGATTTAAAAGTAAGCGCGGAAGAGGTGGTTTAGTTGAAAATATCTATGTTGAAGATGTTACAATGATTGATATAACTACAGATTCATTTTTGTTTGATCTTTATTATGGTGGCATATCAGCTGTGGAGACATTAGAGGCAGGTGGTGATGACTTCCATAGAGGCGAAGAGATTCCTGAAGTAACAGAGGAGACTCCTGCATTTAGAAATATTCATTTTAATAATATTAGCTCTGTTGATTGTAGAAGAGCTATGTTCTTCAATGGCTTGCCTGAAATGCCTATTGATAATATAACTTTGAATAATGTAAATATTATTTCAAAAGTAGGTGCAGAATTTTCAGAATCAACTAACATTGATTTTAAAAATGTGAAGATAAAAGTAGAAGAAGGTGCTCCATTGATTTTTAGAAATGTTGAGAATTTTGATGTTGAAAACATTGAATTAATTGGCGGAACAGACAAAAGCATAACAATTGCAGGTGAAAGAACTAAAGCACTGAACTTATCAAAAGTAAATGTGAAGAAAGAGAATATTGAGTTTGCAGATGATTTAGATGTGAACGAGGTTATTTTCTAATAAAGAGCCAAAAAATGCAAATTAAATAACAATTTATGTAAGAAATTCTCTAAAATGATGATTATGTTTGTGATATAGCTTATTTTTTAATATGCGATATGATAAAAAAATCTCTATATAAATTATAAAAAGTATGACTTGGTATTTTTTACTGGGTCATACTTTTTTTATTAAATAAACACTATTATGAATAAAATTATTTTTTTTACAGCCCTGTTTCTTACAATTTTATTATCTGCCTGTCAATCAGAGCAAGAAAAATTCACTCTTTTCTTAGCTGGCGATTCAACTATGCAGACTTATAATCCAGAAAAAAGATTAATGAGAGGATGGGGACAATATCTTATCGAAGAGTTTGACACAGCAAAAATTGCAATTAACAATCATGCAATGGCCGGACGAAGTACAAAATCATTTAAAGCTGAAGGACGTTGGGATAGGTTAATGGAGAATGTGAAAGAAAATGATTATGTAATTATTCAGTTTGGACACAACGACGGCTCTGTAAATAAACCTGAAAGATATGCAGCACCTGATGATTATAAAGAGAATTTACGGGGGTTTATAAATGATGTTAGAGAAAAAGGAGCAACTCCTATTTTAGCTACTCCAATTGTAATGAGAAGATTTTTAGAGAATGGCGAATTTAAAGATGGACATGGACTATATCCAGCAAAAATGAAAGAACTAGCTGAAGAGGAAGATGTTTTACTAATTGATATACATCAAAAAAGTATGGCCCTTGTTATTGAAATGGGTGACGAAGAGTCTAAAAAGCTATTTATGAATGTTGAGCCAGGCGAAACAGACGAATATCCAGAAGGTAGAGTAGACAATACACATACCCGCGAAGCAGGAGCAAGAGCAGTAGTTAAATTGGCTGTGGAAGAACTAAGAAATAGACCAAAAGAGTTCAAACGCCTATCAAATGCACTTTTGTGAAATTTGAAAGTTTAGGACGATAGCGTAGGGGCATCCCTACGTGGTGGTCCTAAGGATAGATAAAAGTGGAAATCTGAAAACTGAAAGCTGTGCAGTGAATATTGATAATTCTTCATTGTCCATTGTCCATTGATAATTGTCCATTGTCCATTTTTCATTGTTCATTTTTCATTCTTCATTGTCCATTGATAAATTATTTACATCACTAATTAGCATAAAAATATATTCATTTTCTTATCTTTATTCCTTTAATGGAAAAGAAAAAATAACAGTATGAAGAAAAATTATTTACTTTTAGTCTTAATATTACAACTGTTTGTATTTCAGGTAAACAGTGAAGTTCGTGAAGTTATAACACTTTCAAATAACTGGAAATTTATAAATAGCGATGTAAAAGGAGCAGAGCAAATATCGCTATCTACAAAAAAGTGGGAAACAGTAAAAATCCCTCACGATTGGGCTATAAAAGGACCATTTGATAAAGAAATTGATAAACAAGTCGTACAAGTTATCCAAGATATGGATGATAGACCAAAGGAGCAAACTGGTCGTACTGGTGCACTTCCATATATTGGTGTTGGTTGGTATAGAAATAATTTTACTTTGCCAAATGTCTCCGATAATCAGCAAGTTATAATTACTTTTGATGGTGCAATGAGTAATGCTGAGGTCTATCTCAATGGAGAGAAAATTGGTGAAAGACCGTATGGTTATAGCTATTTCTATTTTGATATAACACCATATATAAAAAATAATGAAGAGAACTTGTTGGCTGTACGTTTAGAAAATTATCCATCATCTTCAAGATGGTATCCTGGTGCAGGACTTTATAGAAAAGTTCAGATTGAGATAAAAGATAAAGTAGGCCTTGAAAAATGGGGAACTTTTATAACAACGCCTTATGTTTCTGAAAAACAAGCTCGTGTTAATATATCATCAACTATAAATGGGGAAAATTTAAAACTTGTTGCAGATATTATTTCACCAGAAGGAAAAATTGTTGCATCAAAATCAACAGAAGAAATTTATGGCGATAAAATGGTGATGGATATTGCTGTAAATAACCCTCAAATATGGGATTTAGACACTCCGCATCTTTATTATGCTAACTTAAAAGTATATGAAAATGACGTTCTTAAAGATGAAGAGAGAATACGTTTTGGTATCAGAAGTGTAGAGTATGAACGCGGGATTGGTTTAGTTTTAAATGGTGTTCCAACTAAATTTAAAGGTGTATGTCTCCATCACGATTTAGGTCCTTTAGGTAGTGCAGTAAATGTAGCAGCTCTTAAAAGACAACTTCGAATAATGAAAGATATGGGAGTTAATGCTGTGCGTTCTTCTCACAATATGCCAAGCATTGAGCAAGTTGAACTATGCGATGAAATGGGAATTTTATTTATGGCAGAATCTTTCGACGAATGGGCAAAACCAAAAGTAAAAAATGGATATAATCTATATTTTAAAGAGTGGGCTGAAAAAGATGTGGTAAATCTCGTTCGTGCACTTAGAAATCACCCAAGTATTGTAATGTGGAGTTCTGGTAATGAAGTGCCAGACCAATGGGGTAATGAAGGCGTGAAACTTACAAAATGGTTGCAAGATATTTTCCACAGAGAAGACCCTACAAGACCAGTAACAGTTGGTATGGACCAAGTAAAAGCTGTTATGGATAATGGATTTGGTGCAATTGTAGATATTCCGGGTCTAAATTATCGAGTTCATCTTTATGATGAAGCATATCAGAGATTTCCTCAAGGTTTTATTTTAGGTTCAGAAACAGCTTCAACTGTTAGCTCAAGGGGAATATATAAATTTCCTGCAGAAATTAGAAAGCATATAACTCACGACGATGCACACTCATCTTCATACGATTTAGAATATTGTCGTTGGAGTAATTTACCTGATGATGATTTTGTTTGGCAAGATGATTATGATTGGGTTATAGGAGAATTTGTTTGGACAGGTTTCGATTATTTAGGTGAACCAACCCCATATAACGAAGTGTGGCCATCAAGAAGTTCATATTTTGGAATTTGTGATTTAGCAGGATTGCCAAAAGATAGATATTATCTATATAGAAGTAGATGGAATACAAAAGATACAACATTGCACATCCTACCACATTGGAATTGGGAGGGACGTGAAGGCGAAATTACACCAATCTTTGTCTATACAAACTTCAACAGTGCGGAGCTATTTATAAACGGGAAAAGCCAAGGAGTTCGAGAGAAAACTAAGGATAAAACTAAACAACACAGGTATCGCCTAATGTGGAATGAGGTAGTTTATGAGCCAGGTGAAGTAAAAGTTGTAGCCTTTGATGACAATGGTAAGGTGGCTGCAGAAAAGGTAATCAAAACAGCTGATAAACCATATACTCTAAAGCTTGATGCTGATAGACAAACTATAAAGGCTGATGGTGAAGATATATCATTCGTAACAGTTTCTGTTGTAGATAAAGATGGTAATGATTGCCCTAATGCAGCACATCAATTAAACTTTAAAGTTACTGGAAATGGAAAATACAAAGCGGTTTCTAATGGTGATCCAACTTCATTAGAGATGTTCCATCTGCCTACTATGAAAGCCTTTAGTGGTAAACTAGTAGTATTAGTTCAATCAACAGAAAAAGAGGGCGATATCAAACTACAAGTAACAGGAAAAGGATTAAAATCATCAACTATAATATTAAAATCTGAAAAATAATAATTAAAAATCAATGTTCAATTATCAATGGACAATGTGAAATGTTCAATGCTTAATGGGCAATACGTGACCTGAGCGTAGCCGAAGGGCTCATTTTTCATTGATAATTGTTCATTTTTCATTGATAATTGAATATCATTTCACCGCAATAGTCTCAATCTCCACCAAAGCACCCAGTGGCAAATCTTTAACTGCAAATGCTGCACGTGCAGGTGGATTTTCTTTGTAGTATGAAGCATAAACCTCGTTCATCGCTTTAAAATCTTCGATATTTGCTAATAAGCACGTAGATTTTACAACATCTGAAAAAGTATAACCAGCTTCGGTTAGAATAGCTTCAATATTTTTCATCACTTGCTCAGTTTGCTCTTTTATTCCGCCCTCAATCATCTTGCCTGTTGCAGGAACTAGTGGCACTTGACCAGATATATATAAAGTTCCGTTTGCTTCAACAGCTTGACTGTAAGGACCAACAGCGGCAGGGGCATTAGTAGTTTCTATAATGCGTTTCATAATATTTTGTTTTTTAAGTTGATTATATTTTATCTCCAGTTTGGATTATCTCTTGGGCTACTTCTTTTTTCATATTTTAAATCTCTTAAAAGACTACTATTTACAGCAATAGTGAAAAAGAATGATTTATATCTTCCTACAGGAACCATATTAAAACTCATATTCCAGCAGTGCAGATTTCTGTTAATTCTGATATTAGTATGAGATATTTCCTTTCGCTCAATATTATACCCCGATGATAGACTAATATCCCACTTAGGTGTTAAAGAGACTCTTCCAGAGGCATTAATATCAGCAGTTAATTTATGGTCATACGACATTGAATTAGGATTAAATTGGTCTTGAATATATCGCATACTATAATTTATGGAGACATTCCAAGGTATTTTAAACTCTGCATATCCTAAATCTGTTACATTTTGCTCTCTAACTTCACTTAGATGAGTCCCTTGTTGATGTTGATTTCTCAATGGATCATCATCGAAGAAATCATTTTCATCAGGCGGTAAATCATTTGGATCTGGTTCAGCCTCTTTTTTACTACCATCACTCTTCTTTTTAAAAGTATCTGAGTTAAAACTAAGTCCAAAACTTAAATTAGCACTTTGAAGTCTTACTAAACGCTTGTTTTGTTTAATTTCAAATACATTGTGTCTATAAGGTCTACCGTTTGAAAGTGTGTCTAATGCGTATGGGTCAAAATTAGCTCCAAAACTTATGCTAGTTCCAAATAATTTTGTTCGTCCGCTCATATTTATATTAGCTAAATTCATTGAGTCGGCTAAGAAGTTATATGATGAACTAAAGTTTAATGCTTCGAGAATTGCAATCTTTTTAAAACCGGTGGTATCTCTATCACTTCTGACTTTCATCTCTAATGTGTTACCTAAACTCATTCCTAACGAACCAGATTTTCCTTTGCCTGGTATGCCATAAAGAGCTCCATCATAGTATGAATACTCATTCCTCACAACTCTATCTTGTCTTTCATCATAATATTCAAACCAATCATAATATCCATATTTAGAATCTGAAAAGTCTGGTCTGAAACTCAAACTTGCTGATGGAGTCATAACATGACGAATTGCATTAATTTTATCACCAAATAACACTCGGCTAGGACGATAAAAAGCATATACTTTTGTAGATGTACCTACTCCAAAGTTATAGTCATAAACACGATTAAATCCAGCTGTGGTATCTCTAGTAACAACTCTTTTACTCTCTTCATCCCACTCTTTTGTAATATGTTTAAAATACCATCTTTCGGTATAATTCACATTTGGAGTTAAAGTGAAATGTTTTAATACTTTTAGATTTACTGATAGCGGAATAGAGTGTTTTACTCCATTTCGCCAATCTTCATTCAAACTTTTAGCAGATAAACTTAAGTCACTCTCTTTAGTGTTTATGGAGTTACTCATATTTCCTGTGTACGATAAGCTAGCTGTTTCATACCATTTCTCTTTACCAATCCTTTTTTTCTTTTTAAATGGATAAACTCTATTCATTGTAAGAGTTAAATCAGGCAAAGTTAAGCTGATTGTGGTATCTCTACTGTTTTGTGAGTGAAGTAAGTTAGCTGAAAAGTTGAACGGAGTGTTCGGAAAACGTCTTGAATATGATATACTTGAACGTTTTGTATTTGTTGCTAATACTTCTGGATTTATAATGCTTCCCACATTGTTTTTATCGAAAGAACTTGTAGAATAATTTACGCTGGCAGAAAATGTTCTATTTGGATTAGCTTTTGCATCTTGTCTATGAGACCAGTTTACACTAATATCTTTAGAGACTGCATAATCTGGTAAATCTTTCTCACTAGTAATGTTTGTTATATGGTTAAAATTAAAACTACCACCATATTTATATCGCTTTTTGTAGTTTGAAGATGCACGCATTCCCCACGAGTTATTACCATATATGTCACCAGTAACAGCTAAATCAACATACTCATTAAAAGCAAAGTAATATCCTCCATCCCTCAAAAAGAATCCTCTGTTACTCTCCTCTCCATAAGATGGCATTAAAAAACCAGAGTTATATGGCTTACTCATAGGTACAAAAGCAAAAGGAATAAACAACGGAAATATTTTAACATCTTCAAGCACTAAATAAGCTGGGCCTGTAACAACTTTATCACCAGGAATAACCTTAGCTTTTGTCATATTTATATAAAAGTGTGGATGGTCATGATTATCACATGTGGTATATTTTCCATCTTTCATATATATAGCATCATCAAAATCTTTTTTAGCCTTTTGGCCAACAACATATCCTTCGCCTTGCTCAGTTACCACATGCTCAATGATAGCTTTCTCAGTTTTGAAGTTATATCTTAATTTACGCATTGTATATTCACCACTTTTATCTTTAAATACTGGCAAATCTTGCTCAATACCTAAGCTGTCTCGAGTTCCCTCTGCAAAAGCTAGACTACTATCTAAGTCAAGTTGAATATAGTGAGCAGTCAAAAGAATGTCTCGATAACTAACAGATGCATCACCATAAAGATGCACTTTTCCCATATCAAAAAAAGTAGAATCTTTAGCACTATATTTTATCTCTGCATCAATTATAGGTTTTGAACTATTTTCTTTTTCAACACTAACACTATCTGATGGAGCCGAAATAGAGTCTTCTGTCAGCTCATAAGAAGATATAAGTGTAGAATCACTATCCATAGTTATTTCTTCGTGGCCGTATGCGGGTGAAAATAAGAATAATAGAATGCCTAAAACTAATGTAATATATAGTTTTGGGGAATATTTATTTATATATAAAAATATATCGAGCTTCAAAATTGACATGTTCTAATCTTTCTAAGCACAAAAATAATTTAAAAAATGGTTTGTTTACTATATAAAGCAAATAAAACTTTTCAAGTTGTAATTGATTGCTCTTTTTTATTTGTTATTTTTGCAATGTTAAATAATAAATAGCTGTTCTTAAAATTTTTTATAACAACAATATGTAATTTTGTAAAACTTTAGAGCAGTGCTAAAATAATTTTTAGGTATAACAAATGTCATATAATAATATACACAACAACATTAAACTGTTTATTTTAGGGATAATTACCTTATTTATAACTACTAGTTCGACTATTGCATCAAATAATGCAAAATTTAAAACTGTTGTAATTGATGCAGGTCATGGTGGTAAAGACTCAGGAGCTTTAGGTAAGAAAATGATGGAGAAAGATTTGACTCTTGCAATTGCGCTTAAGGTTGGAAGTTATATAAAGGAGTTTATGCCTGAGGTAAATGTCGTTTATACCCGCGAAGATGATACTTTCGTTGCCCTTGATGAGAGAGCAGAAATTGCTAATAAAGCAAAAGCAGATTTATTTGTGTCAATACATGGAAACTCAATTAGTAAACCAGAAATTCACGGTACAGAGACTTTTGTGTTGGGACTTCATCGCTCACAAGAGAACTTAGAAGTAGCGAAAAAAGAGAACTCTGTGATTATTCTCGAGGATGATTATAATACAAAATATGAGGGGTTTGACCCAAATCAACCAGAGTCTTATATTATTTTTGAATTGATGCAAAATGTCTATCTTGACCAAAGTATTTTAGCTGCGTCATTGGTCGAAAATCAATTTGAAACACGTGTAGGTCGTCATAGTAGGGGAGTGAAACAAGCAGGTTTTCTGGTTTTAAGAAAAACAGCTATGCCTGGAATTTTGATTGAAGTAGGTTTTTTAAGCAATGATAAAGAAGAAAAATACCTAATGTCGGAAGATGGGCAGACATATTTAGCTTCTGGAATTTTTAGAGCAATTAGAGATTATCGTGATAGATTTGAAGAAAGAACAAATCTTACTACTATTGAGAAAAAAGAGATGGTAAAAGAAAAAGATGAAATCTCTAAAATGCTTAATATAAACAGTGTTGAAGAAGAAAAAGTTATATATAGAATACAAATCGCCTCTTCGGGCAATAAAGTAGAGGGAAACCACGAAATTCTCTCCCTTTTTAATGATATTTATATCTACAAAGAAAATGATATATATAAATATACAACAGGAGAAGCATATTCTTATAAGGAGATTACAGAACAGCTGAAAGAGATTAGAAAGATTGTGCCCGATTGCTTTATAATTGCTTTTAAAAATGATGAAAGAGTACCAGTTACTCGAAATAATTAATTGTCTGATTAACTTTATAAAAATGAAATTAAATAAAGAATTTAAAATAGGTCTTTTAGTATTGGTAGCATTGGTACTTTTTATTTGGGGTTTTCAATTTCTGAAAGGAAAAAATATGTTTTCACCAGGTGATAAGTATTATGGAGTTTATTCAAAGCTTGAAAATTTGACAGAGGGTTCTTTCATATATTATAATGGCTTTAAAGTTGGAACTGTTGATAAAGTGCAAATGCATCCTAGCGAAAGAGGTAAATTTGTTGTAACATTTGTCATAACAGAAAAATTCTTTATTCCGAAAAATAGTATTGCCGAAATTTATAACTCTGACTTGATGGGTAGTAAATCAATCGATTTAAAAGAGGGAGATAGTAATATGCCACTTTTGCCAGGTGATACAATTTCTACAAGTATAAAAGCTGACATCTTTGATGCAGTTATTGGTGAGTTTGGACCAATAAAAGATAAAGCAGAAGCTCTAATTACAAACTTAGATTCAGTTTTAATTGGTGTTAGTAATATATTTAAAAAAGAAAACAGTCATATAATTGATGATTTAATTAAAAGTTTACATATTTCTGCCACACAATTAAAAGGCATTAGTTTAAGAATTGGTGATAGTTTTAACGATGGTGGCGAACTTTCAAATTCTTTAGAAAATATCGAACATCTATCTCAAAAATTTAAAGATATACTAGATAATATCGATGAAGATGATATCTCTAGTATTATATCAGGTTTAGATTCTACAATGACTATGATTCAAACTTCTATGAAAGAGATAGAAGAGGCTAATGGTACAATCGGAAAGCTAATCAATGATGAAGAGTTATATCAAAACCTAACAGATGCTGCAGAGAATTTAGATAAACTTTTAGAAGATGTTAGGATAAATCCAAAAAAGTATGTTAGTTTCTCTGCATTCGATTTTGGTAAAAAAGTATATTTAGTCACTAGCGAAGAAATTGCTAAGGAGAAAGAGATTACTTTTAAAGTAAATCTGAAAACAACAAACACCAGTGATAATTTAGCAAATTCAAAAGTTGAGAATTATAATGTCGAAGAATTCGTTTTGAAAAATAAATTTTTATATATTATCGGGGAGTCAAATTCATATTTAGAAATGGAAAACTTGAAAAATAAAATCATTGAAAATTTTCCAACTGCAGAAATTCTGGCTTTCGAAAAAGGTAAAAATATAAAGCTAGAAAAAGCACTAAAAACTATAAATTATAGAGAATAATTAGATAAAAAATATTTTTTTAATTTTTTTGAAATTATTTTTACTTTAAGTTGTAATTGTTTCAACTGCACCGTATTATACTTCTTAGATGAAGTTGTTTGTATCTGATATTTGCCTTGTAATGAGCTCGTTGTAGGTTTGGAGTTAAATGTATTGAGAACTAGAGGAATACGAATTATTGATTTTTACAAGTCAAAAATAATTTTTTTTATTCCTTTTTTTTTCTAAAATTTGTAGTAAACGAACCCAAAAATCTACTAGAATTATATTATTATATTTAATCTAACTTTTGTTATTTAGGAGAGAAGAAAAAAATGAAATTAAATTGTCAAAAAGTCTGGTCTGATTGTTTAAATTATATAAAACAATCTATTGATGTCAAAGCTGTGGAAACTTGGTTTATTCCCATTGTTCCAGTAAAGCTTGAAGACAGTGTTTTGACAATTCAAGTCCCAAATCGCTATTTTTATGAGGTTATTGAAGAGCAATATATCCAAACAGTAGGAATGGCTCTCCGTAAAGTGTTAGGTGAAAAAGCACAATTAAATTACGCTCTAGCAGCCGATGAGGGATATAAATCTAATTCTCCACAAAATGCTCCTAATACTCAAAAGGGAAATAATAGTGCAGATGCAAAATCATTGCAAAATCCTTTTGTAATTCCAGGTGCTGCACAAATTGATGTTGATCCACAGTTAAATTTAGAGTATAATTTTGATAATTATGTTGAAGGCGAGTGTAATAAACTTGCAAAAGCAGCAAGTATGACCATTGCTCAAAATCCAGGTCACGCAACATTTAATCCTCTCTATATATATGGTGGTTCAGGTTTAGGAAAAACACATTTGGCACAAGCTATTGGTGTAGAGGTTAAAAAGAACTTTCCTGATAAAAGGGTATTGTATGTTAATGCAAATAGATTTCAAACTCAGTATACAGATTCATATTTAAAGAGAAATATTAACGATTTTGTTAATTTTTACCAACTTATAGATGTTTTAATTATTGATGATATTCACGAATTTATAGGAAAACCAGGTACACAGAATACATTTTTCCATATATTTAATCATCTACATCAAAATAATAAACAGTTAATATTTACTTGCGATCAGCCTCCTGCAAAATTAGAAGGAATGGAAGAGAGATTGCTTAATAGATTTAAATGGGGACTATCTGCAGAGATTGAAAAACCAAATTATGAAACTCGTAAAAACATTCTTCTTAATAAAATAATTAAAGATGGAATTCGCTTATCAGACGAGGTTGTACATTATCTTGCAAGTCATATAGATACTAATGTAAGAGAACTCGAAGGGGCATTAATATCACTACTTTTTATGGCAACGATGGATAAAAAAGAAGTTTCTCTGGAAACTGCCCAAAGTGTTGTTGAAAAAATTGTAAAAAAGACTCAACGTGAGCTATCTATCGATTTAATACAAGAGAAAGTTTGTAAATATTACGGTATTGATTTAGATATTCTTCACTCGAATACAAGAAGAAGAGAGGTTGTTCAAGCAAGACAGATTGCAATGTATTTTTCTAAAAATTTAACTAACTCTTCTTTAGCAACTATTGGCGCAAAAATTGGTGATAAAAATCATTCAACCGTACTCTATGCGTGCAGAACAGTTGATAATCTTATAGAAACTGACAGAGATTTTAAACTTCAAATGAAAGAGATTGAAGTACATTTAAAATCGTAAGAAGCTCTAGAACTTAAAAATGATTCTTATTATTCTATTATATCCTATCCCCAACCCCCTCTCGCTTGCGACGAGACACAATAATAGAGATTAATAACCTACAACACCATTCGGTGTTGATATACATAACGTATTATTTGTATAGTTCAATTTTACGTATTGAAAATTACCCCGAATGGGGTGAAATATTGATAACCCCGTAATTCATTGCGGGGTAGATAATCTAATACAAACCAACCCCAAAGTGGGTTGAATGTGATAAGTCAAATCATAACTACTTCTTCAACATTGTCTATTAATTATTGCCCATTGGTTAATAAGTTTTCTATTGTCTTCCGCACATTTTGGGACATCTAAATTAAGTGGATATAAATCAAAAGGAAAATAAGTGATAAAGTCTGATGTCCCCTTTACTGTGTCTAGCTGAAAGCAAGAGGGAAACGAAGTTCAGTGAAGCTAATTTAAGGATTATACGTTCTATTTTTTTTAATTTTTCTTTTTAGACAACTTTGTTTTGCTATTTTTTCAATAAAGATTGTTTATGAAACAATAAGATTAAAGATTTTGATTATATTTGATTTACTTTTGAAAATAGTGTTTTCAAAGTACTTTTATTTATAAATAATTCGAAATTTAATCTTAATGCAGAGCATAAAAGTAATTTGTATCTTAATAATTTCTGTGTTTTTTATTAATAACTCAGCTGTTGCACAGATTGATACAAAAAAAATAATGTTAGATGGTAAAGAATATTATTTACATATTGTAAAAAAAGGTGAAGGTCTTTACCGGATAGGAGTAAATTATGGTGTTTCGCTAAAAGAGATTCTGCAAGCAAATAGTGATTTAGAAGAACAGCTTTCTGAAGGACAAATTGTAAGAGTTCCTGTAATTTCAGGCAGAAATAAAGATAATCACGAACTTACAAATTCCAAAGAGTATATTTATCACACAATTGAAAAAGGACAAACAGCTTTCTTTGTTTCTCGAAAATATAATATTGCTTTAGAGACATTATATGAACACAATCCAGGCACAAGAGAGAATTTTATTGTTGGTGCTATTTTAAAAATTCCAACTGAAATAATCGAAAATGTCGAAACAAAAAGTAGAAACGGGATAAAGAGAGAAACTACCGAAAAAGGCTATATATTGCATACAGTAAGAGCTAAGGAGACTCTTTATAGCATCTCAAGGTTATATGATTTGTCTGTATCTGAAATAATTGAAGATAACCCTGCATTAAAAGATGGAATATTAGCTATTGGTTCTCAAATTCGTATAAATAGAGAGAGTGTAGAGGTTGAGGACACTGTTGCGGTTGAAGATGAACAAGATAAAACTATTATTTCCGATGATTATATATATCACCTTATTGAGCCAAATGAAACATTCTATTCCATTAGTAGAAAATATCTAATTGAGGTAAGTGATTTAAAAGAAGCAAATCCTAATTTACAAGAATCTGATCTTAAAGTTGGTTATTTAATTCAAGTGCCAAAAGTTGACCATAATCAGATAAATTCAAAATTATCTCAACAGAAGAAAAATGATGAGTGGTTTATATCTCATAAAGTTGCTAAAAGAGAAACACTTTTTGCAATTTCTCAAAAATACAAAGTGGATATAGATGTAATTAAGAAGATAAATGCAACTGTGAATTTTTCAAACCTTAAGCGAGGTACAGTTTTAATGATACCTACTGATCAGTGGTTTTCTGCAAAAGCTTTATCTTCTGAGATTGAAAAATATGACGATAATCAAATCTACTTTAGCGAAGATGATTCATTAGGTTTCAAAGAGTGTAATTTGAATCAAGTGATAGGTTATCAGAGACCTGTGGAAGTAGCTTTAATTCTACCACTCAATGCTGCCATAAGTAAAAATTACTATTCATCATCTAGTAGTGACACTATTAGTATGTCTCATTCAATGATTCAAATTGCTCAAAAATCAAAAGCTTTCGTAGAGTTTTATAGTGGAGCTTTATTGGCATTGGATAAGCTTAAAGAAGAGGGAGTTAGTGTAAACCTAAGTGTCTATGATATTCCTAATCAAAGCGCAATTTCTAGAGTTGTGCAAAATCCTAAATTAAAGGAGAGTGATTTAATTATTGGGCCAGGTTTAGGGAATGAACTATTTCAAATTTCACAATTTAGTAAGGAAAATCAAATTCCTTTAATATTTCCAATTTCCAATAACAGTAATAATGAGTTGGTAAAAAATCCATACCTTTTTCAGGTAAATTCTCCAGATTCATTATTGCTTGATTATATGTCTAAAGATGTTGTAAATCAGGCTAGAGGTTCAAACATTATCGTGATTTTACCTCCAGATGAGGAGAAAGATGCTCAATTATACCTAAATAAAATAAAGGTTGAAGCAATGAAGACCTTTTATGAAGATGAAAAAGTTAACTTCATTGAATATAGAATGGGTGATGATGATTTAATTTCTATTCAATCAATCATTGTTAAAGATGAGAAGAATTTTATTGTAGTACCATCAACATCCACTTCCGAAATTTCTAAAATTATTCCAATTCTTAAAGGGGTAAAAGAGAAGACTAGAGCTGATATTCGGGTGTTTGGTAGAGCTGAATGGTTTAGAATGCAAACTATTGATCCAGCTGACATACATTATTTACAAACAACAATATACTCTCCATTTAAATTAGATTATAAAGATAGTCAAACCAATAAGTTTATATCAAAATATAGACAGTGGATGCACCTTGAGCCCCACGCTATTTCACCATTTTTTCAATATTCTGATGCAAACTCAAATTTTAGCAGATTTGGAATTTGGGGATATGATGTAACATACTATTTTATAAATGCACTAACTCAATATGGTAGTGACTTTTACTACTGTTTAGATAAAATTGAGCATAAAGAGGTGCAATTTAATTTAAAATTTAAGAGAATTAGTAATTGGGGTGGATACTATAATTATGGATTAAATAAATTAACTTTTTATCCAAATTATGATGTTGTTCAGCTACCTTTAAATTAATATGTTTATTCTATATCAATGATTTCGATAAATAAATTATCTATTGATTTTGGTGGTTTTTGGTTGTTTGATGAAATTACTTTTTTAATAAACAATAAAGACAGAATTGGGCTTGTAGGGAAGAATGGTGCTGGAAAAACTACGCTTCTACGTATTTTAATTGGTGAGCAAGCACCCACTTCGGGCGATTTTTCTATGCCAAAAGATTTAAAAATTGGATATCTGCCTCAAACAATGATCTATTCTGATTCACAAACTGTTAGAAAAGAAGCAGAAAGCTCTTTGAAAGAGATAGTGGATTTAGAAAAAGAGATTGAGAGAATAACTAATGAAATAACCTCACGAACTGATTATGAGTCTGAAGATTATCTTAATAATCTAAATCTACTGAATGAAAAAAATGAGAGATACTCAATTTTAGGTGGACAGAATTACTACTCAAAAATTGAAACTACTTTAAAAGGTTTAGGATTTAAACAAGAGGATTTTGAACGTCAAACCAATGAATTTAGTGGCGGATGGAGGATGAGAGTTGAATTGGCAAAGATATTATTGAGAAATCCTGATGTTCTATTACTTGATGAGCCTACAAACCATTTAGATATTGAATCCATTCAGTGGCTCGAAGATTATCTGAAAGTTTATGATGGAGCGGTTGTTTTAATTTCTCACGATAAAGCTTTTTTAGATAATATAACCACTCGTACAGTTGAAATCTCTCTTGGCAAAATATTTGATTATAACGCTCCATATTCTGAATATCTTGTTCTGCGAAGAGAACGATACGAACAGCAGTTGGCTGCACATAGAAATCAACAGAAAAAGATTGAAGATACAGAGGCTTTTATCGAACGATTTAGATATAAAGCAACAAAAGCTGTTCAAGTTCAATCGCGAATTAAACAGCTAGAAAAACTAGATAGAGTTGAGATTGACGAATATGACAACTCTGCACTAAAGATAAAATTTCCACCAGCTCCTCATTCGGGAGTGGTAACTGTTAGAGGTACAGATGTTTCAAAATATTATGACAAACTTCACGTACTTGATAAAGTTAATTTTGAAATAAAAAGAGGGGAGAAGGTTGCTTTTGTTGGTAAAAATGGAGAAGGAAAAACAACTTTAGCAAAAATAATTCTTAACGAGATAGAACATAGTGGTTTAATCGAGTTAGGACATCAGGTAAAAATTGGATATTTTGCTCAAGATCAAGCAATGAGACTTGATAATAATCTTACTGTTTTTGAAACTGTTGATAATGTTGCGGTTGGTGATATTCGGACAAAGATTAGAGATATTTTGGGTGCTTTTCTTTTTGGAGGTGAGGCTATTGATAAGAAAGTATCGGTTCTTTCGGGTGGTGAGAGAACTCGCTTGGCTTTAGTATTGTTACTTCTTGAACCTGTTAACTTTCTAATTCTTGACGAGCCTACAAACCATCTCGACATTAGGTCTAAAGATATTTTAAAACAAGCTTTAGCTGAATTTGAAGGAACTGTTTTGCTAGTTTCGCACGATAGAGATTTCCTCGACGGACTTGTTGATGTTGTTTATGAGTTTAATAATAAAAATATTAGTGTTCACTTTGATGGAATATACTCTTTCTTAGAGAAGAAAAGATTAGAAAATCTGGATGAATTAAATAAAGTTGAACAAAAATCAGTAGCTATCACAGAATCTGTTGTTGAAGAGAAGAGTAATAGTAAAATACTTTTTGAACAGCAAAAGGAGTTAAATCGTGAATTAAGAAAAATTAATAATCAAATCAGCAAGTTTGAGAAAACTATTGAAGAGTTGGAAATGAAGGCTGAAGAGATAAATGTTCTACTTCAAAATCCAGAAAAAGCTGAAGATTTAGATGAGTTGTTTAAGAATTTTGAAAGTATTAATAAAGAGATTGAGACGGTAATGGAGAAGTGGGAAACAATGCATTTAGAGCAAGAAAAAATTGAAATAAAGATGAAAGATTTGGAAAAATAAATTCATCTTTTCCTATACTTATTTTTTATTTTGCTTACTCTTGTCAAAGTGGCTGATTATTAATTAAATAGCTTGTTGTAAAAAAAGAATAAAAAGTGCTATAAACTCCGTTGTTTCAATAGTTTTTACTATATTTGTAAGTGAACATTTTTTTTAATAAAAGACTTTAATTTCAATAAAATATATCATGAGTGAAATAATTGATTCAAATCTTGAATCACAAGAAAATGGTGATTATTCAGCAACCAATATTCAAGTTCTAGAAGGTTTAGAGGCAGTGCGTAAACGTCCTGCGATGTATATTGGTGATATAAATGTTAAAGGACTTCATCACTTAGTTTATGAAGTTGTTGACAACTCAATTGATGAGGCTTTAGCTGGTCATTGTGATGTCATTAAAGTAACAATTAATGAAGATAATTCTATAACCGTTGAAGATAACGGTCGTGGTATCCCTGTTGATATTCATGAAAAAGAGGGGCGTTCGGCTCTAGAAGTTGTTATGACTGTTCTGCATGCTGGTGGAAAGTTTGACAAAGGTAGTTATAAAGTTTCTGGTGGTCTGCACGGAGTTGGTGTTTCTTGTGTTAATGCTCTTTCAGAAAGTTTAATAGTAGAGGTTAGAAGAGATAGTAAAATTTATCAACAAAGTTATTCAAAAGGTGAGCCTTTAAACCAAGTTTCAGAGGTTGGAGTAACCGAAGATACAGGTACTATAGTTACTTTTAAACCAGATACTTCAATTTTTATTACTACTGAATATAAATACTCAATTTTAGCTGATAGAATGCGTGAATTGGCATTCTTAAATGCAGGAATTGAGATAATTTTAACTGATAAACGTGAGGTTGATGAAGAGGGGAATGTAAAATTTGAAAGATTTTACTCTGATGAAGGTGTTAAAGAATTTGTACGTTTTATAGATGATAATCGTGAACCTATTATCGAAAATATTATCTATATTAATAACGATGCAAATGAGATTCCTGTTGAGATAGCATTAGTTTATAATAGTTCATTTAATGAAAATGTTTACTCCTATGTAAATAATATTAATACCATCGAAGGGGGAACACATCTTACAGGTTTTAGACGTGGTTTAACTCGTACATTAAAAACATGGGCTGAGAAGTCAGGAATGTTAGCAAAGGTTAAATTTGAGATTAATGGTGACGATTTCCGTGAAGGTTTAACAGGTGTTATCTCTGTAAAAGTTGCTGACCCTCAGTTTGAAGGACAGACAAAAACTAAACTTGGTAATAGAGAAGTTAGTTTAGCAGTTGACCAAGCAGTTAGCACAATGTTGCAAAACTTTATGGAAGAGAATCCAAGAGATGCAAGAGCTATCGTAAATAAGGTTATTTTAGCGGCAACTGCTCGTCATGCAGCTCGTAAGGCACGTGAATTAGTACAGAGAAAAAGTGTAATGAGTGGTGGTGGTTTGCCAGGAAAACTGGCAGATTGCTCTGAAAAAGATCCAGCTCTTTGTGAAGTATTCCTTGTGGAGGGCGACTCTGCAGGTGGAACTGCTAAACAAGGAAGAAACAGACAATTTCAAGCTATTTTACCACTAAGAGGAAAAATTTTAAACGTTGAAAAAGCTCTTCAACACAGAGTTTTTGAAAGTGATGAAATAAAAAATATTTTCACAGCTCTGGGAATTACAATTGGAACAGAGGAAGATAGCAAAGCTCTAAATACTTCAAAATTGAGATATCATAAAGTGATAATCATGACGGATGCCGATGTGGACGGGCGCCACATTAATACATTGATTATGACTTTCTTCTTTAGATATATGAAGGAGCTTATTACTGATGGCCATCTATACATTGCAACACCTCCATTATACTTAATGAAAAAAGGAAAAGTTGAAGAGTATTGTTGGGATGAAATGCAAAGAAGAGAGTTTGTTGATAAATATGGTGGTGGAAAAGAAGATTCAATAACTATTCAGAGATATAAAGGTCTTGGAGAGATGAATGCTGAGCAACTATGGGAAACTACAATGAATCCGGAAACTCGTACTTTAAGACAGGTAACTATCGAGAGTGCAACTGAAGCTGATAGAATATTTAGTATGCTTATGGGAGATGATGTTCCACCTCGTAGAGATTTTATTGAGAGAAATGCAACTTATGCTAGAATTGATGTGTAATTGTAAAATAAAGTATTAGATAATACCTCTTCATTAAGTTGAAGAGGTATTGTTTTTAAGAGAGGATTGTATGAAAAAAAAGATATTTATAACATCAACTAGCAATTTAATTACTGATCAACGAGTTGCAAAGATGGTTGAATATTTACTTACTAAAGAACTTGATGTTACTGTTCTGGCTAGAAAATTTCCTCGAGAAAAAAGAAGTGTAAAATCAACAGAATATAACTCAAGGATATTAAAAATGATTTTCAAAAAGGGTCTTTTTTTTTATGCAGAGTTTAATTTAAAAATATTTTTCTATCTTCTATTTAAAAAAGCTGATTATTACATGGCTATTGATTTAGATACTCTTTTGGCTTGTAAAACAGCATCTTTATTTAAACGTGTTCCAATAATTTTTGATAGTCATGAATATTTTCCTGAAGTGCCTGAAGTTGTAAATAGACCTTTGGTAAAAAAAATATGGACTATTATAGAAAATCTAATAGTTCCATCTGTATGGGCTGCTATTACTGTTTCAGAAGGAGTTGCAGGTATTTACAAAAAAATATATGGTAAAGAGTTTATTTTGGTTAGGAATATACCGTCTGCTAATAATGATTCTGTTCATGAAGTAAGAGATGTTAGTGAATCACCTATAGTTTATTATCAAGGAGCTCTTAATATTGGCCGTGGATTAGAAGAATCTATCAAAGCAATGAAATATCTGCCTAACTATATATTCAATATTGTTGGGGGAGGCGATATTGAAAATGAGTTGAAAGAGTTAACAAAGAAATTAAATTTAGAGGATAGAGTTAATTTTATTGGTGTTATTCCATATAATGAGTTGGAAAATTATGCTTCAAAAGCTGATATTGGTCTTTGTCTTTTAAGAAATTTAGGGCTTAATTATTATCACTCTTTACCCAATCGCTTATTTGATTATCCAAAAATGGGATTACCGATTTTAGCAACAGCTTTTCCAGATATAAAATCTTTTATTGATGAATATAAAACAGGAGTTTATATAAATGGTTTAAATCCTAAATTAATTGCTGAAAAGATAAAATATATCTGTGAAAATAGAGATATTCGAAAAGAGATGTCTGTTAATTTAAGAAAAGTTGCAACTGAATTAAGCTGGGAGCGAGAGATAGAAAAGATTGATTTTTTATTTGATGATAGATAGTAATTAAAAAGGGTCGCACATTGTGCAACCCTTAGTTATTTTATTATCCTAAATATGCTTTAAGCAATTTGCTTCTAGAAGCATGCCTTAATCTTCTAATCGCTTTTTCTTTAATCTGTCTGACTCTTTCTCTTGTTAATCCGAATCTATCGCCAATCTCTTCTAATGTCATTTCTTGACACTGTATACCGAAGAATAGCTTCACTATATCACTCTCTCTATCTGTAAGAGTTGCTAGTGCACGTTCAATTTCACGTGTTAATGATTCGTTCATTAATGTACGGTCTGCATTTGGTGAGTCACTATTTACAAGTACGTCCAATAAGCTGTTCTCTTCACCTTCTACAAAAGGTGCGTCCACCGAAATGTGTCTTCCTGCAACACGCAGTGTGTCTGACACTTTTTCAGCTGGAATTTCTAACTCATCTGCCAATTCTTCAGGTGAAGGTTTCCTTTCATGCTCTTGCTCAAAACGTGAGTAAGCTTTATTAATTTTATTTAATGAACCTACCTGATTAAGTGGCAATCTAACGATACGAGATTGTTCTGCCAAAGCCTGTAAGATAGACTGGCGAATCCACCAAACTGCATAAGAAATAAATTTAAAACCACGAGTCTCGTCAAATTTTTCAGCAGCTTTTATTAAACCTAAATTACCTTCGTTGATAAGGTCAGGAAGACTTAACCCTTGATTCTGATATTGCTTAGCTACCGACACAACAAAACGAAGGTTAGCTCTTGTTAATTTTTCAAGTGCTAATTGATCCCCTTTTTTGATGCGTTGGGCTAATTCAACCTCTTCTTCAACAGTTATTAAATCTTCACGACCAATCTCTTGTAAGTATTTGTCTAATGAAGCGCTTTCGCGATTTGTAATCGATTTGGTAATCTTAAGTTGTCTCATACATTTTCAAAATTGAGCACAAATATACGAATAATATTAGTTTTTTCCAACTGCTAAAACCCTTGAAACCCTTAAATTAAGTTAATCTTGAAGGTTTAGTGCATAATATGCAACTTTGCCGTTGGGATAAATGCCAGATAAAAATAATCCATCATTTAAAACATTGATAACCTTACTTAAATCTTCTTCGCTGTTAATTGGAACTCGATTAGCAAGTGTAATAATATATCCTTCTTTTATGCCTGATTCTTTTATTTTTCCATCATTTATTTTTACTACTTTTAATCCATGTTTAATACCAAGTTTACTCTTCTCACTATCTGTAACTGGTTCGAAGTTGGCTCCTAAAATTGAAACTCGTTCTGAAAGCTTAACAATATCTGTATTGCCATGGATGTTACGTAAAGTTACGGCGAATTTTTGACTTTTTCCACCTCTTAATAATTCAATATTAACTTTATCGCCAGGACGATATCTGCTGATACGTTCTTGCAATTGTGGAACAGTGTTTACAGTCTCGCCATTTACTGAGATTATAACGTCTCCCTCTTTTATTCCAGCTTCCTCAGCACCACCGCCCTCCATAACTCCTACTACATAAACACCTGTGGTGGTCTTTAGTTTTTTCTCTTTGATTAATTCATTGTCAATATTGCGAATATTAATACCTAATAAACCACGTTGCACCTCTCCATATTCAAGCAAGTCTGCTACTACCTTTTGAACTATGCTAACAGGAACAGCAAATGAATATCCTGTATATGAGCCTGTTTGTGATGCTATGGCGGTGTTGATCCCCACTAAACGACCGGTTATGTCAACCAATGCGCCACCGCTATTACCTGGATTAACAGCAGCGTCTGTTTGGATAAATGATTCAATGCTCATTTTACCTAAAATCTGAATACTACGTGATTTTGCACTTACAATACCTGCTGTTACTGTAGAGGTTAAATTAAACGGATTTCCAACAGCTAAAACCCATTCTCCTATACGTAAATCATCTGAATTACCATATTTCATATATTGTAAATCATTAGCTTCAATTTTTAATAGAGCAATATCAGTATTGGGATCTTTACCAATAACTTTTGCATCAAATGTGCGATTGTCATTTAAGGTAATGCCAATTTCTGTGGCATCTTTTATAACGTGATTGTTTGTCACAATATAACCATCTGCACTGATTATTACGCCAGAGCCAGAACCCATAACTGGTTGTGAATGTTGCTCTCCATAGCCACGAGGACCAAAGAAAAATTCAAATAATGGATTGTCTGGATAACTTTGTGTAGTGCGAGATTTACCCTTTGTTCTTACGTGAACGACACTATGAACTGAGCTTTCTGCTGCACCTGTTAAATCTGGATAAGAGCCTTGTTTATTATATTGTGGGAGAGATGTATAGTAAGCTGCTGGTTTAGATTCAACTATAATCTCTTGTTTAGTAAATGAAGCAAATGCTTTGGTGAAAATAAAAATCGCCAAAAATGCACTAAATAGTGAAGTTAAAAACAGTGTTAAATAAAATCTTCTATTTTTCATATTATTATTTTTTTAAAGGTTTACAAAATTACTTATTCAAATTATGTGCCTTTAAAAATCAATTAACAAAACTTAACAAGTGTGTTACTGAATGTAAAAAAGTGTTTAAAGCGCTTTAAAAGAGACTAATACAAATTAATAACAAATAATAGCCAATGTCAATTATAATTTGCCTTTTATACTGGAAAAGGTCAAAAGAAGAAAACTGAAAGCGATGCAGTGAGCTTGCCGAACTGTTGAAAGTTTATTTTGTGCTAACGCATCTTTCCACTCTCCACTTTCATCTTTCCACTGAATCTTATCTCCTTCCATACTAGGAGAACAATTTCCCTTGATATGTATCTCTATTTTTCAGCTCACGCTCTATTTTGCTGACTAATTCAAAGTTTTTTAATCCCCATTTAGGAGCGATTTGGAGGTGCTTAGGAGTTTCACTGGCGAATCTTTCTAAAACAATATTTGGTGAAATTATTTCGATAAATTTTACTACCAAATCAATATATTCATCAACTTTCCAAACTTTAAAATTTGTTGGATTTTTTAAATAATCTCTACCAAGCTGTGAACCTTTTACATATTGGAGTTGATGTAATTTTAAAAAATCTATGGGAAGTGCAGATAATCTTTCAGCATGTTCTAGCATATCATTGTCACTCTCGCCAGGCAATCCAAGTATCATATGCGAACCAACCGTTATATTATGAGAAGCTAATTTAATTATCATCTCTTCTGCCTCTTTATATGTATGCCCTCTATTAATTATTTCTAATGTCTTTTCGTTGGTTGATTCAATGCCTATTTCAATAACAAGATAGGTGCGCTCTTTTAATTCTGCGAAATATTTAATCAACTGAACTGAAATGCAATCGGGGCGAGTTCCAATAATTAGGCCAATAACTTTTGGATGACTTAATGCCTCTTCATATAACTTTTTTAATTTCGAGATTTCATCATAAGTATTTGTATATGATTGAAAATAAGCTAAATATTCCATATCGGGATATTTCTCTTTAAAAAAGTCTATTCCATTCTGAATTTGCTCTTTTACAGGTAAAGCTGGTTCACTATATCCTGGAATAAATGATTCATTATTACAAAATGTACATCCACCGCGACCTTTTAGTCCATCGCGATTGGGGCAAGTAAAACCTCCACTTACTGAAATTTTTTGAACTCGTTTTCCAAAATGATTCCTTATATAACTGCTATAATCGTTATATCTTCTACTGTGTCCCCAAATGTATTTTGTCATTTCTATCTCCTTTACTTTGCAAAAATAGCTAATTATATAAATTCTATCTAATGATAAAAGATAATTTATAACTAAATTTGAAGCAAATATATATGTTATGCAGTTATTTTACGAAAAAGAGATTGAAACAAACGGCGGAATTTTAAATCCAATTGAATCTAATCACTGTGTTAGAGTTTTGAGAAATAAAGAGGGTGACATTATACATATTTTAGATGGAAAAGGCTCTCTTTTTGAGGCTAAAATTCAAGTTGCATCTTCAAAAAAATGTCAAGTTAAAATTGTTACAAAAGAAACTCGTACTTTGCCAATTCCCAAGCTTCATATTGCTATTGCGCCAACAAAGAGCAATGATCGTATGGAGTGGTTTCTTGAAAAAGCTACAGAGATTGGTATTTATGAGGTAACACCTATAATTTGTCAAAACTCTGAGCGCAGAGTAGTAAAAAATGAGAGGTTGGAAAAAATTGTTATCTCTGCTATGAAACAATCAAAAGATTACTGGAAACCAACTGTAAACGAACAGATGGATTTTAATGACTTTGTTAAAAGTGCACAATTTAAACAGAAATTTATTGCTCATTGCATCTCTAATGATGAAAAACACCTTTTTGAAACATTGAAAAAAGATGAAGATATGTTTATTTTAATTGGTCCAGAGGGCGATTTTACTAAAGATGAAGTTGATTTAGCTATTAATAACGGATTTGTGCCTATATCATTAGGTGAAAAGCGTTTAAGAACAGAAACTGCTGCTCTATTTGCTACATCAATATTTAATTTGAAAAATATATAGATGATTTTGTAGAAAATTAAGATACTATTATCAACAAAATCAGATATAGTCACTTAGTTTTCTACTCTCGAAAAAATCTTTTATTTCTAAAGTTACTTTAGTGGCAATATCTCCAAGAATACAGGCATGGAAAGGGCAAGTCTCAGTAGTTCCGGGACAGATATTTACTTCCATTTTGCCGTCAATGGTTTCATAAATATCTAATAAAGATATTTTTTCGGCAGGTTTTTTTAATGTAAACCCACCATTTGGACCTCTGTTTGATATCACTAGACCTTGTTTTGCCAAATGTTGCATCACTTTAGCAACGTGGTGTCGTGAACTACAGATTTTCTCTGAAATTTCTGCAACATTTAAAACTTTATCACTTTGAGCTATTAAAACCATACTGTGAAGTCCTATTGATGCTGCTTCTGATAATGCTACAATATTTGCCATAAAATATAAATAAGGATAGTTTTTACAAATATAGAATTTTAAAACAAGTATTGAAAATTTTTGAATTTTAGCTCTTTTCTTTTAAAAGCTCTTTTAATTTGAACATCTCATCTCTATATTGTGCAGCTGTTATAAAATCTAGCTCCTTTGAAGCTTTTTCCATCGCTTTTTTACTATTCTCAATTGCTTTTTTCAACTTTGGTGCATCCATATATGCAATTACAGGGTCTGCCGCAAATACTCCACTTTCTGGCTCTACATACGCTTTGCTCTCTGCAGTTTCAATTTTTGCCCCTGGTATAACAGAGCCTTTCTTTCTAACGGCTTGTTGTGGTGTGATATTGTGTTTATCATTATATGCTAACTGTTTTTCACGTCGATAATTTGTTGAATCAATTGTCTCTTGCATTGAGCGTGTGATTGTATCTGCAAACATTATAACTTTTCCATTCAGGTTTCTTGCAGCTCTACCTGCAGTCTGTGTTAATGATCGGGTTGAACGTAAAAAGCCTTCTTTGTCAGCATCTAAAATGACCACAAGTGAAACTTCAGGTAAATCTAATCCTTCACGCAGTAAGTTTACACCAACAATTACATCAAAAACTCCCTCTCGAAGTCCTTCCATAATTTTTACACGCTCAATTGTATCAACATCGGAGTGAATATATTCACATTTTATCCCCATTCTAATGAGGTAAGCGGACAGCTCTTCAGCCATTCTTTTAGTGAGTGTTGTAACTAATATTCGCTCATTTTGTGGAACACGTTCCTGAATTTCATTGATTAATTCATCAATCTGATTCATTGATGGACGTACTTCTATTTGTGGATCGGGCAGACCTGTTGGGCGTATGACTTGTTCAACAATTATACCCTCACTTTTTTCAATTTCATAGTCGGCAGGTGTAGCACTAACATATATAATGTCATTAACTATCTCTTCAAACTCTTCAAACTTCAGAGGGCGGTTGTCAATGGCTGCAGGTAGTCTAAATCCATACTCAACTAAGTTCTTTTTTCTGCTATAATCACCTCCATACATTGCTCTAATTTGTGGAAGAGTAACGTGACTTTCATCTACAACAGTGAGAAAGTCTTTTGGAAAATAATCTAATAAACAGAAAGGACGAGTACCAGGTTCACGACCATCAAAATAGCGGCTATAATTTTCTATTCCAGAGCAATATCCTAATTCGCGAATCATCTCTAAGTCGTAATTGACTCGTTGTTCAAGACGTTTAGCTTCGAGATGTTTGCCAATATCTTTCATATAAGCCAGATGCTCAACCAAGTCATCTTGTATCAATCTAATTGCATCTTGTGTTCGCTCTTTTGTTGTAACAAAAATATTGGCTGGATAGATTAAAAAACGTTGATAACTCTCTTTTTTGCTATTATCGAATGGGTCGAATGTCTCTATGGATTCAATTTCATCACCCCAAAAGATAACACGACACGCTTCGTCAGAGTATGCAAGGAAAATATCAACAGTATCACCCTTTACACGGAAATTTCCACGGTCAAACTCAATTTCATTTCTAGAATATAAGCTTTCAACTAGATGACGAAGAAATTTATTTCTACCAATGTTATCGCCAACTTTCACTTCAATAACATTTGCGTGAAAATCTTCTGGATTTCCTATACCATAAATGCACGAAACAGACGATACTACAATAACATCCCGTCGGCCAGAGAGTAGGGCAGAGGTGGTACTCAAACGAAGTTTCTCTATCTCATCGTTTATAGCTAAATCTTTTTCTATATATAAATCGCTTGTAGGAAGATATGCTTCTGGTTGATAATAATCATAGTATGAAACAAAATATTCAACCCTATTGTCTGGAAAAAAATGTTTAAATTCACCATAAAGCTGAGCTGCCAATGTTTTATTGTGGCTCAACACCAAAGTAGGGCGATTAAGCTCTTGAACTACATTCGCAATAGTAAATGTTTTTCCCGACCCAGTAACTCCCAAAAGTGTTTGATGCTTACTGCCGTGTTCAATACCTTCAACAAGCTGTTTTATTGCTTCTGGCTGATCTCCGGTGGGCACAAAGTCAGAAATGAGTTTGAATTTCATCTATTAGTTTTTCTTTCTATTTAATACAAAAATAGAGTTAGTTTTATTAATGTGAAACATTTATATTTTAAATAATATTTTTAGGTTAAAGGGTGTTTTAATGTGTCCATTAAATCCATAAAATATCGGTCGCCCACGTAGGGGCGCCCTACGTGGGCGACCGCTTTGTCCATTGTCCATTGCTCATTGTCCATTACTCATTGAAAATTGTTCATTGAAAATTGATTTCTTATGGTAATGGCACAAATGTATCAGAATCATTAGGAA
>CAZHHH010000012.1:32198-34198 GCA_964532085.1 uncultured Marinilabiliaceae bacterium
CATTGAAAATTGATTTCTTATGGTAATGGCACAAATGTATCAGAATCATTAGGAATTTTTGGGAAAACAGAATAATCTTGATCTTGCCAAGCTTTTTTTGCTTTCTCAATTGTTTCCATACTTGAACTGATAAAATTCCAGAAAATAAAACGTTTTTCTTCAAATGGCTCACCTCCAAAGATATAAACTGTACTATTTGCTGCCATTTTAAAACTACAAAGCTGACTATCTTTTGCTATTAAAATATGTTTTGGCTCATATTTATATCCATCAGCTTCTACATTACCCTCTAAAATATAAAGAGCACTTTCACCAAATAGATGTGCACCAATGTCAATTGTTGCTTCTTCTTTGTTTTTTATCTCTAAAAAGTATAACGGACTGTAAACTGGCACTGGCGATTTTTTTCCAAATGCCTCACCAGCTATAAGTTTAATATTTGCGTTATCAATTTGCCATTCAGGTATTGATTTTTCTTCAATATGTGTGAATGTAGGTGGCATATTTTCTAACTCTTTTGGTAGTGCAACCCAAATTTGCAACCCGTGAAGATGTTTATCATTCCCTCTAAGAAATTGGGGTGTACGTTCAGAATGGACAACTCCTTTTCCTGCAGTCATCCAATTTACTGCACCTGGCTCAATAACAATATCAGACCCTAGACTATCCCTGTGGTGAATAGCGCCTGAAAAAAGATAGGTTAAAGTAGATAAACCTATATGTGGATGTGGACCAATATCTAAATTCTCATCAGACTTCATATCTGCCGGACCCATATGATCAATGAAAACAAAGGGGCCTACAGACCTTTTTTGACGGAATGGCAAAAGACGACCTACCATAAAGTTACCAATGTTTGCGGCACGCTCTTCTATAATTAATTGTACGTTTGACATAATCTATTTTTTTGACAATATATGAAAAACAGTCAAATAAGCGAATTGTTTTTTATAAAAAAACCGCTTAGATTCAACTAAGCGGTTTTACGATACTCTTTGATTAAATAGATGTTTGTTTACATATAATGATATCTTTCTTTAATCTGTTCCATTGTTAAAGTTGAATTTGGTAATAAATCGTCAGGACATTTACCAAATGTTTCACTTGAAATATAGCGTTTGCAAGTAGAATAATTCTCAAATCCAGCTTCACAATATTGTTTTTTATAAGCCTTTATTGTCATATTTTTATCTTTTAATATGCCATTAAATAAAGGACATTGCTCCGTATGTGGGCACAAATTATTCATAATAGATAAGTGTTAATATTAAAACCCCTTTAACGATAAAATTATCATAAGGTTATATTTTTGTAATGAAATTATATAATAAAAGCTGATAAGAAATAGATCCTATCAGCTTTTATATTTATTGTGTTTATTATTTCGACTTATCTGGTGCTACTGGAATAGCTGGAAGTTCTTTATATTCTTTAAGTTCTTCTAGAATTATTTCAATAGCTTTATTTAATTGGTCATCAATTCCTAAATACTCGCGGTGTGGGTCATTATCAAGCACAATGTCGGGATCAACTCCGTAACCTTCAATAATCCACTCACTCTCTTCGCTACTAAAACTAGCAAATTCAGGTTTTCTTAAATCTCCACCATCTACAAATGGTAATGATGCCGTAATTCCAACAACACCGCCCCAAGAGCGTGTTCCGATGGTTTTCCCTAAACCTAGCTTTTGAAAACCGTACGGGAATAAATCACCATCTGAGGCTGAATATCTATCCATTAATAGCACTTTTGGCCCGTGATGTGTCTGTGCTGGAATGGTTGAAGCGTGCTTGCTACCTCGAACTGCATTTTGTCTGTAAACTTCACGACTTAATCTTTCTAAAAGCATTGGTGATACGTTACCGCCACCATTTCCACGGTCATCTATAATTAATGCTTTTTTGCTAAGTTGTGGATAAAAGTGTTTAACAAACTCATTCAACCCTTCTGGTCCCATATCAGGAATATGAATATATCCAACTTCGCCATTGGTAGCTTC
>CAZHHH010000012.1:34298-36218 GCA_964532085.1 uncultured Marinilabiliaceae bacterium
CTTCTGGTCCCATATCAGGAATATGAATATATCCAACTTCGCCATTGGTAGCTTCATTTACCTTTCTAATGTTGGTTTGAACCCAATCATAATAATATAATGAAGCTTCATCATCAATTGGTGTTACTAACACTTTTCGGCTACCAGAAGAGTTAGGTCTGTTATTTATCTCTAATTCAACTGTTTTATTTGCATAACCTACTAATGTTGAGAAAATATCATCAATATCTTGTAAGTTTTGACCATTTACAGCAATAATATATTCACCAACTTTAGCATCTACACCAACAGCTTGAAGTGGTGATTGTACTTTATTATCCCAGTTTTTACCTTCAATTATTTGGTCAATTTTGAAATATCCAGAATCATCTTTACTTATTTTTGCTCCTAAAAGTCCTGTTTTAATTCTTTTTGGCTCTGGTTTTTCGCCACTATTTACATAAGCGTGACCAATATTTAATTCACCAATTAGTTCACCAATTAGATAGGTCAAATCATTTCTATGTTTAGCGTAGGGTAGAAGTGCATCATATTTTTTGTGCATAGCTTCCCAATCTACACCGTGCATATTTTCCACATAGAAGAAGTCGCGCATCTGTCTCCAACTTTCGTCATATATCTGTTTCCACTCTTGAGAATAGTCAATCCAAACGTTCATATTGTCAGTGTTTACATATTTATCAAGAGTTATTGGTGCAGATGGCAAATCTATAACAGCAAACTTCCTATCCTTAGTAACAATTGCTTTTGCATTGTTTGAAGATGGACTTAAAGCCATTTTTTCTCCAAGAGTTGTCTCTTTTTGTGTTGTTAAGTCATACATTTTTAAATTGTTAGAGTAACCGTTTACATCTGTCACTACGTAGTTGTAATATACTTTGTCGTCAATACAGTAGATGTTTGAATAGTTACCCGAAGCTGTAGGAAGTTCAATAATTCTAGAAGTAAGATTATCAAAATCAATTTTTACTGATAAGCTAGGCTTTTCATTCGCTTCATTTTTCTTACCCTTTTTTGATTTATTGTTAGTTTCCTCTTTCTCAACAACTGTTGCCACATCATTTTTTGGCGCAAATGGAGATTTTTCATTTTCATCTAAAATAGCAATATAAATATTACTCATATTTTGATAAGTGTGATTCCATTCTGTGTAACTATATATTGGATTAAAACTTCTATCTGATTCAAAAAGTAGATATTTTCCATCATTTGAAAAAACTGGCTTTGACGATGAATACCAACCATCTGTAACTTGATTTGTGGATTTTGTATCTAAATTATATGCTTTTATAATTCCAACCTGACTTCTTGTAATATCGGTATATGCAACCCATTTACTATCTGGTGACCAGTTATAACCTCCATACATTCTTCCATATTCACTTTGGAAAACGATAGTGCTTTTTTTATTGTTAACATCTACATATTGTAAACGTCCTTTTCTATCGTGATATAGAATTTTCTTACTGTCAGGAGACCATTTTATAGTAAAAATATAGCTATCAGTACCATTTGTTACTTGAATTGGATCATTTTTTCCTTCAAAATCTTGAATATAAATTTCATATTCTCCACTTATATCAGAAATGTATGCTATGTTTTTTCCATCTGGAGACCAGGTAGCTTCTCTGTCATGCGCGTTTGAGCTGTTGGTGAAATTATAGGTTATACCTTTTTCTGATGGAACAGAAAATATGTCTCCTCTTGCAGTAAATATAACTCTTTCCCCATTGGGTGAGATATCAGCTGATGCAATCTTATTGCCTACATTTTTATACTCTTTTCGTGCAAATTGGTAGTCATCATAAATTGTTACTGGCACTTTATTAAGCTTACTATTTTGTGTGTTATAATGATAAATTTCCCCACCATTTTCAAAAACAATAGATTTACCGTTGTATGATGGAAATTTTATATCAT
>CAZHHH010000013.1:0-8664 GCA_964532085.1 uncultured Marinilabiliaceae bacterium
TGTTTAAAATAACAGGGGAATACTCATCATAATAACTATTAACAGCTTCACCTAAGTTTGTAACAAAGTAGGGTAATGAATCTTTTACTGCAGTTAATGCAAAACGACATTCATCTCTTAACTGGATAAATGTTGGGAAGAATTTTTTCTGTCTATATTTACTTAATGAGTTGACATATTTATCATAACTACGATAGGCCTCTTCATACAGATGATTGATTTGATAAGCTTGACCTAAGCGATAATAGTAATCTTTTGCAGCAACTGGAGAACTTTTCTCAAGTATACTAACTGCAGAAGAGGCATAATTCTCCTTTAAAGCTGAAATACCTAATCGATAGTTTAAAGATTTTATTGTATCAATTTGATTATAAAGCAATAAATAGTGTTTGTATGCTTCATCATAAATACCATTTTTGTAGTATTTATTTGCTAACTTGAGATTACGGAGATTGTAATCTGTCTGTTTTTCATTGGCAGTTACAAAATAATTTTTGTTAACTTTCGGACTCTCTTGACTATAAATATAGCCAAAACAGAAAGAAAAAATTAAAAGAAAAGCTAATGTCTTTTTCATAATTTAATTTTGAACATTAATAAAGTTAAGACTGAATCATTAAAAATTCAAGAATTTATAAAGTGTTGCAAATATATATCTAATATTATATTTTCATACACTATTTAACTAATTGTTTTAACATCAGGATTGAGGAATGGTTTAAAATATTCTTTAAATAATTATTTAATAAAAGCTGTTTTATTAACTCGTGTGAAACTTCAAATAATTTGAAAAAAGTTAATATTATCATATTAAAAACCTATTTCAACACAAATTAGAGAAAAAAGCAATAAAAATCTACTATAATTATCAAAAAATAAAACAAAATATTATTATGATTGTTTTAATTGATGATGAAAAAAGGTATACATATATTTATAACAGTTCTGTTTCTGGTTAGTAATCTTAATTTGATTGTTAACAAGCATCTTTGTATGGGCGAAATCAAAAAGATTGAAATTGCTTCATTAAAGGTGAGTGACAGCTGTTGTGATAATAATTCATCATCGAAAAAAACATCTTTATATAATATAGAAGAAAAATCTTGTTGTGAAGATGAAACTACAATAATTCAAATTAATGATGATTATAGAGTAAATAATTATGAAGATGAAACTTCATTTTTAACTCTTAGTTTTGTCACTGCATTTATTTCATTACCTGAAATAAGTTTAGATGAAAAGACTTCTTACATAAAAGGCAAAGAACCTCCATCAAAACTATATAACAGAGAACTTCTTACAAAAATACAAGTACTTATAATTTGATTTTATGAGTATCTGAAGACGAACAAGATAATTAAAAGAGTAAGTTTAATATTTTAGTTTATATAGAAGGTTATAGCCCCCTTTAGGGGGTTGGGGGTTTAATCCAAAGTAATTCTCAGTTTTAAAGATTTCTAAGATTAAATTAATAAACACCTTTTTTCCATTTAAAACTCTTCAGATATAAGATTAATTATGCAAAAGCTCTTTTGCTCAATTATTTCTATTACTCATAAAATAATTTTAGTATGCTAAATAAAATAATTAAGTTTTTTTTAGAAAACAGGTTAGTTACAGTACTTGTTGTCATAAGTTTTATCTTTGCAGGAATTGTAACATCACCATTTGGTTGGCAGTTAGGTAGTTTACCCTCTTCGCCGATTCCTGTTGATGCCATTCCTGATATTGGAGAAAATCAACAGATTGTTTTTACAACGTGGGATGGTCGTTCGCCACAAGATATTGAAGACCAAATAACATATCCATTAACCACATATCTATTAGGAATTCCGGGTGTGAGCACCATTAGAAGTTCATCAATATTAGGGTTTTCAAGTATTTACATAATATTTGAAGATGATATTGAGTTTTATTGGTCACGCTCTCGAATTATAGAGAAACTAAATTCTCTGCCGTCGGGTCTTTTGCCTGATGATGCACATCCAACGCTTGGGCCTGATGCAACTGCACTCGGTCAAGTCTATTGGTACACAATTGAAGGTAGAGATAAAAACGGCAATTCAACAGGTGGTTGGGATTTGCACGAAATTAGAACTGTACAGGATTTCTATATAAAATATGGATTAAATGGTGCAGAAGGTGTCTCTGAAGTAGCATCTATCGGTGGATTTGTTCAAGAATATCAAATCGACATTTTTCCTGAAGCGATGAAAGCTTTCAACATTTCACTTTCGGATGTTATAACAAGCATCAAAAATTCAAATCGTGATGTTGGCGCAGGAACTGTTGAAATAAATCAAGTTGAATATTCCATAAGAGGTTTGGGATATATAAAATCCTTGGATGATATTAATGAAGCATTGGTTAAAATTAATGGTTCAACACCAATAAAGATAAAAGATATTGCAAAAGTTACACTTGGACCTGCAGAACGTCGTGGAATGCTTGACAAAGACGGTGCTGAAGTGGTTGGTGGTGTTGTAGTTGCTCGTCACGGTGCTAATCCGTTGGAAGTGATTAACAATATCAAAAAGAAAATTGATGAAATATCACCGGGATTGCCATCAAAAACTTTAGAAAATGGAGATGAGAGCAAACTTACAATTGTTCCGTTTTATGATAGGTCTGAACTTATCTATGAAACACTTGGAACTCTTGAAGAAGCTCTCTCTTTGCAGGTTTTGATTACAATTCTTGTAATTATTGTGATGATTTATAATCTGCAAGCTTCAATGCTGATTTCAAGTCTTTTGCCAATAGCTATTTTAATGGTTTTCATAGCAATGCGCTTTTTCAATATTGATGCCAATATCGTAGCTTTATCGGGTATTGCAATTGCTATCGGAACATTGGTGGATTTGGGAATTATTCTCTCTGAAAATGTGATAAAACATATTGACGAAGCACCTAAAGAACAAAATCTGTTAACAACAATATATAATGGTGCCACAGAGGTTGGTTCAGCCATTTTAACAGCTGTTTCAACAACAATAATCAGTTTTATTCCTGTATTTACGCTACAAGCTGCAGAAGGTAAATTGTTTACGCCATTGGCTTTTACAAAAACATTTGCTTTAATAGCTGCACTAATAGTTACTCTTATTATTTTACCAACTTTTGCATATTGGTTTTTTGGATTAAAAGTTAAGAATAAAAGAGTGAAACAAGTTATCACCTCATTGATTTTTATATCAGGAGTTATCGGCTTGTTTAGTGGAAATATTTTACCCGGAATATTGCTTATTCTCTTTGCATCAGCTTCTTATTTTAAAAATTATCTGTCTGCAATAACTGAAAATTCTCACAAACTAATTAGAAGTGGCATTGATAAAATTGAGTTGATAATTGTGATATTTGGTGTTGTTGCATTTTTAGCAAAATATTGGTTGCCGTTGGGTGCAGGAAAAAGCATTGTTTCAAACTTTATTTTTGTTGCACTTATTGTGAGCATTGTGCTTGGTGCTTTTTCATTTATCCATTTTTCTTATAAGAAAATTCTCACTTGGATATTAGATAATAAAGTTAAGTTTTTAATTATACCATCAATCATAATTCTGTTGGGCACAACGATTTGGCTTGGATTTTCTTCAATTTTTGGATTTATTCCAAATGCAGGTGATAAAGTTGGTCTAAATCTAAGGCAAAACAGATTGTGGAGTACTTTGTCACATTCTTTTCCCGGATTGAAAAAGGAGTTTATGCCATCGTTGGATGAAGGTAGTTTTTTACTTATGCCTACTTCAATGCCACATTCAGGAATGGAGTTTAACAGAGTCGTGGTTGGGCAGTTAGATATGCTCATTAGTCAAATTCCCGAAGTGGAACTGACGGTCGGGAAAATGGGACGTGTGGAATCTGCACTTGACCCCGCACCTATTTCAATGTATGAAAATGTCATAAATTACAAATCGGAGTATGCTCTTGATGAAAAAGGACATAAAATAAGATTTAAAGTTGACAAGAAAGGTAATTTTATTTTAAAGAGTGGTGAAACTATTTCACAAGATGATGCATTGGAAAATGGAATTTCTATTTATGAATTAGAACAGGATAAACGTGGTAAATATTTTAGAAATTGGCGTTCACACATCAGTTCAGCTGATGATATTTGGAATGAAATTGTAAAAGTTACAAAAATACCCGGTGTAACATCTGCGCCAAAGCTTCAACCAATTGAAACAAGATTGGTAATGCTTCAAACAGGAATGCGTGCACCAATGGGCATAAAAGTGTTTGGTCCCGACTTGCAGACAATTGAAGATTTTGGAATTGAATTGGAGAACATTTTAAAAACAAGCCATTCAATAAAATCTGAGGCTACTTTTGCCGACAGAATTGTTGGTAAACCTTATATACACTTAAATATTAAACGTGACGAAATTGCACGATACGGACTTAATATTGAAGATATTCAACAAGTTATCGAAACTTCAATTGGTGGAATTCAGCTCTCTACAACAGTTGAAGGGAGACAGCGATTCCCGATTAGGGTTCGTTATCCACGCGAAATGAGAGCCAATCCTGATGAGTTGGGCAATATTCTTATTACGACCAACAGTGGAGCACAAATTCCATTGAAGCAAGTTGTTGAAATAGAGTATGTAAAAGGTGCTCAGGCAATAAACAGTGAAAACACTTTTCTTGTTGGACACGTGATTTTTGATAAAGCCAAAGGTTTGTCTGAGGTTCAGGCAGTTAACGATGCTCAATATCTTTTAAACAGTAAAATTGCAAGTGGCGAATTGATTGTACCTGCAGGAGTTAGCTATGTTTTTTCAGGAAGTTATGAAAATCAAGTTAGAGCTGAAAAGCGATTGTCAATTATTGTCCCAATTGTGTTGATAATCATTTTCTTAATTCTCTATTTCCAATTCAAATCAACGACTACATCTTTAATGATTTTTACGGGGATATTTATGGCATTTAGCGGTGGTTTAATAATGTTGTGGCTATATGGACAAGATTGGTTTTTGAATTTTTCATTGTTCAGCATAAACCTGCGAGATATATTTCAAATTAGAGAAGTTAATCTCAGTATTGCCGTTTGGGTTGGATTTATTGCTCTGTTTGGTCTTGCCACCGATGATGGCGTGTTGATTGGAACATATTTAGACCAAAGTTTTGAACGAAACAAACCAACAACAATTTCAGATATTAGAAAGTCTGTTATCGAAGCCGGTGAACGAAGAATCAGACCTGCGGTTATGACTTCTACAACTACAATTATTGCATTGTTGCCTGTCTTGACATCATCAGGTCGAGGTTCTGACATTATGATACCAATGGCTATTCCTGCATTTGGCGGTATGATTATGGCAGCAATAACATATTATATTGTGCCAACTTTATACGCGATAAAAGAGGAGCAAAAACTTAAAAGGAGAGTAAAATGAAAAGAATAATAATATCTGTTTTTATAATATTTTTCTCGTGTAATCTCATTTATTCACAAAGTTTAAATGATTATTTCTTAATTGCGGCTGAGAATAACAGTTCTTTAAAAGCAAGTTATAAAGAGTATGAAGCCGCCATTCAGAGAATTACACAGGCAAAATCACTTCCCGACCCACAAATTGGGTTTGGATTCTATCTTTCGCCAAATGGAAGTCCATTTTTTCAAGAAAATTTGAGAATTTCACTTTCACAGACACTTCCTTGGTTTGGAACTTTAAAAGCTGAGGGTGATGCTTATGCATTAGAGGCTGATGCACTCTTTCAAAACTTTATTAATGAGAGAAATCAGCTCTATTTTGAAGTTTCAAAAAAATATTATCAATTGGTAAAAATTAAGCAATTGATAGATATTGAAAAAAGTAACTTATCACTTTTAAATAGTTATAAATCAATAACAAAAGTCAAATTTGAAAATAATGAAGGAACTTTGGTAGATATTTTAAGAGTTGAAATGCTAATTGACGAAGCAAATCTCAATATTAAGCTTTTTAATGAAGAGATTGAGCCTGTTGCATCAACTTTTAATCAACTATTAAATCGTGATTTTAATGAAGAGGTGATAATAGATGAAAAAGAGCTCAAAAATGAATATGATGCTCAGTTTGATATAGAAAATCATCCACAAATTCAATCATTATCACTTTTGATTGAAGCTGAAAAACAGAAAAGTAGAGCTGTAAAACTTAGTGGTATGCCACAATTCTCAGTCGGATTAGATTATGAAATATTACAAGGACAAAATAATATGTTGATGCCGATGGTAAACTTTTCAATTCCAATCTTTCGTAAGAAATATCAAGGAGCTATTAGGCAATCAGAACTAATGCAAGAGAGTTTTGCTTATCAAAAAGAGAATTTTAAAAATGTAGTTGAAGCTGAATTAAAAAATCTACTTTTTAATATAAATAAGCAAGATGATTTATTAAAATTATATGATAATCAGGAACAAAAATCAAAGACATCATTAAACTTACTTTATAGTGGATATTCAAATGATGGTGAAAAATTCGAGGAAGTTTTAAGAATGCAACAACAACTTTTAAATTATCAAACTAAAAAAGTTGAAGCATCTGTTGAGCTATCGACATTAATTGCAGAATTAGAGTATTTACTTTCAAAAAATAGTAATTATGAAGAGAATTAATAGAAATCAAATTATAATAATTATAGTTGCGGTGGTAGTAGGTTTACTATTGGGCAAACTCTTTTTTAGTGGTTCACATTCAGAACATAATCACGAACACCACAGTCACGAAAATGCAAAAGAGACAATTTGGACTTGCTCTATGCATCCCGATATAAGACAGTACGAATTCGGACTTTGTCCGCTTTGTGGAATGGATTTGATACCGCTTGAAGATGATGATGATTCGGCAGATGATTTGACTATTAAAATGTCAGAAACTGCAATGAAGTTGGCAAATATTCATACTGCCAAAATTCAAAAAGGCGATGTGAAAAGAGAAATTAAATTAAACGGAAAAATTGAAGCTGATGAAAGATTAATAAATTCTCAATCATCGCATATTTCAGGACGTATAGAGAGTTTAAACATCAATTTCACAGGTGAATATGTTCAAAAAGGAAAAACAATTGCCACAATCTATTCACCTGAATTAGTAACAGCACAAAAAGAGTTGTTGGAGACATTCAAAACTAAAGATGATAATGAAGAACTGTTTCAAGCAACTAAACAGAAACTGAAAAGATGGAAGCTTTCGGAAAAGGCAATAAATAATATTATTGAGACCAATAACATAGTTGAAATCTTCCCTATTTCGGCAGATGTTTCGGGTTATATCACTAAAAAGAATGTAAACTTAGGTGATTATATAAATCGTGGTGATGCTCTTTTTGAAATTGCTGAACTTAGTAGAGTATGGGTACTTTTTGAACTTTATGAAGATGATATGCAGTGGGTTAAAACAGGTGATGAGATAAAATATAACGTTAAATCACTGCCAGGCGAAACTTTTAGTGGAAAGGTAACTTATATTGATCCAATTATTGACCCAACTACTCGTATTGCAAAAGTTAGAGTTGAACAAGAAAATAAAAATCAATTTTTAAAACCTGAAATGTATGTTAGCGGTGTTGTAGAATCTACATTGAGCAAATATGAAAATGCTCTTTCAGTACCACATTCAGCGGTTTTATGGACAGGCAAACGCTCGATTGTATATGTAAAAGTAGAATCGGAAAATAGAGTAGCATTTCAATTGCGAGAAGTTGTTTTAGGTCCATCTTTGGGCGACAGCTACACAATTATTGAAGGATTGGAAGAGGGCGAAGAGATTGCTGTCAATGGAACTTTCAGTATTGATGCTGCAGCACAGTTGGCAGGTAAATATAGTATGATGAGCTATGAAAATATGGCAAAAGATGATTCAAATGGCTTATCACAGTTCGAATTGCATCCTGAACATACAGTTTCTATTCCTGCAAAAGCTGAAAAAGTATTTTTAAAAGTAGTTGAAGACTATTATAAATTTAAAGATGCTCTTGTGAATGATGATTTAAACTCTGCCCAAAAATTTGGAGAGGCACTAATTAACTCTGTAAAAAAGACTGATATGAAGTTGTTTACAGGTGAATCTCACGATGTTTGGATGAGTTTTTATTCAGTTGCATTGGAAAATTTAGAGCATATTCATCATTTTGATGATATAGCAACAATCAGAAAGCACTTTAATCCAATTTCACACACATTAATACTAACACTCAACAGCTTTGAGATGCAGTCAACCACACCAATTTATATCCAATATTGCCCAATGGTTGATGATGATACAGGCGCATATTGGGTTAGTGGCGAAGAAAATGTATTAAATCCATATTTTGGAAGTATGATGCTCAGATGTGGCGAGGTTACAGAAGTTTTGAATCAAAAAAATAATGACTCTAATGAGTTTAATTTTCATCCAAAGCATAAAGTTTCACTTTCTCCAAAAGCTGAAAAAGTATTTTTAAAAGTAGTTGAAGACTATTATAAGTTTAAAGATGCTCTTGTAAATGATGATTTAAAGTCTGCACAAAAATTTGGAGAAGTATTGAGTAATTCTGTAAAAAAGATAGATATGAAACTCTTTACAGGTGATTCTCATAATGTTTGGATGAATTTTTATTCAGTTGCATTGGAAAATTTAGAACACATTCATCATTTTGATGATATAGCAACAATCAGAAAGCACTTTAATCCAATTTCAC
>CAZHHH010000013.1:8764-35284 GCA_964532085.1 uncultured Marinilabiliaceae bacterium
ATTCATCATTTTGATGATATAGCAACAATCAGAAAGCACTTTAATCCAATTTCACACACATTAATATTGACACTCAACAGTTTTGAGATGCAGTCAACCACACCAATTTACATCCAATATTGTCCAATGGTTGATGACGATACTGGTGCTTATTGGGTTAGTGGCGAAGAAAATGTGCTTAACCCATATTTTGGAAGTATGATGCTTAGATGCGGTGAGGTAACTGAAGTTTTAAATCAAAACTAACTATTATAAAAGGGTTGCAATAAATAATTTTTGCAACCCTTTTCTTTTTATAAAGCGAATTAAATAAATATTATTATATTTAATCTTTATTATTAATTTGTAGGTGAGACTTTATGTCTAAAGACAATAGAAAATTCATACATATAGCAACTATAACTTCGTTGACACTTCTATTTATGGGCGTTTTAATTGCTCTATTTAGAAATTCAAATGATGAGATATTTTATTATATATTGCTATCATCTATCATATTTATTCTTCTCTTTATTTTATTAAAGAAACGGCAAAAGCCAATAAATGACCTAATTAACATAAATAAAACCTTTGTTGAATCAAGCTTACTACATAAAAATAGTGCATCTTTTACTATAAGTGATGATGGCTCAATAGTTCAAATTATCTATAATAATCTAGAATATTTAAAATTATCTGGATACAAGAATTTAACAGAGATTGCTGATAATTACATTGACAGACAAGAAATATCTTATTTTATAAATAAAATCATTGAAAAATCCCCTGAGCCAATAGTGATTTATAAAAGTATTGGAGTTTTTAAAATAGAGGGGTTATTATCTAAAAATAAAACCAATAATAAAAAGCTGATAACTATTTTGCTGAAAGATGTTACAGCATTGGATAATAGTAATGTTGAAAATAAAATATTGGTAGAGAAGAATAAGAATTTAGAAAAAGATATAGCAAATAAAAATAGTATAAATTCTGATTTTGAATATATATTAAATGAGTATCAAAATCCTGTTGTAGTATTTCAAATTTCTTCTGTGGGTTATATAGATAGAGTGTTATATATAAATTCCAAAGCAAAACAAGAGTTTAAATATATTGACAATAACGATATTGATAGTTTAAATTATTACTCAGATTATGAAATTACTAAAAAATTATTGGCACATAATTTTTATGAAGAGCCATTTTTTGAACAAGTAATATCAACTAAATCGGGAATGAAGTTTGTTTTTGAAGCAAAACATAATTTTACTACTTCGTCTGTTATTTTATCTGTTGAGCATTCTGGATCTCGAAATAGAGATAATTTCAATTTGTTGGATATATATGTCTCAAATTTCAAACACTCTCCCGATGGAGTGATTATTTTCAACACTTTAGGAACTAGTGCATATATAAATGACTCTATGATTGATTTATTGCGTCTTGATATAAAAAATCATACGTCATTAAGTGCACTTGAGCTCACTACAAAAGTAGGGGATATTGATAGTTCAGATTATATAGCGTCAATTTTGAATCAAAATAAGAGCGTTGTTTCTAAACGATATAAATTTAAAAATAGTAATGAAGCATTTGTATCAACTTTTCATCCACTTTTTAATAATGCTGGTGAAATAGACTATGTTTTGCGATTAACTTATAGGCTTAAAGAGGAAACTGTTGAATCGATTCAGAAAGAGGCTAATATGTCATTGGAGAATATTTTAAGAACTAATGTTCTTACTAATTTTTCTCACGAGATTAGAACTTCGATGAACAGTATTCTTGGTACTGCGGATATTCTTGATAGTTATTCCAATAATTTAGAAGAGAAAGAGTATATTAATTTAATTAAAAGGAGTGGGGAAGATGTACACTCACTTTTAGAGTCATTTAGACTCTTTACTCAGTTGAATAATAAGTCATTACTGCCTTTTATAAAACAGTTTTCAATTGGAGATTTAATGGAGCTTATAAAGACTGAGACTCAATATATAACAGAGCGTTTTTCAAAACAGGATATTCAAATTAACTACTTAATTCTTCCAGAAATTTTGAATTTTAAAATTCAAAATGACTTTGAAAATGTTAAAAATATTATCATCCAACTGATTGAAAATTCTCTAAAATATACCGATGATGGATATATCAATATTGGTTTTAACACTTTTAATGAACGTCAATTGACAGTTTGGGTAGAAGATTCTGGTGCAGGAATTAGTGATTCAATTTTACCAACTATTTTCATTCCATTTTCATCTGTAAATCCAACAAATAATCACGTTGCAGGATTAGGAATTGGGCTTTCAATTGCAAAGGAACTAACTGAACTGTTAGGTGGAAATATTGAGGTTGAGTCGGTAGTTGAAAAAGGAAGTAAATTCACCGTAAACCTACCTATTGGCTATACAAATAAGCATATACAAGCTGTGAATAAAACAGGTGTTAAGATTTTAATAGCGCAATATGGCTATAACTCTAATGAAGATTTGAAAAAATATCTCAAAAGTAAAAAAATCACTGTTTTTACAACAAATAAAGGTGGTGATGCAATTGAAATATTGTCAAATAATAAGGATATAAATATCGTTTTCACCGATGTTACTCACTCCGATTTAACAGGTATAGAACTTATAAAAGCATTGCGTCGAATTTCTCCCAACGTTATAGTAATTGCACAAGCACCATATTTTATTTTAGAAGAGAAAATTAAATTATTAAACAATGGATTTAACGATTACTTAGTAAAACCAATTTTCAACAATCAATTTATAAAAACTATAGAGAAGTTTTTGCCTTAAATGTCTAGTTAATATTTTGGTTTAATTAGATAAACAAAGATTGTTATAGTCAGTGTCATTATTAAAACTATAAATAAATTAAAATACAATGTAGATATTGTTTTATTACCTACTGTTTTAAAAGCTGCATATTGGTGCGCACGACCAAATTTATTAGTAGCATCAAAATATATAGGAGTCATTTTTCTGATAAACTCATCCTCTTTAACTACTACTTTTTGAATATTAATTTCATCGATTAAAAGCTTATAAACTTTTGAGTTGTAACTGTTGATTATTCTGTCATAACTTTCGTCAGAATATGATAATATTAAGGAATCTTGTCTGTTTATAAAATCATCAGATTGAGATTGTAATATCGACTTTGTATATTTTATATTTTCTGCAAATTGTAACCCACTAATTGTCTCAATCCCTTTTTTATCTATTTCAATATCTAAATAGCTAGCTAGCTGTTCTATGCCGTTTAAAATTAGTTTAAATCTAATGCTATCTCTTCTTAACATTTGATTAGTTGACCAGTTATTTTGATAAAACTCTTTTTCTATATTTGGCACTAAAAAGTTTTTAAAATAGCTGTTTTGGTTAATATCTTTTTCTATATCATAAAATGATTTCGAGTATTCGCTTGATATAAAAGAGTTTATCATCAGTGCTTCATATCCCCATCGAGATGGCATTAATTCACTTATGGCAGGAACATATCTATCTGATGCAAATATTTTATTGATTTTGTTAAAATCTATAACTGCACCCGAAAATAAAATTTGAGGAATAAGCATAAAAGGTATACTTATATATATTGATGTCATTGATTTGAAAAAAGAAGAGAGCAATAGCCCCATACTACTTGATGATATTGCTAATGCCCACATTATCAGGAAGAACATTGTAAAGCCTGATGGGATTTTTAAAATTAATGAACTTACAAATACAAATGAAAGCATCTGAATTCCATTGAGAATGAAGATATATAATATTCTTGATAGCAAATATGCTCCAAAACTTAAATCAAGGAATGCTTCTCTCTTTAAAGTTCGTCTATCTCTGTTTATTTCACTTGCAGAGCTCATTATTCCAAGGAAAATGGCAACAATTACGCTCATAAATAAAAAAGGAGGGATATTTTCATTACTATAAAAACTATATCCTCCAGCATCAGGAGCTTCGTAATAGGAGAAAAGAGCTAATAAAAATGCTAAAATAAATGGTAATGATAAATTTAGTAAAAGTGAAGTACTTGCTGAAAATTTAGATTTTAATAAGCGACGAAAATAGATTGAAAACTGTGTTATTTTATTAGGAGTTTCAAATACTTTAGCCGTTAATTTACTATAATTAGCTTGAAAAAACTCTTCGGTAGCTCTTAGGGTTGATGAAAAATAGGTGTTCCAGTTTTCGGGGGTAAATGTTCGAATACTAACTTTTTTATCATCCTGCACCATAATTTGATGACTGTCAACTAAATGAAATATCTCCTCAGGATTTAAATTACCACAACTTCCGCACTGACTCTCTTGTGCATCAACCATTCGTAATGCCTTTTTAAGATATGACAAAACGTTGATTGCTGGCCCAAAGTAGACAGGATATCCACCATTATCAATAAACAAAAGTTGATCAAAACGTTTAAATACATCACTTGATGGTTGATGAATATTTAAAACTACTAAACGCCCGTTATCAGCTACTCTTCTAAGTAAGTTTATTAACATTTCTGAATCTGCAGATGAAAGTCCTGATGTAGGTTCGTCTAGAAATAGAATTCCAGGATTTCTAATTAGCTCAATGGCAATGTTTAATCGCTTTCGTTGACCACCACTAATTATTTTTTCTAACGGATTTCCTACCTTTAAATTGCGGATTGATGAAAGTTGAAGTTCGTCTAATATCTTCTCTACCTCTTCAATACGTTCTGATTTAGATAGATTTTTTAACGATAAACCAGCCACATAATATAAATTATCAAATGCTGTTAAGTCTTCATTTAGTGCATCATCTTGAGGAACATACCCTATATAACCACGCAAAAGTTGATAGTTGGAATATAAGTCTATTCCATTAATGGTTACTTCACCTTTTGATGGCTTATATTCGCCTATTAGTAAATTCATCAAAGTGGTTTTTCCACTTCCGCTACCACCCATTATTGCAACAATTTCACCACTACTGCAACTAAAGGAGGTTGGATGTATTCCTTGATGTCCATTGGGGAAAATATATTCTAAGTTTTTTACATTTATTGTTAAATTTCCCTCTATCTGTGTAGCTGTTAATGCTTTATTTACATCATTATAGTAAAAACTCTCTTTTGTAGATGTGGTAATTAAATCTCCAGGTTCAAATTGATGAACAACTCTTTTATAAAGATGATTATCATTTAGTTCAAACTCCTCATTACCAAATATTTTAAATAAAATTATATCAAGTGAGTGTATTTTTAGAAAAACAATATAGCCATCAATGTTTTCAACTGTTTTGTGAGCTAAATTGTCTATATTAATTTGATTATTACAAATTATAAAAAATGAGTTCTCTTTCGAAATTGTAGAATAATCTTCTAATACAAAAGATTGGATGTCATAATAATCTTTTGTGTCTATCTCTAAGTGTAAAACAATTGTGTCTAATAACTTTTTAATTTGATCTGAGAAATTACGAACAAAACTATTAGAGATATAAGGAATATACTCTATTATATGAATCATTAGAAGAAACTTCTCTTTAGCATCAAGATTTTTCGCAATAATTTTACATTGATAAATTAATTCATCATATAAAAAGTTAGATTCAGTTTCTTCACTCCTTATCATACTTATGTATGAAGCAACTTTTTTATGAAATACATTTATATAATAATCTCGTGTTGATTTCGAAAATCTTTTTGATAAATATGCGTCAACAGTATTTGTTATAATTGAAAAGCCACGTTCTGGCTTAAAAACAGCTATTAATGCATAAAGAGATATTATTGAATCTAAAACTTTTATTTTCATACTTTATTTTACATAGTTTTATTACTATCAACTAGTAATCTATTTACCAATGATAATAGAGTTCTTCTATTAAGTGGCTTTGGCAGTAATCCATTATATCCATATAGTTCCAACTCTTTTTTTATCTTAGATATAGAAAATGCTGTGTATATTACTACTGGTAATTTTGGATTTTTCTCTTTTACTATTTTTAAAAGATCTAATCCACTTCCTTTTGGAATATATATATCTAAAATAATCAAAGATATATCTTCATTTCTTAATATCCCAATAGCTTCTTTGCCATTTTTAGCGTGAATTACTTCATATTGATTGGGTGGTAATATTTCTAAAATTATTTTATAATCCCCAACCATATCATCTACTACTAAAATCTTTGTTTTAACAGTCTCTGTTGTGTAAGAAATAGTAGATTGTTCATCTTCATAATCGCACGGAATTGATAAATTAAAGGTTGTGCCAGATGGTGAACTTGTAAACGTTATTTCACCTTCTAATAAATCAACATAAGATTTAACTAATGATAGTCCAATGCCCAAACCTGAATTTAAACCGGTTATAGAGTTGTCGCCTTGATAAAATTTGTTGAAAATTAAATCTTGCATATTATCTGGAATTCCAACTCCTTCATCACTTATTGAAAAGTGAATTGTATTATTTACTTTTTCACATATTAGTTTTATCTCACCCTCTGATGAATATTTTATTGCATTAGCTACTAAATTAAGTATTATGCTATTCACTTTCTGATAGTCAATAAATATATATTCTAAATCAGTTGGGATGACTTGAGTAGTGAAAATTATTTGAGAATTATTTGATAAAAATAGTAGTTGATTTTTAATATCAGATATTAATTCTCTTACATTTATAAATGATTTTTGAATAATAATTTTACCTGTTTCAATGAGTGAAAGATTAATAATATTATCCATCATTGAAAGAAGATGTCTACTACTTTTTAATATTTCTGATGAATAAAAATTCACATTCTCATCATTAGATAACTCATTATGAATTATTTCAGAAAATCCAGCAATAGAGTTTAAAGGGGTTCTTACTTCGTGTGATAAATTATTGAGGAAAAGAGTTTTTAATTGATCAGATTCCTCAGCACGCTCTTTAGCATTGATTAGCTCACGTTGAATTATTTTTTGTTCTGTAATGTCTTCACTAACTGCAAGATAGTTTTTTATTTTACCCTCATCATCTAAAATTGATGAGATTTGTATCAACTCCCAAAAACTTTGACCATTTTTCTTACGGTTTAAATGTTCTCCGATCCAAACTTTGCCGCTTTTTATACGAGATTTCATCTCTGCATACTCAATTTCAGAAATATGACCACGATTAAAAATTCGAAGCTTTTTATTTATAACTTCTGAAATCTTATATCCTGTTTGTGTGGTAAATTTTTGGTTTACATATTCTATAACTCCATCTTTATCTGTAATTGCAATAATAGTTGGACTTTGATCTGTAACCATTGAAAGTTTTTGAATAAACTCTTGATTTTTTCTCTCCTCAGTAACATCAGTTAAAATTCCATAGAGTAGGGGTTTGTTTGTTTTTGTGCATTTTGATTTACCACCTTTATTTACAAACGTTATGTAATGACCATATTTATGTTGAATCCTTAATGTAACTTCTAATTTCTTGTTATGTTCTACTAAGTTTTTAATTGCTAAATTCAAATCATTTCTGTCGTCTGGATGCACCATATTAACTAATCGAGATCTTGAGAAATTGTTAATCTCTTCAAGTGAATAACCTACAATATCTGCAAAATTCTTGTTGCTTCTAATTTGTTGGCTTTCAATGTCCCATTCATATATGCCAAGTTTTGTAGATTCAAAAATCATTCTTGACCTCTCTTGTTCTTCTGCAATTTTGTTTTGCGCTTCCTGCAAATCAGATATATCGTGAATCATACAAGAGATTGAACCTATCTTTCCATCTTCATAATGCGAAGCTGTTAGATATAAGATTGTATCTTTATATGTACCATCTTTTGTTAATAAACCACATTTTACAATGTTATTTTGGTTACTATTTGCTTGTAATGAATTAGTGAATTCTTTAAAAGTAGTGGTATTATCATCAGCTATTAAGCCTATTTCTACAATGTTTTGACCTATTACATCTTCGGTTGTCCATCCGAAAAGTTCTTCAGCTTTAGATGACCACATTTTTATATTGCCGAGTGAATCTAGCTCCAAATATGCAAGTGGTGAGTTAGTTATATGTAATTTTAACTTTTTATCAGCTATTTCTAAATTTATAGATGCCTCACGTTGTAATGTTATATCTGTAAATGTTAATAAATATCCACCGTCAGCAAAGGAGTTTGCTGTTGCCAATAAGTGTATATAATTGCTGTTTTTAGATTCTAAAACCACTTCTGTAACAGCTACATCAGTCTGTGACAGTTGTAGTTTTATCTCATTTAAGAAATTGTTAAATTTTTCATCTGTGACAAAAATGCTTTTAGGGTCTAGTTTACTTTTTGGTTCAAACTCTTTATTAATCATTTTAAAAAGAGCTCTATTACTATAATGAATTATATCATCTTTTAAAACACAAATTCCTATGGAAGAAATGTCATAAGCTGACTTTACGTAACTTTGAATAATTTTTTGAGTTGCTTTTGTTTTTTTAAATATAATAAAGGCAATTGAAAAAAGTAGTGCTAATATTACAACTAATAATATTGAGAATATAATATATTTTTGATATATTTTGCTTGGATTTTCATATAACGAAAACCATTTATTATATATTTTATCATAAGTGCCATCAATTTTCAAGCGATATAAACTAGATGAAATAGCCCATAATAATTCAGGATTATCTATCTGCGTAGCAAATGAGAATTTTAAAGGTGGCAAATTTGTTTTATGATATACTATATTTTCTATGTTGTGTTCTTTAATATAATATAGGCCAGAGTAGGTGTTCATTAGTGCTACATCCGCTTTGCCCAACTCTACTAATTTTAACGACTCTAATGGATGATCAACTACAATTAAATTATCACTCCATTGATTTGTTAAAATCAATTCGTGCATTATATCACCTCTATGCACAGCAACAATTTTATTTTCTAAATCTGATAAATTTTTAATGTTTGAGTTTTTTTGAGAGAAAATCCCTGAAGTAACTTCTCCAAAACTAGGCCCAATATCCATAAAATCATTTCTTATTGAGTCTAAGAATACAAATGTAGCTAAATCAATTACGCCACTTTCAATACCTAATCTTACTTGATACCAAGGAACAAGTTCAAGGTTATAGGAGTAGTCAAGATCTTCCATAATTGCTTTCATCAAGTCTACTGTAAACCCGACTGTTTCACCGTTTTGGTTTATAAATTCAAATGGAGGTGAATCATTTCCTCCTTTAATAATTAGAGGAACGTTTTTATTTGCTAATAACTGATTGCATAAGATTGAGAATAATAGAATTAAAGTCAATCGGCTAAAAAAGTAAGCAATTTTGGTAGAGTATTTCATATCTTTATTAATGTATAAAATTATCCATCCCCTCTTTTCCAGTTTCTAGTTAAAAATTTATCTCTCTTTGTAATATAAAATATACGACTGAATTAAGCAATTGTTACAAAAAATAGAATATAAAAACACTTTTAAACATTTACCGTATATGCAATAAATATACTGATAATGATGAACTTTAATATTGAAATTTTTGAATATTTAAATCTTCCGGTTTTTATATTCAACAGTAAAAATGAGCTTATTTATATAAACAAAAGCGGCAAAGATAAGTTTGGCAATTTAGCTTTAACAGATTATATCTTTTATGAAAACAAAGATGAAAAAAAGAAATTTGATGAAATCTTTATAGAGTCAAATAATAAAAATCACTTTATAACTTCAAAAAGCAAACTTGTTGTTGATGGATTAAGTTGGCTCTTAGATTTTACAGTGAAATATAATTCTGATTTAGAAATATATCTCTTTACTGTTGATAATTACTCACAAATTGTTAAATATAAAAACTTAGATAAACAGACATTCTCTGAAGAGATTTGTGCAAATATTTTTAATAAATTGCCTCTTGAAATGTATTTTTTAGCAAAAGACGGAACCATTATTCATAAGACAGATTATGCTAAAGATATTTTATTTATAAATAACTCAACTAAAGAGTTTCAGAAATTAAAAGAAATCAATAGTGAATATACTGATGAGTGGTGGGAGGATAAAAAAAGCCAACTGTTACAAAATAGTTATATCGACTTTGAATCTATTCATAATTATGACTCTAATAAGGAGTATAAAATGTGGGTTAATTTTTTTCCTTTACAAATAAATAATGAGTTGGTCTTCTGTTATCAGAGTTATAATATAAATCAACAATATGAAGTTGAAAATTCGCTTATAAAAGAGGTCACTATTAATAAAAATCTGACAGAGATAAGCTCTGAATTGGCTAAAAATCAAAAGCTTGAGCACATTCAGCTGCTTGTGCGTCAGTATGCTTTAGAGATTACGAGTAGTACTTTCTCTTTTATAAGTTATCATGACCCATCTAATAATGAATTAACATTCTCTATCTATAATGATACAGGCACAAATTATGATTTAGAAATTAAAAAAATAGAGAAACAACTAACAAAAGCGTATTTTAGTAATAACGAAAAAACAGAATATCTGATAAATAAAAGTACCTCTTTTTTAATTGATGAAGTGCCTATTTTTGATCTGTTACCTTTTAAAAATTATATGATAATTCCCATAGTTAGTTTGGATGATTTAATGGGTTTTATTTTTGTGGCAAATCAGAATTATGAATATGAAATTGAAGATGCTGATAATTTAAAAAGTTTGTCAAATCTATTTGCCATAGCTATTAATAGAACTATCAAAAATAGTATACTTTCAGAATCTTTAGAACAGCTTAATTTGGCGATGAGTGTTGCAAATATGACTATTTTTGATGCAGATATCTCTGAGAACAAAATTAATTTAGGTGGAAGTTCAGAAAAAAAACAGCAGCTTCTTTTTGAATATAGTGATGGTATTTCTTTACGAAAATTTATAAAACAACTACATAGAGATGATTTGTTAAAGCTTTTAAGAGAAGTTAGAAAGCAAATATTTTTAAAGAATAACAGTTTTAAAGTAAATGTTAGAATTTTAAATCGAAACAATCAGTACAATTGGTACTTATTAACAGGAAAAGCTATCACTTTTTCAAATAGTGACAAAATTGAGCAAATCACGGGTATCGCAATGGATATTACAGATTTAGTAAACTTAAATGAAGAGATTATTAAATCAAGAGAGATTGCCGTGGAAGCAAATAAAGCAAAAAGTACATTCTTAGCACGAATTACGCACGAATTACGTACACCTCTTAATGCTATCATCGGTTTTGCGGATGTTTTAATTTCTAACTCTACAAGTAATTTACACCTTAATTATCTCAATAATATTAAGAAAAGTGGTATATTATTATTAGACTTAATAAATGACATTCTTGATTTCTCAAAAATTGAAGCTGGAAAAACTGAGCTTCAGCTAACTGAAACAAATATTGTAGACCTTGTTGAGGAGATACACCTGTTTTTTCAAGAACAGATTATTAGAAAAGATTTGAAATTTACTATAAAATCTAGTCATAACACTTCAATGCTTTTGATTGTTGATGAGCTAAGAATAAAGCAGATATTAACTAATCTAATAAGCAATGCTATTAAATTTACTGATGATGGAGAGGTGCTCGTTGAATATATTTGTAGCAACTTTGCTGACAATAAAGTTACATTAACTTTTGTTGTTAAAGATACTGGAATAGGAATTAAAGAGTCATCACAAAAAATAATTTTTGATGATTTTTCTCAACAAGCTGATCAAGATAATAGAAAATATGGTGGAACAGGATTAGGTTTAGGAATTGTGAAATCATTGGTAGAGATGATGAAAGGTACAATACTTCTGGAAAGTGAGCCAAATGTTGGTAGTACCTTTACAGTAACTTTTCCAAATGTAGAGGTTGCAAGTGATAAAACTATTATTGATACAAATACAGCTATTGAAGAAAATGAGATTGTTATAAATAAGGAGATTACACAACCAATCCCCCTTGTAAATGTTTTTAATAATCAAGAAAAGAAATTATGGAACAATTTTAAAAAACAACCATCATTTAATGTAGTTCCAATTATTGCAGAAATGTTGCGAAAAATAGAAAAAGATGAATATATTGCCTACTGCAATAAAACTGCAGAAAAATTGGAAGAAGCCGTGGCAACTTTTGATGTTGAGAATTTAGATTTAATAATAAAAAACTTTGAAAAGTATATTGCAAATGTCGATTGAGAATAATGGTCTTGATAAAGGAAATATATTGATTATTGAAGATAATCCTAAAAATATTCAACTTGCAGCATCTATTTTGCATCAGGCTGGATATAGCCATGAATTTGCTATGAATGGGCAAAAAGGTATCGAATGGCTTAAAACAAAGGAGTTTGATGCAATACTTTTGGATATAATGATGCCTGATAAAGACGGGTATGAAGTTTGTAAAACAATTAAATCTGATAATAATTTAAAACATATACCTGTGATTTTTCTAACAGCAAAAACTGATAGAGAAAGTATAATTAAAGGCTTTGAAGTTGGTGGGGCAGATTATATTACAAAGCCGTTTGATGGTAAAGAGCTAATAGTAAGAACACAAAATCAAGTCGAGTTAAAAAGAAATCGAGAGCTGCTTGAACAGCAAAATAGGAATCTGGAGAATATTATTACAGAAAAGACCTTTGAACTTGCTGAGGCAAATAAAAAGCTGACAAAATCAAACTTAAGATTACAAAATATAAATAGTGAACTGAAATATTTAGAAGAGTCAAAACAACACTTTCTAAATATGATGGGAAAAAGTATCTCTTTTTCTATTAATGAAATTGTTGGTACACTTCAAGTGGTCAAATATAATGTAGACTCTAAAAAAATAGCAACATTGATTGATAGAATTGATAACTCGCTTGCTAAAATTGAACTAGCTATTGAGTCATCAATAATAATCTCAAAAACACAAGGAAATGAAAGTAAGATAGATTTCGAAAGGGTAGAGATTAACAAATTACTAGGGCTTTCAATTATAAAAATTGAGGATATTATAAGAAGAAAAAACATACAGATAGAAAATTTAACTAATCATGATGCTATCTTTATAAATGGTAATTATAGACTTTTAATTTTTGCATTAATTGAGATTTTAACTGTGTTTGTTAATAGAAATACAATAGATTCAAAAATTACAATCGAAACTTTTTCAGAAAATGAAACTACTGTTATTGTTTTTAAAGATAATAAACCGATAAGTGAAAAGGAAAAATTAGAATTATTTGATCTCTTTTCAAGTAGTACTAATTCGTTACATATGGCTAAATTAATAGCAAATTCACATCATGGTAATGTTAAAATTGATAATAATAATCAAGATACTGGCTCAATTTTAGAGTTTTCTCTTTTTTCCAATCAAAGAATGTAACCTTTTGAAATGGAATAAAGTAAAAAATATTGATTGATAAAAATAAAATTATGAATAAATTATATATATTAATATTCCTTATACTAATCAGCTTTAACGTAAAGGCAAACGAATTTAACTTTAACAATTTTCAAGACGATGCTCTTTTTGTTGAGTTCTATTCTATTCCTTCTCCCGATGAAGTTTTGAGCTATATACATAATAACGAAATAAAATATACACCAAAAATACTTGCTCCAAATAATAATATTCAAAAATTTAGAACAACTACAGATAAACTTTTAGCTTTAGGAGTTTTTTTGGCAGATATGGCATATGCAATTTCATTTGAAAATACTACAACTGCGTTAAACTACTATGAAACAGTAGAGGCCCTAGGAAAAAACTTAAATATTATCACTACAGAAATAGAAGATTTAGGTGCAAGAATTATTAAAAATTTAGGAGTTGCAGACTCTATCAGTGATTTATATGATGAAATATATCTTTCATTAATGGGTAATCTGCATGATACAGGTCGGTTTGGTGAATATGCTATAATTTCTGCATCTGGTTTTGTTGAAAGCTTGCACTTAGCTATTAACTCAGATAAAGATCAACAAAATGTTGAGGAGTTTAATAAAAGAGTGTGGGAGCAAAAAATGATATTAGACCAGCTAGAAGCAATGTTTGAAAGATATCTTTCTGCAAATATGAAAAAAAATATTCAAGATGATATTGCAGAACTTAGTAACTCTTTAAATGAATATATTAGCCATAAAACAACTACAAGTTCATCCACAATTATAACTGGTGCAGTGCTAATTGGAGTTGAAAAGCCTAAAGAATATGACGAGTTTCCTCCTATTGATGAAATTGTGAAAAATATTGATACACTTAGAAAAAAATGGATAAAATAAATATGAAGATATATATAGTAATATTAATTGCTGTTTTTTTAATGCCTTTTGTCTCCAGTGCTCAAAAATGCGTTGGAGTTAACTATAATTATGAACTTCCTAAAAGTGATGGTTTTAAAAAGTCTCTATCTCAATCTTTTACCATCCAAAAAGGAGAGTCTATATTGATAAACCAAACTTTTTTTGAAAATAATGAATATTTCATCTCCCTATTTGGAAATGAAAATATTGGTAAAATAAGATTCAGATTATTAAGTAAAACTGGTGATAAAAATCAAGTGTTATTTGATAATGCAAACAATAACTATAAGCTTACACAAAATATAATAATCAAAAATACAGTTCCTTTAATTATTGAGATATCTGCACCAAATCATGATAGTATCCATCATGAATGTTTGGGGATACAGATTCATTTTAATAGAAATCTTTAAAATTTAATTTTGATAAAAAAGCAACTATAAAATAGCTGTTTTTTTAAATCATAATAGTGGTTTTAATATATCTTCTAAACCGTTTTATTTCTTGAGTTCCGCATTGGGACACCCAGAAACAGATGAACATTTTGATATATCTGATTTATCACATTCAACCCACTTTGGGGTTGGTTTGCATTAGATTATCTACCCCGCAATGAATTACAGGGTTATCCATATTTCACCCCATTCGCTGTGCCTCGTCTCTGGCGAGGGGGTAATTTTCAACACGTAAAATTGAATATATAAAAAACACGTTATGTACATCAACACCGAATGGTGTTATATGTTATTAACCCCATAATTCATTATGGGGTTAATAATCTCTTAACACCAACCCCGTAGCGGGTTGTACTAATAGTAATATTTTGAAAATATACTGAAAAATAAATAGATATTTATACTGTTTTTTAAGATTCTAATTGGGATACCTAGAAACAGATAGTTATCTTAATATGTAGCTGATTTTAACCCTTTTAGTTTTGGTGCTCCAAAGATGTACTGAAGACAAGAATGTTTGGGGATACAGATTCATTTTAATAGAAATCTTTAAAATTTAATTTTGATAAAAAAGCAACTATAAAATAGCTGCTTTTTTAAATCACAATAGTGGTTTTAATATATCTTCTAAACCGTTTATTTTAATCTCATAAATTGTACTAAGTAAATGCCCGAGCTTTCCTTTTGGAAAACCTTGTTGCTCAAACCATTCAAGATAATGAGTAGGTATTTTATATAATAGTTCACCTTTATATTTTCCAAAAGGCATTCGTTCAGTTACAACTCCCTGTAGAATCTCTCTATTGAAGCTGCCTGGTATAAATTCTTCCATTTATTCACATTCTACATCATCTGGAATCCTGTCAATTCGCATATCACGATTTAATTTATTGATAAATTTCATATCTTCATCAGATATATTAAAATCGAAAATTTCGCTATTCCCAGAAATTCTTCTAAAATTAGCACTTTTTGGTATTGTTGCAATTCCGTTTTGCAAATTCCATCGCAATATTAATTGTGCAACATTTTTGCTATATTTATTTGCGATTTTTTGCAAATCATTAATCTCAAAAATACCACCTCGCATTAGCGGACTCCAAGATTGTACTTGAATTCCCATCTCTTTACATTTCTCAACAACACTCTTTTGAGTTAAACGTGGATGAAACTCAATTTGATTAACCATTGGGGTTATTTTTGCAGTTTGCATCAATTTATCTAAATGACATTCTGAAAAATTGCTAACTCCAATCGCTCTTATTCGTCCTTCTTCATACAAAGTTTCTAATGCCCTATATGTTTCTTGAAATTTATCTTTAATTGGCCAATGAACTAAATATAAATCTAAATAATCGGTATCTATCCTCGATAAAGATCCATAAAATGCTTTTATAGTATTATCATAACCCTGTTTCGTATTCCATACTTTGCTTGTAAGCCAAATATCTTTTCGGTCAACTCCTGATTTCTTAACAGCTTCACCAACACCATCTTCATTATTATAAATTGCAGCGGTATCTATCAATCTATATCCCGAATCTATTGCGTGAATAATTGCATCTGTAACTTCTTTACCGTTTTGCGACTTAAAAACTCCAAGACCAAAATAAGGCATTGAAACCCCATTTGAAAGAGCGACAGTTCCTTTAACATCAGATATTTTCATAGTAATAGTATATTAAATGTTACATTTATTACTATGTAATATACTAATTTTATTCTAAATATTCAATAATAGAATAAGAAGAATATCGTCCACTTTCAACTAATGGAGTCTGCCACATAGGAACGCCACACAGAGCAGCCACACAGTGACGCCCCTACTTTAATATTTCTCATCTAAAGACGCAAAGGTTTTTCCCTAACCCCTAACCCCCAACCCCTAACCCCCAACCCCTAATTCTCATCTTTCAGTTTTCCACTTTCCTCTTACAGAATTTTATTCTGGCCAAATAAATTCCTCTTCTTCCTCATCCCAAAATGGAGCCCATAATATTTCTGTTAAAACACCATCGTCAAACCATAAATTTAAGCTAACATCAGGAATTGAAACCATAATTTGAGAAAGGTCTTCTTCACCCTCTTCATTCATATTGTCAATTTCTATTTCACCCAAATCTAGAAGTTCTATTTGTTGAATAACCTCTTCTAAACTACGGTTTATGAAATCACTTCCATCAAATGTGAACTCTGGCGAGCTAACAGCTAAGTTGGTTAATATTAGTCCGTCAACATCCTCAAAAGTTGCTGAAAGCTCAAAAGCGTCATAGTGCCAATTTTCTGTAATACCATACTCGTCATCTTCATAAATCTCGATGTCATCTGGTTTACCAAGAGTTTTTTCGAACTCTTCTTTAGAAATTCCAAAAGGAAGATTTTCTAAGCCTTTTCCTAATAAAATGTTTTTATTCATCTCTAAAAATTATGTTATCACTATTTAAATAATTCCATATCGTGACGATAACCAGGTTAGGGTTAACGATGTTATAAACGCAATTGTAGGAGCAATGAGCCACACTACGAAAAATTTATTTACCTCTGTTTTCTTAAAAATGTTTTTAACTCCAAGCTTTGCAACACCAATGCCTAATATAGCTCCAACATTGAGCTGTACTAAAGAGGTGGGAATACCTTTGCTTACAGATGCTATAAGTAGCAAGCTTGCGGTAACAAATGCTATTATTATTGCTTCTATTTTTCCAAATAATAATATCTCTTTTCCTGTGTTTTTCATCACTTTACGACCAAAAATAGAGCTTCCAATTCCAAAGTTTGGCGCAACAATTAATGTGGATAATATTATTATATATGTAAAATTACTTTCTGTATGTTCTAATCCTAACTCATTAATAGTCATTGATGCTATTGGACCAGCTGCGTTGGCAACATTATTAGCTCCAATGCTATAGGCTACATATAGCGACATTGCTACAACTAAAACTGATAGTATTGGATGATTATGTGTTTTAGGGTTTAATAAGTAACCTTTTTTGCGAATAGGGTTGTATATATAACGACCAATTAAGAAACAGAGAAAAAATGATATTATAGGAAGTATAAACCAAGTAGGAATTATATCTACAAATAATTTATTACTATTAAAATTGTTAAAAATTATAGCTGGTGCTGTTACTGCTAATATTGTTGATTGACTTGTGGATTGAGGAACACCGATAACATTAGCAAACAATAGAGAAATACTGACGGAAAGGAGTATTATGCTAACTAGGTTTGCTGTCATTAACTCTTTTGGTAATATATCATTTCCAAGTGTTATTGAAGTGTTTTTGCCTGATATAATTGCTCCTAAAAAAACCATTATACCAAATAATCCAGGAATTAAGTTTTTGCGAATAACATTTGAACCATACGCAACAGAAAAGGCTGGTGCTGTACCACTACCACCCATATTCATAGCTAAAAATATAGCAATTAAATAAGGTAAAAGTATGTGATTAAAAATTGTAAAGTCCATAAATTATAATCAGGTTTCTTTATCAGATTGTAAAAATATAAAAAAAATAGATTATTTATAAGCTTGTGCTCTTTTTAATTTTAAAATTTCGCAATACTGTAGAGGCAGATGGCCGTCTATATCTATTTTTGATTTATATTTGTCTATTATAAAATGAGTTACCTAATAAATAGATAATTTTAAATTGTCCATTAGGAAGATTAATTGATTTATTACATTCTTAATTGATAGTTCATCTTAATCGTATGTTAGGCTTACAGCCTGCATTTATAGGACTTATGTTGACCTGTGGCGGGTGCCACAGGCTTTCCATGTATAAGGCTTTCAGCCTATTTATTTGCACAAACTTATAGTCATTGTAAATATCCCACGCCCTAAAAGGGCAACATACGTTAGCCCAAGGCAATCCGTCTTGGGGCATAATACGTATTAAAATCGCGCTCTGAAAGAGCAACATAATAGTAATTATAGATTAAATATTTTAAATATGCTAATCATAAGATTTGTATGTTTTTATAGAAAAATTAAGTTAATGGACAATTTGAAATTAAATAATATTTAAAATATATCACTAATTTTCAATGAGAAATAGACAGTTTGTGGTGTTTTTGGACCATATACATAGCCAGGGTCTTTATCACTACCAGTGTCCATATCTGTTTGAAAACTGTTGAAAATGTTTTTAATTCCTGCAACTAGTTGAATTTTACCAACTTTTGTTGCAAATGTATATTTGGCATTTGCTCCTAAATCAAAAAATGATTCAGACTCTCGTAATTCGCCCTCTTCTGGATTTAATATCGTTGGTCCAAAGTATGGAATTAACATTTTGCCAGTATAAATTCCATTGGTGCTAATAGAAAACTTATTATTTGGAAGCCACTCTAATGTGAAATAACCATATTCATCTGGGGTACGAAGAAATCTCCTTTCATTAAAATCTTGAGGTGCACCATATCTACTATTTTGAATGGTGTAGCTAATGTTTGCTTTCCAATGACGTGAATATAAAAAGTTTGCCTCAAGATTAACTCCTTTAACAACTGCACCTTCTTCTTCGTTTACTCTTTTATATATCACAACTCCATTTTCATCAGGCTCGCCAATTTCTGTTGAAAATGGATTGTTTAACTCTGTTAAGAAAAATTCAGAAAGCAATTCAACATTAATTTTTCCTTTATTAAGTTGATAATTTATAGAACCCATATAGCTGTTGCTTGTCTCCTGTTTCAAATCTACTGCATTTTCATGTATAATTTGACGTGCTTCAGAAGTTTCTACATGCAAATCTTCGTCAAAAATTTGTGGCGAACGATATCCTTTTGAATATGACGCTCTAATTTGTATGTTTTTGTCTAATCCATACAAAAGGTTCAAACGTGGACTAACAACAGAGTTGGATTGTGTAGGTATTGTTGCTAATAAATTTTCTATTTTATAATAGTCATATCTAGCACCTGCTGATGCTGAAAAACTCTTATTCTTGCGCTCGTATTGTCCATAAAGACTGTAAATTATGTTGTCTTGATCAGCAACTTTTTTATTTGGGTGAAATGTGGTTTCTAATTCATTTGTTTCAGGATTAATATCTGCCGTTCTGTATCCAAGTTTTCTATCTCTTAAATTACCGCCACTAATTTCCCCGCCGCCAACTAGCGAACTTTTGCTTAAAATATATTTATAACTTACTCCAGTATTATAAGTGATATCTTTTGTAACTCCATAGCCATCCAGCGCTTTTGATGCGCCATAATATGAGTCACGACCTACTGTTTGAGCTGCGCCAAAAATTGATAACTCGTGATTGGCAACTGGAAAAAGTAAGTAGTTTACATTTACTGAGTTTATTTTATGATTAGTTGCTCCTGTTATAAGTGTTTCGTGCATTGGTAGATGAAAACTATCGCCACCACGTCGCTCTTCATTTATATGGAAATAGTCGGTGGTTATTTTACTTTTAGTAGTTGGTTTTAACGAATAATGAATTCCTACTGTTGTACTTTTAATTTTTGCTAATTCAGAGAATCCATCGCCGTTTGCATCAAATGGTTGCCTATCTTTTAGTGAACCATATATTGCCAAACCTTGTTTTTTATCTTCCGAGGTTAGTGTGGTGTTAAAATTTAGCTGGTTTTCAGGTGATGCACTGTTTTTTGTACCAATAAGTGAAGTATAACCCTCAATTTCATATTGATTATTTATTGGCTCTCGAGTGATTATATTTACTGTTCCTGCAATTGCATTACTGCCATAAAGTGCAGAACCACCACCTCTAATAACTTCCACACGTTCGATAATATTTGATGGAATAAGTTCTAATCCATAAACAGATGCTAAACCGCTAAAAATTGATTTCCCATTTACCAATATTTGAGAATATGGACCATCAAGTCCGTTCATTCTAACTTGATTAGAACCGCAATTTCCACAAGTATTTTCAACACGAAGTCCGGGCAAAAAAGCTAATCCTTCGCTTAACGAGTTAGATTTTGTGTTGTTAAAAATGTCAAAGTTTAAAGTGTTAACTATCAGTGATGACTCTTTTCTCTTGCGTTCATTTTTATCAGCTGTAATCACAACTTGCTCTAATAATAAGGGGTCTTCTTCTAATGATATTTCTAGGTTTTCAGGCGTACTGTGATTAATTTCTATAACAGAAGACTTATATCCAACTGCCTTTGCAACAAGTAGCTGGTTTCCACCTGGAACTGATATTTTAAATTTGCCTTCTTCGTTACTTATTGACCCAATTGAAGTCGATTTCACTTGAATTGTAGCGTAAGGAACTGGGTATCCATTGGATTTTATTTCACCATTTATTGTAATTAAAGGTGGTTTTTTATCTGCACTATTTAATTGAAATAGTAAAAATATATTTATGACTAATGTCAATAATATCTGTTTTGAGCTCATAATATTATTAAAATAATAATGACTTAGAACAAAATTAATGTTCTAAAATTTGACTAATTGAAATGATATGAATTCAATATGAGTTTATTCTTAGATAAAATTTAAAAGCTGTAAGTTGCTCCCCTTTACTGTGTCTCGACACTGGCGAGAGGGGTTGGGGGTAAAATGTGATAAAAATATCCTTTTTTATTACCCCTAAATTAGCTTCATTGAATGTTTTTAATCTAGCTGATGTGTTATTCTTAAGAATTTCGTGTCGAACTCACGTCGTAATATCTAATTCTAAGAGTTTATAAGTGGAGGAGCTCTTAAAAAATTGTGGGTTGCTTCAACTACTTCTGGATGAATGTAGTTTGTCAACAGTTCTAAATAGACACAATAATCAAAAACTACATATGGACTTATTTCAAAATTTAAAACTTTGTCTGTGGGTAAAATATGTAGAGTAAAACTGTCGTGATTGTGAGCTGTTGAGCTATTATCACTTTTTTTGTAAGGATGTGAGTGATAAACTACTTCTCCATTATCTAAAACGTGCTTATGGATAAAAAATGTCTGTGAAAATATAATGCCTGCGTTGAGAATAGCAAGCATCAATGCTACATTTCTTATAAAAGATGTATATGTTTTACTTTTCTTATCCATTAAATAACCCTACTCACAAATTGTCTAAAAACATTTGCAAAGATTGAGTTAAATATTGGATTCTGCAATAGCTATTAATAGGTATTTTTAACGGGGATGTTTTATTTAGTTAGGTCGCCACGTAGGGGCGCCCCTACGTGGGCGACCTAAACTATCATCCTGACCTTCGACGAGATTTGGCTTAGACCCAACTTTCCACAGTTCGACTACGCTCACTGCAACGCTTTCATCTATCCACTTTCATCTTTCCTCTAATTTCAGGACGACCACCTTGCCTCCGGCTAGACACAGCGTAAGGATGTGGTCAGTGAGCGAAGTCGAACTGCCCCTACGTAATCGTCCTAAAATTTACCCTCCAACCCTCTTGACTTTATACTCATTGCTTTGCAAATATGCCATAATTTTTTCTCTATGGTCACCTTGTATTATTATCTTATTGTTTTTACTGCTACCACCAGTTCCGCAAAGGTTTTTTAGCTTTTTCTCTAAATCTTTTAAATCATCCGTTGTCCCGATAAATCCTTCAATTAATGTTACAACTTTCCCTTTGCGCTGTTTTCTGTCTAGCAAAACTTTTAAGTTCTGTTCATTGGGTGGAAGAGTTTCTATCTCATCTTCATCATAATATTCTGGCTCAAAATCAGGATTAGTACTAAATACTATACCACCTTTTCTGTTTTTCTTCGACATTTTATCTTCTTTTAAAAATTAGCCCTCTTATTTAGACTTGTTGTAAATAAGAGTAATGTTCTTATATAGTTATGTAATAGATTACAATAATGATTAAATTTGTGTCGTTTTTTTAAACTGTAAATATAACTGAAACTTTGATTTTAATTATATTAAAAGTTTGAAATGATTATAATAAGACGATAAACCATAGAAATTTAATTACAAAAAATAATGAATAAAGTTATGTCTAAACATTACTTTTCAGAAAAAGTGGTGTTATTAGAAATTGAAGCTCCTCGAATTGCAAAAGCTCGTCGTGCGGGTCATTTTGTTATGGTCCGTGTTGATAAGCAAGGAGAACGTTTTCCTTTAACCATTGCTGGTGCTGACTTAACAAAGGGTACTATCACTTTAGTGGTGCAAATTGTTGGGGTATCATCTGCAAAATTGGCTTCGCTAGAAGTTGGAGATTCTATTTTAGATTTAGTTGGTCCTCTTGGTCAGGCAACGGAGATAGATAACTTCGGTACTGTACTAGCTTGCGGCGGTGGAGTGGGGGTTGCACCTCTTTTGCCTATTGTAGAGGCTCTTAAACAGGCTGGTAATCGTGTTGTTACGATAATTGCTGCGCGTACTAAGGAATTGATTATTCTTGAAGAACAAATTAGAGCTAGTTCTGATGAACTTATCATTATGACTGATGATGGTTCGTATGGACAAAAAGGTTTGATAACTGATGGTATTGAGCAAGTTGCCTCGAAAGAAAAGATTGATAAAGCGGTATTAATTGGCCCTGGCGTGATGATGAAATTTGCATCGATAGCTACCAAAAAATTTGATATCCCGTCCATAGCTAGTTTGAATACAATTATGGTTGACGGTACAGGTATGTGCGGTGCTTGTCGAGTTACAGTGGGTGGAAAAACAAAGTTTGTCTGTGTTGACGGACCTGAGTTTGATGCGCACGAGGTTGATTATGATGAGATGTTGTCAAGAATGGGAGGGTATAAAGAGCAAGAAGAGATTGCTAATGAGGATTATACTTGTAAATCGCTTTAATTTGAGACTTAAATGGAATATAAAGAATATTTAAAAAATGAACGTGCTGTTGATTGGCGTGTTGATTTAAGAAAAGAACTTAAAACTAAAGATAGGACGGGACTTGTAAGAACAGAAATGCCTACAGAACCGCCTGTGGAAAGAAGTCGTTCGTATGTTGAAGTAAATCAAGGATTGACAGAAGCACAGGCTATTGCAGAGGCAAGGCGTTGTATAGATTGTCCAGACCCGACTTGTATTTCGGGCTGTCCTGTGGAGATTAATATACCAAAGTTTATAAAAAATATTGAACGTGGTGACTTTTTACAAGCTGCGTCGGTGCTAAAGGAAACGAGCACTTTGCCAGCTGTTTGTGGTCGTGTCTGTCCACAAGAGAAACAGTGTGAAGAGAGTTGTTTTTATACTATAAAACTAAATAAACCTGCTGTTGCTATTGGTCATTTAGAAAGATTTGCTGCTGATTATGAGCATAATAGTGGTGAGATTTCTGTTCCGTATATTGAAGAGCCTAATGGTATTAAGGTTGCTGTTATTGGTTCTGGCCCTGCTGGACTATCTTTTGCTGGTGATATGGCTAAGCTTGGTTATGATGTTACAATGTTTGAAGCACTGCACGAGATTGGTGGTGTTTTAAAATATGGTATTCCTGAATTTAGACTTCCAAACAGGGTTGTTGATATCGAAATAGACAGTTTGGCAAAAATGGGAGTTAAGTTTGAGACTAACTTTATTGTAGGCAAAACTGCAACTGTTGAAGATTTACGTGAAGAGGGTTTTAAAGGATTTTTCGTTGGAAGTGGAGCTGGTTTACCTCGTTTTATGAATATACCAGGTGAAAATCTTGTTGGTATTTTAAGTTCTAACGAATATTTGACTCGTGTAAACTTAATGGGTGCGTCACTTCAAGGTATGGATACGCCAGTTGTACAAGGCAAAAAGGTTGCTGTTATTGGAGGTGGAAATACTGCTATGGATTCAGTTAGAACCGCACTGCGATTGGGGGCTGAAAAAGCTACAATCATATATCGTCGCTCATTGGAAGAAATGCCTGCACGTGTTGAAGAAGTAGAGCACGCACAGGAAGAGGGTGTTGAGTTTTTAACTCTTCATAATCCTGTTGAATATATAGGCGATGATAAAGGTCGTGTGAAGCAAATTCGTCTTCAAAAAATGGAGTTGGGTGAGCCTGATGCTAGTGGTCGTCGTTCACCGGTTGCTATTGATGGTTCTGAGTATATTATAGATGCTGATACTGTTGTTGTGAGTGTTGGAGTTTCTCCAAATCCGCTAATTCCACAATCTTTACCTGATTTAAAGGTGTCGAGATGGGGAACGCTAGAGGTTAATTCGGAGACTCTTCAAACATCAATACCAGATATTTTTGCAGGTGGTGACATCGTTAGGGGTGGAGCAACTGTAATTTTGGCAATGGGTGATGGTAGAAAGGCTGCTAAATCTATGGATGAGTATCTAAAAGGGTTGTAGTAGCATTATTTTACACTAAAAAATACAATTATGGCAAATCTTAAAACAAAATATTTAGGACTTGAACTTAAAAATCCACTTATTGTTGGTAGTTCAGGTCTCACAGCAAAAGCAGAATCTATAATTCAACTGGCAGAAATTGGTGCTGGTGCTGTTGTGTTAAAATCTATTTTTGAAGAGGAGATTCAAAAAGAGTATGAAGAGGCTTTCAAAAAAGAGATTGGGGAATTACAAAATAATTTGGAATATCTTGATTATCTTGACTATGAAATTAAGGATGAGCGATTAAAAAAGACAGCGGATTTAATTTCGGAGGTTAAAAAAAGCTGTGATATTCCAATTATAGCAAGTATAAACTGTCGTTCAGTTGGTGAGTGGTTTGCTTATGCAGCTAGTTTGCAAACTGCAGGTGCTGATGCGCTAGAATTAAATATTTCTATAAATTCAACTTCTCCAACAGAAAATGCATCAAAAATAACTGAGCAGTATATTAATATTATACGAAAAGTAAAAGAGTATGTGAAAATTCCAGTTTCTGTAAAGTTATCTCCATATTTTACAGATTTACCGCACGTTATTTCTCAAATGGAAGAGATTGGTGTTGACGGCATCGTACTTTTTAATAGATTTTATAATCCTGACTTTGATTTGAACAGTTTGAGTTTAAAACCAACACAGGTCTATTCAAATCCCAACGACTACGTTTGGCCGTTGAGATGGACATCTATTTTATCTAAGCAATTAAATTCTGTTGATATTTCTGCATCAACTGGTGTTCATTCAACCGATTCATTTATTAAAATGTTAGTTGCTGGTGCGTCAACTGTTCAGGTGGTGTCGGCTCTTTATAAAAATGGTAATACTTATATATTAGACTTTTTATCAGCATTAAAAGATTGGATGGAAAAGAATAATTTAGAGGATTTAGATGCTGTAAAAGGCGTTGGAGAAAAATTATTCCCAAAAAATTCTGAACTTTTTGAAAGAGTACAATTTATGAAATATTTCGGCGGTTTTAATGAGTAGGGGCGCTCCTACGTGGGCGACCGCTTTGATTGGCACCCTAATCAGTTAGCGACCGCAATAAATAAGTCTGTGCGTATAATATCTATTTTTTATTTGTAGAGGCAACGGCCGTGCGCCTCTACAAATAAAAACATATTGATTTGTTTATTCTTCTATAAAAAAGTTAATCCTATTTTTCGACCTAATCCTTGCTCAAAAATCCTGAATAAAGTTGACAGTTGTATATTTCCTTTACCATTTTCAATTTTTGAAATATAACTTTTCTTTGTTCCAGCTCTCTCTGCCAGTTCTTCTTGTGTTAAATTAGCTTCTCGACGAGCCTCTTTCAACATTTCGCTAACAATAAACATCTGAGCACCCTCTTCATATTTACTACGACTGTTTGTACCAATTTCACCGTGCTCTTCATTTATTAGCTCTTCAAATGTCGTTATGTTTGTGTATTTGTCCATAATATCTGTTTTTAGCTCTAACAAAGTTATCTTTAAAGGTAACAAAAGCAATATTTTTAATGTTTTTGTTTAAATACTATTTATAATTTAACCCCCCGACCCCCTAAAGGGGGAG